>CAMDHJ010000038.1 GCA_945897865.1 Tepidiphilus sp. J10
GATAATCCGCGCCTCATTTTCGCCGTGGTGATGTAGCTCAGACGGTTAGAGCGGTGGATTCATAACCCACAGGTCGGCGGTTCGATTCCGCCCATCACCACCACACCCCCCTTGCCTATCCCAGCATGACCCGCAAAGTATTCATCCGCACCTTTGGTTGCCAGATGAACGAGTACGACTCTGACAAGATGGCAGACGTACTTGCATTGTCGGGCGATGACGGCGAAGGCTATGAGCAGACCGATAAGGCGGAAGAGGCCGATGTCATTCTGTTCAATACCTGTTCCGTTCGTGAAAAAGCCCAGGAAAAAGTGTTCACCGACCTGGGCATGGTGCGGCATCTGAAGCAGAAGAATCCCAATCTGATCATTGGAGTCGGCGGTTGCGTCGCCAGTCAGGAAGGTGCTGCCATCGTCCAGCGTGCGCCTTATGTCGATATCGTGTTCGGGCCGCAGACCTTGCATCGCCTGCCGCAGATGATGGAAAAGCGGCGTGCTTCCGGCCGCCCCCAGGTTGATATCTCGTTCCCGGAAATCGAAAAGTTCGATCACCTGCCGCCGGCGCGGGTTGAGGGTGCCACCGCTTTTGTTTCGATCATGGAAGGCTGCAGCAAATACTGCACCTTTTGCGTTGTGCCTTATACACGTGGCGAGGAAGTCTCACGGCCACTGGATGATGTACTGGCTGAAGTTGCAGGTCTGGCGGCTCAGGGTGTCAAGGAAGTCTCGCTGCTGGGGCAGAACGTCAATGCCTATCGTGGTGCCATGCATGACGGTGAGATTGCTGATTTCGCGTTGTTGCTGGAATTGGTCTCCGAAATTCCCGGTATCGAACGAATGCGCTATACCACTTCGCATCCGCGTGAATTCACCCAGCGTTTGATCGATGTGCATGCGCGCTTGCCGAAGCTGGTCTCGCATCTGCATCTGCCGGTGCAGTCCGGATCTGATCGGGTGCTGGCGGCAATGAAGCGGGGTTATTCGGCGTTGGAATACAAGTCCATCGTGCGCAAACTGAAAGCGGCGAAGCCGGATATCTGTCTGGCAAGCGATTTCATCGTCGGTTTCCCGGGCGAGACGGAAGAGGATTTCGAGGCGACGATGAAGCTGATCGACGATGTCGGCTTTGATTTCTCGTTCAGCTTTATCTACAGCGCGCGCCCCGGCACGCCGGCAGCAAGTATGGCTGACGACACGCCGCAGGAAGTGAAGCTGCAGCGGCTGTATCGCCTGCAGGCCAGACTTAACGAATTGGGTGCCGCGATCAGCGCCGGCATGGTCGGCAGCGTGCAGAAAGTGCTGGTCGAAAAACCGTCGAAGAAAGATGCCAGCGAACTTGCCGGCCGCACTGACAACAATCGAATAGTCAACTTTGCCGGACCGGCGCGCTTGATTGGTCAGATGGTGGATGTCCTCATCACGCAGGCGATGCCGCACAGCCTGCGCGGTGAGGTCGTCATCGCTGGATGACGAAACTGAGCTGATGGAACTGGTCTCTTTCGTCCCCGTCGATAACGTCCGTCTGGCCAATTTGTGTGGTGTGCTGGACGAAAACCTGCGCCAGATTGAAACCGCCCTGAACGTGACGATCGCCCGGCGCGGTGAGGTGTTTCAGGTCGATGGCGAGAAAGCACGCCAGACGGTCAAGCTGTTGCAGGATTTTTATCAGCGTGCGCGTAATTCGCTGGATATCGACGAAGTTCAGCTGGCGCTGGTTGAAACCGAGCACAAGTCCGTGCTGGCGAGCCAGGAAAAAGATATTCCCGTATTGATGACGCGGCGTACCGGTTTGCATGGCCGTACCGAACGACAAAATCAATACATCCGCCAGATGCAGGAATTCGATATCACCTTTGGTGTCGGCCCGGCTGGTACCGGCAAGACGTATCTTGCGGTGGCCGGAGCGGTGGACGCGCTGGAACGCGATCTGGTCAAACGCATCGTGCTGGTGCGGCCGGCGGTGGAAGCCGGCGAAAGGTTGGGCTTCCTGCCCGGCGATCTGGTACAGAAGGTCGATCCCTATCTGCGCCCGCTTTATGACGCGTTGTATGACCTGATGGGCTTCGACAAGGTGACGCGCGCCTTCGAGCGCCAGATCATCGAGATCGCGCCGCTGGCGTTCATGCGCGGCCGCACGCTGAATCATGCGTTCATCATCCTGGATGAAGCGCAGAACACGACGCCGGAGCAGATGAAAATGTTCCTCACCCGGATTGGATTCGGTTCGCGCGCGGTGGTTACCGGCGACGTGACCCAAATCGATCTGCAACGCGGCCAGAAATGCGGCCTGATCGAGGCGCGTGAGGTGTTGAAGGAAGTGCGAGGCATCGCCTTCACCGAATTCCGAAATGACGATGTTGTGCGGCATCCGTTGGTTGCTCGCATCGTCGATGCTTATGATGCGTTCTATGTCCGATCCAAAACTTGATCTGAATCTGCAGTTCGCAGTCAAGAAGTCCGAGCGACCGCGCCGGTCGAATTTTCGTCGTTGGGCGAAAGCTGCGTTGAAGGTGGATGCCGAGGTGGCATTGCGTGTCGTCGATGAAGCGGAAGGCCTGGCACTCAACCGCGACTATCGCGGCAAGGATTACGCCACCAACGTGCTGACCTTTGCCTATGGTGCGACAGCAGGGCATGGCAGCTTGTCCGGCGACATTGTGATTTGCGCACCGGTGGTAGCGCGTGAGGCGGCGGAGCAAGGCATCACTCTGGAAGCCCATTTCGCGCATCTGACGGTGCATGGCATGTTGCATCTGCAAGGCTATGATCATGAGACGGATGCGGAAGCCGTAACCATGGAATCAATTGAAAGCTTTATCATGCGGCGACTAGGGTTTTCCGACCCGTATGACGACCCCGCAGCAGTAGACGACTAAACCAATGGACGATAGCCACTTACCCCGCCCCAGTTTTCTTGAACGTCTGACTTCCTGGCTATCACGTGAGCCGGACAACCGCGAGGAGTTGCTCGAACTCCTGCACGCAGCTTACGAAAACAACCTGCTTGATGCCGATGCGCTGGCGATGATCGAGGGCGTTATGCAGGTATCGGAAATGCAGGTGCGCGAAATCATGATTCCGCGTGCGCAAATGGTCGTGGTGGACATCAACGAACCGCGCGAAGACCTTTTGCCTTATGTCATCGAAACCGCGCACTCGCGGTTTCCGGCTGTCGATGGCGAGCGCGACAATGTCATCGGCATCCTGTTGGCCAAAGATCTGCTGCGCTCTTTCACCGAAGAAGACCTGAACCTGCGCGACCAGTTGCGGCCGGCGATCTTCATTCCGGAGTCGAAGCGGCTCAACGTGCTTTTGAAGGAATTCCGCGCCTCGCGCAATCACATTGCCATCGTTGTCGATGAATATGGTGGCGTTGCCGGACTGGTCACCATCGAGGACGTGCTGGAGCAGATCGTCGGCGACATCGAGGATGAATACGATTACGACGAGGATGAAGACAATATCCTGACCGAAGATGGCGATGAGGAACATGGCGTTGCCTGGCGGGTCAAGGCGCAGACCGAGATTGGCGATCTGAACCAGGCGTTAGGCACCAACTTCGCCGATGATGAGTTCGATACCGTGGGTGGTCTGGTGACGCATGCCTTCGGACGTGTGCCGAAACGGGGTGAAAGCATCGAAATCGGTGCATTCCGTTTTCAGGTGTTGCGCGCCGACAGCCGTCGTCTGCATACCTTGCACGTTGAGAGGCTGCAGCAAGTCAGTCTGCTCAACCTGATTTGAGCGATCGCAGCAAGACCTTGCCGATTCAGCCTTGAATTCCGCGCTTGCGGGCGCATTTGCGGAATTGCACACCTTTACTAGGATGACCGATGACGACCTGGACCGAATTCCTGACTAGCCAGGGGGCCGTGTTTGCTGATGCCACCGTGGCCGATTTTGGAGATGCCAAGGCTGAACTTGCCGCAGCGGCTGCGCAAACGGTGATCGCCGACCTGTCTCAGTTCGGTTTGATCGGTTTGGCCGGGGAAGAGGCGAAAACCTTTTTGCATGGCCAAATCACCAACGATCTACGCGGCTTGACCGAACAGGCTGCGGTGTTTGCCGGTTATCTTTCCGCCAAGGGACGCATGCTGGCGAATTTCCTGGTGATGAAGCGGGGTGACGATGTCCTGGTCATGTTGCCGGCTTCGTTGCGCGAACCGATCCAGAAGCGGTTATCAATGTTCATCCTGCGCAGCAAAGTGAAGGCGCGTGATGCCAGCGCGGAATGGGTGCGACTCGGGGTGAATGGCCCGAACGCCAGCCAGGCGCTGAGCGATACCCTGGGCTACGAACTGCCTGATGGCCTGATGGGCATGGCGCATGGCGAACAGACTTTCGTCCTGCGCTTGGGCGATCAACGGTTTGATATTTTTGTGCAGCCCGAAGCGGCGCCGGCAATCTGGCAAAAACTGACCTCCCTCTGCCGGCCGGTTGGCGCGCCAGTCTGGGATTGGCTGATGGTGCAAAGCGGGGTGCCGATGGTGTTGCCGCAAACGCAGGATCATTTCGTGCCACAGATGGCAAACATGGAATTGCTTGGCGGCGTCAGCTTCAACAAAGGCTGTTACCCCGGTCAGGAAATCGTCGCGCGCAGCCAGTATCTGGGCAAGGTAAAACGGCGTCTGTTCCTGGCACATATCGATGCCGCCGCCGCTGCCGGTGATGAGTTGTTCAGTAATGAATTACAGGATCAGGCTGCGGGTCATATCGCCAACGCCGCGCTCGCACCGGATGGTGGTTTCGACGTTCTGGCGGTGGTCCACAACAGTTGCGTCGAGGCCGGGGATGTCCACTTGAAAGCGCGCGATGGTGCACCGCTGGTGTTCCGGCCATTGCCTTATCCGGTGGCCTGATTTGAACCTTGAAACAGCAGTTGACCGCTCCGTGACCCTCGTAAGGCCTCATGCTGACTGATGTTTTGCGCTTCTCTGGCGCTCACCCATTGGGTGAGCCCGCTACCCGCCCACTGTCGGGGTGGAGAAGCCGTCTCGCTGCGTTGCTCCGCCTCGCCATGCCTCGGCATGACTCGTTGCCGCGCCTTGCCAGCCGGCTTCTCCACCCCGCCCTCGGACGGGTTCAACTGCTGTTTCAAGGTTGAACAGTTTTTTCGTCTGGTATCGAGTGACTCAGGCGGATAACGATACCGAAACCGCAATTCGCAGCATGATGTCTCGCCTGGCCTGTCGTTCAGGCGTCAGCGGCCGTTTGCTGAAGAAACGAGATGAACCTCGGTTGTGGATGGAAACCTATGCTGACGTTGCCGATACGGTGCGTTTCGAGCATCTGTTGCGGCAAGCGGTGGATGAATATGACGTCGAGATGTTCATCGACGGCAAACGCTGCACCGAATGCTTCCTGGCGGCTGAACCGGTTGCAGCCGCGTGCGCCTGAAATCGAAAAGCTGAGGGTCAAGGCTCAGCTAGCCTGGCCGCAAACCTCGCAGCCGGGGTCTTTTTTCAGTCGCAAGGTGCGCCAATCGGCGCTCAACGCATCATGCAACACCAGCCGGCCAGACAGGCTATTGCCTGTGCCAATCAGCAGTTTCAGCGCTTCCATCGCCTGAATTGAACCCACTACGCCAACCAATGGCGCAAATACGCCGAATTCGGAGCAGCGCATTTCCGCATCCTGCGCATGTTCCGGAAACAGGCAGGCGTAGCACGCTGCAGCCTCCTCGCGCAGGTCGAACACGCTGATCTGGCCATCAAAACGCACTGCCGCACCTGAGACCAGCGGTTTGTGGTGCCGCACGCAAGCACGGTTGACGGCGTGACGGGTCAGAAAGTTGTCGCTGCAATCGAGGATGACGTCGGCTTCTGCGACTGCCGCGTCAAGCGCTTCCCCTTGCAAGCGCAATTGGACGGCGTTGATCTGGATATCCGGATTCATCTCGTGCATGCGCCGGGCAGCCGAGTCCGCCTTGTTGACGCCGAGACTATCCATGTCATGGGCGATCTGACGTTGCAGGTTGGTCAGTTCAACCGTGTCATCGTCCGCCAGCGTGATGCGACCGACGCCGGCTGCCGCCAGGTACAGCGCAACCGGGCTGCCAAGTCCGCCGGCGCCGATGATCAGAGCATGAGCGGCCAGCAGTTTCTCCTGTCCGGCGATGCCGATCTGGTCGAGCAGAATGTGGCGCGAATAGCGCAGCAGTTGATCATCGTTCATGGCAGAGGAGGACGGGCGGGGGTTACTTGTAGCGTCGCCATTCCGCCGGCGTTTCGTCGTGATCGCCATGTGGTCGTTTGGTCCAAGCTTCGATGTGGGCCGGGTAGTTCTTGGTGAGTGGTGCCGGTTTACCCAGGTTTTCGCGTTGCACGCGTTCGCAGTAATACGCCAGGTTGCGTTTGATTCGGATCAGCAGACTGCCTTCGAGATGCAGGCCCTGCGCCCAGAGCAAGGTTTCGATGTCCTCCAGACAGTGATCGGCAATGCAATATTCGATTTGCAGGCTGAGCGGGCCAAGTGCACTGGTCTTGACGCCGGGCAACTGTGCGAGCAGATCCAGCGCTAGCTGAATCTGGCCAGGTGGCAGCGGGTGGAAGACGATTTCACGACGCTTCTGAATGTCGCAAGCGGCCGACATTCCGCAGTCCCTAGTCTTTCCGGCTTTGCAGCAGCGACAAACCTTTGAGCAAGGTCAGTGCCTGGTTGAACTGGTAGTCGTTCTTGCTGACGATCTCGCCGGGTTCAAGCTTGGGCTTGGTATGCGGCTTTTCGGTGACGGGCTTTGTGTCTTTTGGCGCGGTTTGTGTCTGGGTTTCCTTCTTGCCCAAATCTTCCTGATCGTTGCTCAGGTGCTTTTCGAGATCGGCCTCGCGAACTTCCATTCCTGGGCCGTCGTTACTCGAAATGGTGGCATCTTCGACAATGATGTCCGGGGTGATGCCCTTGGCTTGAATGCTGCGGCCGTTGGGGGTGAAGTAACGCGCGGTGGTGAGCTTGATGGCGGTGCCATTGTTGAGCGGCAGAATGGTTTGCACTGAGCCTTTGCCAAAGGTCTGCGTACCAAGCACCACAGCACGTTTGTGATCCTGCAATGCGCCGGCCACGATTTCAGAAGCCGAGGCGGAGCCACCATTGACCAGCACAACCATCGGTACCTTTTTGGTCCACTCCGGCAGGGTCTTCAGATAGTCGCTTTCACCAGGACGCAAGTAGTTTTCGCGCGAGTTGGTCAGACGCATTTTGGCGTCTTCAGTGCGGCCATCTGTGTAGACCACCAGATCGTTGGGTTTAAGGAAGGCACCGGAAACCGATACTGCGGTGTTCAGCAGGCCGCCTGGATCATTTCGCAAATCAAGTACCAAGCCACTCAGCGCTTCGTTCTTGTTCTGGGTTTGCAGGTCTTTCAAGGCACTGACCAGGTTCTCGCCGGAATGCTCCTGGAACTGGGTGATGCGCACATAGCCGTAATTGGGCTCGACCAATTTGTATTTGACGCTCTTGATCTTGATTACTGCGCGCGTCAAGGTCAGCGTCAGCGGCTTGCCTTCGCCTTTGCGCACGATGGTCAGCACGATGTCGGTACCTGGCTTGCCGCGCATCTTCTTGACAGCGTCGTTCAAGGTCATGCCCTTGACCGGGGTGTCGTCCAACTTGATCACCAGATCGCCGCTTTTTACGCCGGCCTTGAATGCAGGGGTGTCTTCGATTGGTGAGACAACTTTGACGAAGCCATCTTCCATGCCGACTTCGATGCCGAGGCCACCGAATTCGCCTTGGGTGCCAACCTGGAGTTCCTTGAATGCTTCATCATCAAGATATGAGGAATGCGGGTCGAGCCCGGTCAACATGCCGTTGATGGCCTCGGTGATCAGCTTCTTGTCTTCCACCGGCTCGACATAGTCGCTTTTGATCTTGCCAAAGATTTCACTGAACGCGCGCAGATCTTCGATCGGCAAGGCTTCCGGTTCGCGGTCGGCAATCGCCGGGTAGTTGAGTGTCAGCGCGGCACCGAAAACGATGCCGATGCCGATCAGACTGAATTGTTTAAGCTTGCCTGACATGGGGCCTCTTGATCTTGATTGAGCGAACGGAGTTCTGACTTCAAATAACTAAAAGAATTTCAGCGTCTCATTAAATAGCTGCGGGCTCGTGCTTCATCTGGCCCACGATAACGGATCGAATGGCTTGCCCAGACGGCGCAATTCAAAGTAAAGCCCGGGTTCATCCTGACCGCCGGTGGCGCCAACAGTGGCTACCACATCGCCTGCACGGACTTGGTCTCCCGGCTGCTTATACAAGCTTTCATTATTGCTGTACAGGCTGAGATAACCGTTGCCGTGGTCAATGATCAGCAGGTTGCCAAAGCCGCGCAGCCAGTCCGCAAATGCCACTTCTCCGCTGCCAACGGAACGGACTTCATTGCCTTGCCGGGCGCGAATGAACAGCCCTTTCCAGGCGGGGCCGCCGCCTTCGCGGCTTTGACCGAATTTGCGGATGATTTCACCCGCCACAGGCAGCGCAAGTTTTCCTTTTAGGCGCGCAAAACTTAATCCTGCGACGCTGGCGTCGGCAACTCGGGTGACTAGCTGGCCCGGCTTTCCAGAGGGCTTCGGCTGCGGCTTGGGTTTTGCGGGTTTGGCGGCTGCCGCCGCGGCAAGGCGAGCGAGTTTTTCAATCAGTTGGGTCAAGCGTTTTTCATCACGCACCAGGGTATAAATCTGTTTCCGCTGCTGGCGTATCTGCGCCGACAATTTGTATAGCACTTGCTGCCGCGAGCCTTTTTCAATCTCCAGCGTTTTCTTCTGCGTGACACGTTCCTGCTTGATTTTGAGCAGGTCGCTGGTCTGATTGCGGGTTTTTTCCTGCAACGTCTGCAGGTTTTGCAACGAGGCACGGTGTTGGCGGATGAGATCGGCGCGGGCGCGGCCGATGTAGCCGTAATACTCGATATTGCGCGCGACTTCTCCCGGGTTCTCGCCATTCAACATCAGCTTCAAGGCGTCGCCGCCGCCTTGGTGGTAGTGCTTGCGCAGCAGTTCGGCGAGACGCTGTTGCTGATCGGCAATTTCAGTTTCGGTGGTTTGGGTGTCGACAGCCAGTTGCTTCAGCGTGCGCAACAGCTTGCGCTGGCGCAATTCCAGTTCGCGTAGCCCACGATTGACGTCAGAAATTCGGCGCTCGGAGTGTTTTAGCGCGTCGGTGACTTCTGACTTGTCTTCGTTGGTTTGCTCTAGTTCATCCTGCAGCGCTTTGATGCGTGAGCGCAGATCATTCAGTTCTTCTTTATTGCCGGAATCCGGTGCCGCTTGAACCGAGAATGCCAGAAAAAACAGCGCTGGCAGGACAGCAAGAAAGTGCACAGCGATTATTCGAAATTAACGAGGGGATGCCCCGTCATCTCCATCGGCTGCGGCAATCCCATTAACTTGAGCATGGTTGGCGCAATATCTTCCAGTGCGCCGCTGTGTTCCATGCGGGCAGCACGACCGACGTACAGGAAGGGAACCAGATTCGTGGTATGCGCGGTATGAGGTTGATTGGTGGTGGTGTCGAGCATGGTTTCTGCATTGCCATGATCAGCGGTGATCAAAACTTCTCCACCCATATCCTGCATGGCTTTTACCGCTCGCCCAAGGCAGATATCCACAGCTTCCACAGCTTGCACAGCGGCTTCCTGAATGCCGGTATGGCCAACCATGTCGCAGTTGGCGTAGTTGCAGATGATGGCGTCGTACTTACGCAGTTCGATTGCTTCAACCAGTTTGTCGGTCAACTCGAACGCATTCATCTCGGGCTGGAGATCATAGGTTGCCACGTTGGGTGACTTCACCATGATCCTATCCTCACCCCGATAAACGGTTTCTTCGCCGCCGTTGAAGAAATAGGTTACATGCGGGTATTTCTCGGTTTCGGCGATGCGCAGCTGGCGCAAGCCCAGGTTGGCGATGTACTCGCCAAAACCATTCCGCACGCGTTCCGGCGGGAATGCGACGGGGACATCGAATTCCTCGCTGTAGCCGGTCAAGGTGCAATAGCTGGATAATTTGGGCACGAATTCCCGCTCGAATTCGTTGAATCCGGGTGTGATGAAGGCCTTGGTGATTTCGCGCGCCCGGTCAGAGCGGAAGTTCATGAAAATGATGGCATCGCCATCCTGCATGCGAACCGGTTCGCCACCAGGTTCAACGATAGCGGTGGGTTTGACAAATTCGTCGTTCTCGCCGCGCGCGTATGCCAATTCAAGGCCTAGTCCAGCGCTGGGGGCCTGGTATTCAGCACGCCCCAATGTCAGCAGATCGAAGGCGGGCTTGACCCGATCCCAGCGCTTGTCTCGGTCCATGGCGTAATAACGGCCGACAATGCTGGCAATGCGACCGCCGCGCAGACCGTCCATCTTGTCCTGGAGGCAGCGAATGTAAGCTTCCGCGCTTTTCGGCGGGGTGTCGCGGCCGTCCAGGAAGGCATGCACATAGACTTTCTTCAGTCCACGCTGCAGCGCCAGGTCGAGCATGGCGTGGATATGGTTTTCGTGGCTGTGTACGCCGCCATCCGACAACAGACCGAAAATGTGCAGCGCGCCGCCATTGCCCTTCAGTTTGTCGACGACTTCATTCAGTGCCAGATTGCCGGCGAAATGACCATTTCGGATGGCACGGTCGATGCGTGTGTATTCTTGATAAACCACTCGCCCGGCACCGATGTTGAGGTGGCCGACTTCTGAATTGCCCATCTGGCCGGCCGGTAAACCGACCGCCGCTTCCGAAGCCTGGATCAGGGTATGTGGAAAGTCATGCCAGAGCCGATCGAAATTCGGCTTCGCGGCACAGGTGATGGCATTGTTGGCGTCGGCAATGCGGCAGCCGAAACCATCTAGAATGAGAAGAAGAACGGGTTTGGCGGCGATTGACATGGGTGGATTTTATCGTATTTGAGGGTCTTTTTTTGGCGCGGTATTTTAGTATATTTGAATACTTTAGCGGATATACTGTTTAGCCGAGTCAGGCTATGCATCAAAGCTTTTGAGCATTTATACAACACTGTCGTGACCACTATGCCATTACCTAAATTTGCCAGTTCGGAGCCTGCTTTGGTTGCCGAGTTTACTGATTTGATCGACAAGGATGAGCATATTGAGCAAGCTTCGCGCGCGCTCAAGGCAATGTCGCATCCGTTGCGACTCAAGATTCTGTGTGTGTTGGGCGACAAAGAAGTCAGCGTGCAAGATATCGTAGAAAACGTAGGCACTTCGCAAAGCAATATTTCACAACATCTTGCGATTCTGCGCGACAAGGGCGTTTTGCGTACGCGCAAGGATGCCAACCGGGTTTACTACCGGGTGGGCGATACGCGCACCTTGCAATTGATCAGCATGATGCGGGATGTCTTCTGTGGCTTTGCAAAATAGCCACAAATGCAATTTATGGTTTTATAAAAATAACTGATCGTGTATATTAGTCGCATCTAATATATCCCGCGCTTCCAGCCAGAACGCGGGATCAGCGTCCGCCTGGAGCGTTGCCATGAAAAGTCTATTTTTAGGCCAGCTGATGCTGGCAGCGGTTGTCGTTTTAACCAGTTCCGCCGCGATTGCGGAAAAACTGGAATACAAGCAGTGCGTTGCCCTCGCACTGGCACAAAACCCCGAGCTGGCGATCAGCCGGGCGCAGATCGAACAAGCCGAGGCTGCGGTCCGGCAGGCGCAAGGCAACAAGATGCCGCGCGTCAACCTCTCGCTGACAGCAACCCGCAGCAATGATGCGTTGAATGCGTTCGGCATGAAGCTGGGGCAGCGGGGGGCTACCTTCAATGACTTCGGGGCGGGGGAATTTATAGGGCCAATTCTTGCCGGTACGCCCAATGCAGCACTTCCTATTGCTCCGCACAACCTGAATCAACCCGACGCGGTCAACAACTTCAACACCCGTATCGAACTGCTGGTGCCGGTTTACAACGGCGGCATGGTGCAAAGCTATGTCGATACGGCCAAAGCTTATGTGCGGGCGGCGCAATCGGGTGACGAAGTGGCTCGCCAGCAACTGGCCAAACATGTATTGATGGCCTATCAAGGTGTGCATACCGCGCGCGCCTACATCAAGCTGGCCGCGGAGGCCCGTGTTGCGGCCGAGGAATACGTCCGCATCAGCGACAAGTTGCACAAGCAGGGCATGGCGGTGAAAAGCGATGTCCTGTCGGCCAAGGTCAATCTGGAAGACGTCAAGGTCAAGGGCGTCGAAGCGAAGAACGCCGAAGCCGCCGCGCTGAATCAATTGGCGTTGTTGATGGGCAAGTCGCTGGATGATCCTTTGGATGTCGGCGCCCCGGTGACGCCCGAGATGCTTGCCGGCAGCCCGGCTGCTCTGCGTGCACAGGCGTTGAATGAACATGCCGGCTTGCGCGCGATGCGAAATCAGGTTGAAGGCGCCGGCGCGCAGGTGGGCGCCGCGCGCGCCGGCAAGAAGCCGCAATTCAATGTGATGCTGCGGCAAGACTGGAATGATGAAAATCTCGGTCTGGATGCCTCTTCCTATACCGTCGCTGGCGTTCTTTCCTGGTCGGCATTCGATGGTGGCATCAACAATGCCAATATCGATCGGGCTGCCGCGCAGCGCGCCGAGCTGGTCGCCAAATTGCGCCAGGCGGAAGAGGGCATTGGCTATCAGGTCACCGATGCCCGCCGCAAGGCATTGGAAGCGGAAGAAAAAATCGTTGCCCGCGAGGCCGGCGTCGAGCAGGCGCTGGAAGCGCAACGGCTGGTCAAGAAACGATACGAAAACAGCATGGCGACGTTGATTGAATTGCTCGGTGCCCAGGCGCAACTCGACAAAGCCAATGCCGAGCTGGTTGCCGCCCGTTATGAACTCGCTGTCAACCGCGCTGAATTGAAGCGTTCGGTTGGCGTGCTCGCTGCTGATTCTCTTTAAAAGGAGCCCGACATGTCCAAAGTCGCTCTCAATCAATACCTCGTTGCCCCGCTGGTCATTGCCTTGTCATTGTCAATCGTGGGCTGTTCCGAACCCGAGTCGGCCAAAACCACGCAGGCTGCACAACGCAGCGTGCAGGCGCAGATCAGCCAGATTCAGCCAGCGGAAGTGACCGCCACCACGGCGACCACCGGCAGTGTTGTGGCGCTGGAGTCGGTGCGCGTGGCTTCGCGTCTGATGGGCTATATCAAGGACATCGCGGTGGTCGAAGGCCAATCGGTGAAAGCCGGTCAGCGTTTGTTCAGCATTGATCCGCTTGATATCGAAGGCGCCGTTGATCAGGCTCGACTTGGCTTGCGGCAGGCGGAAGACGCGATGAAAGATGCGAAGGCGGATTTCGAGCGCTTCGAGAATCTTTACAAGGATGAGGTGGTCAGCCGCCAGCAATTCGAGAAGATGAAGCTCAACTACGACATGGCCGTCACGCGCTCGGCGCAGGCCAAGGCCGGTCTCGGCACGGCGCAGGGACAGATGCGCTATGCCACGGTGACGTCGCCGATCAATGGCGTGGTGACCCAGAAACTGGCCAACCAAGGCGATATCGCCGCGCCCGGCCATCCGGTGCTGATGGTGGAAAACCAGGCCCGCCTGCAGGTTCAGACCGCCGTATCGGAATCGTTGTACAAAAATATCCAGATCGGCCAGAGCGTGATGGTTGAAATCGATGGACAGGAGAAAGCGGTGGCCGGCAAGGTCGCCAGCCTGTCGCCGGCGGCCGATCCGATGACCCACACTTACACCATCAAGCTGGATGTCGCCGCGCCGGCGCTGAAGAGTGGCGCTTTCGCACGGGTGTTGTTCCCGACTGGCGCGCGCAGCATTCTGGCGTTGCCGGTGGAAGCCGTGCTGGAACGCGCCGGCATTACCGGTGTGTTCGTGGTCGATGCACAGAATGTGGCGCAGTACCGCATGGTGCGCACCGGCCGGGCAGAGGATGGGCGAGTCGAAGTGCTGTCCGGTTTGAATCCGGGCGAACGCGTGGTCACCGGCAATGCGCAGGCGGTGAACAACGGCGACAAGGTCACCGGTTAAGTGATGTCAAGGGATAACAGACCATGAGCGAGCACGATACCGATACACCGATGAACCTCGCGGGCAAGCTTGCCAAGAGTTTTCTGACTTCCAAACTGACCGCGCTGTTCATTTTGGCGGTGACATTGACCGGCCTGCTGGCGCTGGTGGTGACGCCGCGTGAATACAACCCGCAGATTGTCGTGCCGGCGGCCAACATCGTCGTCGCCAAGCCGGGCGCCTCCGCCACCGAGATCCAGAATCTGGTGGTGAAACCGCTGGAAGCGATCATGAACGCGCAGTCCGGCGTTGATCACACTTATGGCTATGCGACCAACGATTTCGGCCTGGTCACCGTGCAGTTCAAGGTTGGCGAGAACCAGGAAGACAGCCTGGTCAAGATGTACAACCAGGTGATGCAGAACTGGGATCGCATCCCGCCGGGCGCGATGGAGCCGATCATCAAGCCGATCAACGTCGACGATGTGCCGATCATGACCTTGACGCTGACCTCGCAGACGCATGACGACTTCCGTCTGCGCCAGGTCGGGCAACGCTTGCTGGAGCATTTGCGCAATGTGCAGGGTGTCTCGTTTACCCAGATCGTGGGCGGCCGCCCGCATGCATTGAAGGTCTGGATTGATCCGCAACGTCTCGAAGCCTCCGGCATCACCCTGGATCGCATTCAGCAGATGATGAACGCGACCAATGTGGCGGCGCCGCTGGGCGAACTGATTCAGGATAACCAGAGTGTGCCGCTGCGTCTGGCGTGCTTTCACTGCTCGTCCGAGCGGATCGGCCAGATTGTCATTGGTGCAACCCGCTCCGGAGGTCCGATCTATCTGAAGGATGTCGCCCGGATTGAGGAGGGCGGAGAAGAAATCGAGGAAGCCTCGCGGTTTGCGTTTGGCCCGGCTAGCCAAGCCAAGCTGGCGGGTGAAAACCCCGCCGTGACTCTGGCCATCGCCAAGAAAGCCGGCACCAATGCGGTGGTTGTCGCGGATGCGGTGCTGGCGAAGCTGGAAGAACTCAAGTTGCAGGCGATACCCGCCGGCATCGAGGTTGCCGTCACCCGCAACGACGGTGCCAAGGCCGATGCGGCGGTGAATGAACTGGTGATGCACCTGGGCATCGCAATTGCGTCGGTGGTGCTGATCCTGGTGATCTTCCTCGGTTGGCGCGAGGCCGGCATCGTCACCATGACCGTGCCGCTGATCCTGTTCGTGGTGCTGGCGGTCGGCTTTGCGTTTGGCCAGACCATCAACCGCATTACCTTGTTCGCGCTGATTCTGTCGCTGGGTTTGCTGGTCGATGCGGCCATCGTGGTGATCGAGAACATTCACCGCCATCTGCATCATGGCTCGAAACGACCATTCGCCGAGACCCTGGTGATTGCCACCAATGAAATTGGTAATCCGACCAATATCGCCACCATCGCGGTGATTCTGGCGTTCATTCCGATGGCCTTCGTCACCGGCATGATGGGGCCGTTCATGCTGCCGATTCCGTTCAACGTGCCGGTGGCGATGATCGCTTCTATCGTCATCGCATATATGGTCGTGCCCTGGGCGGCCAACCTGTGGCTGGCTAGGAAGGCGGCGCGGGAAGCCATGGAACGCACCCCCTGCCTGGAAGAACCCTGCGCGCAACCGCCGGACGCACTGCAACGCGCTTACATGGCGGTGCTGACGCCGCTGATCCGTTCCGGCGCCAAACGCAATATCACTTTCGTGGTGGTGTTCAGCTTGCTGGCAGGCGCGATGTTGATGCCGGCCTGGCAATTCATTCGCCCGTCGGGGCTGAACGGGCCGCTGTCGATGTTCGGCGTCGAGCTCAAAATGCTGCCCAACGACAACACCAATACCATGCTGTTGCAGGTCGACATGCCGGCCGGCACCGCGTTGGCGGCGACCGATCAGGTGGCGCGCGCGGTGGGTGACGTGGTCGGCAAACATCCGCACGTCACCGACTACCAGACCTTCCTTGGCATGACCGCGCCGATCGATTTCGCGGCGCTGGTGCGTGGCGACATGATCAAGCGCGGCAGCAATATGGCGCAGCTTCGGGTCAATTTTGTCGATAAACACCATCGCGGCGATTCTTCGCATGACATCGCCATCCAGCTCGACGAGTCGCTCAAGGCCGTGCGCCAACGATTCCCGAGCGCGCGCATCAAGTTGTATGAGACGCCGCCCGGACCGCCGGTGCAGGCGCAGATACTGGCCGAGTTGTACGGCCCGGATTACGACCTGTTACGCGGTGCTGCGCCTGAAGTGAACCAGGCGTTCGAGCAGATCTATGGCATGGTCAACGTGGATAATTCGGTCACAGCCGATTCGGATACCTTCCGCGTCTTTGTCGACAATGAAAAGGCGATGCTCGCCGGCATTCCGGCCGGCCTGGTGGCCAAGACCCTGCGCGATTACGTGAATGGCTTCAAAGTCGGCATCCTGCATGTGGAAAGTGCGCGCGAGCCGATCGACATCCAGGTTCGCCTGCCGCGTGAATTGCGCGCCAATCCAGAGACGTTGATGAATCTGCGCTTGACCAATCCGCATGGCATGCAGGTGCCGCTATCGGCCATTGCCAGCGTCAAACGCGTCCCGCTGGATAAGCCGATCTACGATCGCGACCAGCATCCGATGGTGATGGTGGGTGGCGAGTTGCTGAAATCGAGCCCGGTTTATGCAGTGCTGGCGCTGGACGAAATGCTGGATGGCAAGAAACTGGCGAATGGTGCCAGCTTCACCACCGGCAACCTCGGCTTCACCCAGGCGAGTCCGAAGGACGTGGTGGAAAACACCCTGCTCTGGGGCGGCGAAATGCGTCTGACGCTGGATGTGTTCCGCGACCTCGGCTCGGCGTTCATCGTCGCCTTGATCCTGATCTACCTGATGCTGGTCGGCTATTACAAGTCGTTCGGCTTGCCGGTGATCGTCATGGGTGCGATTCCGCTGACGCTGGTTGGCGTCTTCCCCGGCCACTGGGCGACCAGCCAGGCGTTTACCGCGACTTCGATGATTGGTGTCATCGCGCTGGCTGGTATCGTGGTGCGCAACTCTCTGTTGCTGATCGACTTCATCCTCGATTACCGCAAGCAGGGTTTTGATCTGGAGCGGGCAGTGATCGAAGCCGGTGCGGTCCGTTTCCGCCCGATTTTGCTGACCGCGCTAGCAATCATCCTGGGTTCCGCGATTATGATTACTGATCCGGTGTTCGGCGGTCTCGCGGTCTCACTGATTTTTGGTACCTTTGCCTCCACCGCCCTGACCCTGGTGGTGATCCCGCTGATGTATTACTTGTGGCAGCGTAAAGCCGCATCCAACTAAAAGGAGTTATTCATGACGATTGAACGCATCATGCGCATCATGGCCGGCAGCATGATTCTGCTGTCCCTTGCCCTGGCTCATTTCAGCGGCCAGATTGATTTTGGCAGCATGTCCTGGCTCTGGTTCACCGCTTTCATCGGTTTCAACCTGCTGCAATCCGGCTTCACTGGTTTCTGTCCGCCGGAATTTTTACTCAAGCGGATGGGTTTCCAGTCTGGCGGCAACGCCTGCAGCAAGTAAAAGGTAAACTCACCGCCTTTTGCAAACTGCTACAGGGTATTCATGGACTTCATCATTCAAAACATCTGGCTGGTTTTGCTGGTCGCCATCTCCGGTTTCATGTTGCTGGGCGGCGGCAGTCTGTTCGGCAAGATCTCCGGTATTAATCAGGTTGGGCCGCAGGAAGCCGTACTTTTATTCAATCATGAAGATGCGCTGGTGCTGGATGTACGCGAGCAATCGGAATGGGCTGACGGCCATATTGGCAAAGCCAAACATATTCCGCTTGGCCAGTTGAAAACGCGCCTGACTGAACTGGAAAAATACAAGGCCAAGCCCATTGTCGTGGTTTGCCGCAGCGGCAACCGTTCCGGCAGCGCCTGCGGCACGATGAAAAAGGCCGGATTCGAAAAGATGTACAACCTCGCTGGCGGCATGATGGCTTGGGAACAAGCCGGCTTGCCGCGCGAACGCAAATAAGGAAACGCTATGCCCTCCGTCAAGATGTACTGCACTGCTGTTTGTCCCTACTGCTCGATGGCCGAGCGTCTGCTGATCAAGAAGGGTGTCAGTCAGATCGAAAAGGTTCGTGTCGATCTCGACCCAGCCCTGATGCAGGAAATGATGCAGATCACCGGTCGCCGTACCGTGCCGCAAATCTACATCGGTGAGCGCCATGTGGGTGGGTTTGATGATCTGTCGGCGCTTGATGCCGGCGGTGAATTGGAGCCCTTGCTGGTAGCTTGATACTGCTGTTTCACAATATTCAGCAGACCTTCAGTTCTGCTTTCGTTCTTCTCGCGGAGAACGAAAGTCTTGATTTTCGGCCGGCATGCCGCCATCTGGTTCCAACACGATCCCTTCTGGAGTCCATCATGGAACTGGTTTGTCCTCACTGCGGCGCGGTCAATCGCGTTCCTGCCGAACGCCTGCAACAACAGCCCAAATGCGGCAAGTGCGGTGTTGAAGTATTGCCCGCGCAGCCAATCGAATTGACAGCGGCAAACTTCGACAAATTCATAGCGCGCAACGAGTTGCCGGTGCTGGTGGATTTCTGGGCGCCATGGTGCGGCCCCTGCAAGCAATTTGCGCCAACCTATAGCCAAATGGCCGCGCAGTACGTCGGCCGCGTGCGATTTGCAAAGGTCAATACCGAAGCCGAACAACAGTTGGCCGGACGCCACTCGATTCGTAGCATTCCCACGTTAGCCTTGTTCAAGCATGGGCAGGAAGTGGATCGGGTTGCCGGCGCATTGCCGGCGCAACAGCTGCAGGCCTGGCTGGCGCAAGCCCGTTGATTGCACCTTGTTTTTTGCGTTGTTTTTTTGCTTTGATTCTTCCCACCGGCGTGCCAATAAACCCGTTTCAGAAGCGGGTTACACGCCGGGCCAATGGCTATAATGCCGCACCTTTTTTTACTCACTGGACTCTGACATGACCGATCAAGAACCGCAGCAACCCGCCCTGCCCAGCTTCAATATCGAAAAAATCTATATCAAGGATCTCTCCGTCGAAGTGCCTAACGCGCCGGCTATTTTTCTTGAGCGCGATGCACCCCAGATCGATATGCAATTGAATACCCAGAGTGCCCCGGTGGATACGGCGAATGGCATTTATCAGACCATCCTGACGTTGACCATCAATGCCAAGGTGAATGACAAGGCGGCGTTCCTGGTTGAGCTGCAACAGGCTGGCATCTTCCGCATCCAGAATCTGCCGCAGGAAGCGATGGAACCGGCACTGTCGATTGGCTGCCCGAACATCCTTTTCCCCTACGCGCGTGAAGCGGTATCGGATGCGGTGCTGAAAGCCGGCTTCCCGCCGCTGATGCTGCAACCTGTCAATTTCGAAGTGCTCTACATGCAGCAGCAACAAGCTCAGCAGGCCTCCGGTCAGCCCAACTGATCGATCCTTCCGGATGCAACGCGCAGGCTTGGCACTTCACTGATGCGTATTTCGATACTAGGCGCGGGCGCTTGGGGGACTGCGCTGGCAATACGTCTAGCTGCGCATGCCTCGGTCATCGTGTGGACCCGTTCGAACGAGCATGCAGAAAGCATGCAGCGGGAGCGGGAAAACCGGCGCTATTTTCCCGGGCATAGTCTGCCCTCCAGTATTGGCATTGCGGCTGATCTGGACGCCGCGCTGATTGGCGCGGATCTGCTGATTGCCGCTGTCCCGAGTAATGCGTTCCGATCTCTGGCAACCGCGTTGCGTGCATCGGCCACCGATGTTCCGCTCGTCTGGTTGTGCAAGGGGTTGGAGACGGGTAGCCGGAAACTACCGCATGCGGTATTGGCTGAAGCGTGGCCCGCGCATCCGCCGGCTGCAGTCCTGTCCGGCCCCAGCTTTGCCCACGAAGTTGCCAGTGGTTTGCCCGCAGCGTTGACTGTGGCGAGCCTGGATGCCGACTTTGCTCGCCAGGTGGCGCGCGAACTGCATGATCCAAAATTACGCCTGTATGCCAGCAATGATGTCATTGGCGTCGAACTCGGTGGTGCGGTGAAGAATGTCATCGCGATCGCGGCGGGTATAGCTGATGGCCTCGGTTTTGGCTACAACGCCCGCGCTGCCTTGCTGACACGCGGCTTGGCCGAATTGACCCGCTTGGGCCTTCAATTGGGTGGGCGGCCGGAAACCTTCATGGGTTTGTCGGGCATGGGTGATCTGATCCTGACCTGTACCGGAGATTTATCGCGCAATCGACAACTAGGTCTGCGCCTGGCTGCGGGTGAGAGCCTGGAAGGGGCGTTGCGCGAGTTGGGCCATGTTGCCGAAGGTGCCACGACTGCACTCGAAGTGGCGTGTCTGGCGCGCGAGTTGGGTATTGATATGCCGATTACCGAAGCGGTGGCGCAAATACTGAATCAGGAAACACCGCCGCGAGAAGCGGTGGCTGCGCTGTTGGCGCGTGATTTGAAGGATGAGAGCATTTGAGTGGTGGCCCGCAACGCCAGACGGGTTGAAGCGTTTGGTTGTGCCAGCTGCTTGAGCTGCAGCCGGTTGGATCAGATATTCGCTTCGTTATCCCGAATCTGATTCAGATTGCTGGGCACAATTTGACGATCTTCCAGAATATGGCGCATCGACTTCATGCGTCCAAAGCAGGCCGGACAGACATGTTGACCTTCTTCCGTGGTGATCCAGCCTGCTTGATCAGCTTCTTTGTCAGTGCCGTCAAACCAGTTGCGGCCATCCGTCAGGCGTCGGCCGATTCGCGAATCGCGACCCATCACACGCCGCATCTCGATATAGCGGATGGCCAAGGGGTTGCAGATGTCGCAGAAGATGAAGCTGCGTCGCGCCATGTCGGGGATCCGGTTGGTTGATGGGCGGAAGGATAACTTTAGGCCTGGTCAGGTCCAAGCCTTTTTCGAAGTCGCGGATGCCTCAGGGACGAACATCGGATTGGCCTTGATGCGGGAAGCGGATGCGAAACAAGGAGCCGCCTTCCTGGCCGTCGTCGATTTCGACCTGGGCGCCATGCCGCATGATGACCTCCTGCACGATGGCCAGACCGAGGCCGCTTCCCGGTTGGTTGTTGCCGGGGATGCGATGAAATCGTTCAAAGACCCGTTCTCGCTGGTCAAGCGGAATGCCGGGGCCGTTGTCCTCCACTTCCAGCCAGGTGCTGCCGTGATCGACAGAGTCATAGCCGACACGAACGGTGATCTTGCCGCCGCTCGGGGTATAGCGGATGGCGTTGTCGATCAGGTTGTCGATCAGGTCGCGCAAGCTGGCTTCGTCCCCCTTGACCGGGCAGGGTATTTCAGCGGCCTCGAAGCCGATGTCGATGTTTTTTTGCAATGCATCAGGCGCCCAGTGAGCGGCGATTGCTTGCGAAATCCGGTTCAGATCAAGTAACTCCATCATCGCGCTGCGGCGCGCTTCCGGTTCGTTGCGCGCCAGGGTCAGCAACTGGGTGACCAGATGACTGCAGCGCTGTGAACTGACGCAGATGCGTTCCAGCGCGTCACGCACCGGCTCGGATACCTGTTCCCGCTTGGCCAGTTCGGCTTGCGCCTTGAGGCCGGCGAACGGGGTACGCAGTTGATGCGCGGCATCCGCGATGAAACGGCGTTGCGTGTCCATCATGGCTTGCAAGCGGGCGATAAGTGCATTCACTTCCTGAATCAGCGGACGCACTTCGCCTGGCGCGCGGGTTTCGTCGAGGGGGCGCAAATCGTTGCGCGGCCGTGTCGCGACCGCTCGACGCAAGCGGTCCAGCGGTTCAAAACCGCGCTTGAGGCCAATCCATACCGCGATGCCGGCAATGACGATGAAGATGAGCTGCGGAATGACGATGTTGCCGAGAATGCTGCGCCCCAGAACCAGACGTGCCTGCACCGGTTCGGCGGCTTGTACCAGTATCGTCTTGCCGTTGGGCCGGATCACCGGCAGTGTTACCAGCCGAAGTTTTTCCCCCTTGAACTGAGTGTCGCGAAGTTGCGGTTGCTTCTGGTTGAAATCCACCGGTCTTGGTGAGGGCAGCAAACCGTTGGAGGCAAGTTTGCGGCCGTTGGCAGCGTGGACCGAATAACGAAAAGCGCGTGCGTCTTCGGAAAAGATCGGCGCAATGCTTTGGGCTGCGCCATTTTCAAGATTCATGACATACCGGCTGGCGAGTAATTTGGCGCGCTCAAGCAGTACCAGATCATACGGTTTGTTCGACAGGCTGACCGCCGCCATGTAGCCGGTCACAGTCGAAAACAGCAGCAACAGGAACAGCGGTGTGAACAGCCAGTTGACCAGTTGATGGCGGAGGGAAAGGGCGTCGTCTTGCATCGGGTTATGAAGGAGTCTGGAAGGCGTCTGCGGCCAGGTGTGTTATTGCCTTGCTTGTTTAACTTCCGACCCAGGCCAGAATGTAGGCGGCTATTGCCGTTGGATCGTTCAGATCAAGCCAGTCAGGCGCCGGTTGACCAGGCTTGCCGGCGGGGGGCGATTGATCTGCCGCCACCGCGATGAAATGTTCATCTTCGGGAAACAACCAGGGCCGCGCGTTGGCCGCGCGCCAGACTTCAAGTTTGGTCAGGTTGGCATGTTTGTAGCCTTCCACCAACACCAGATCGCATACCGATAGCCGAGCTAGATGCTCTGCCAGCGTGGGTTCCGCCGTGCCACGTAATTCTCCGACCAGCATCCAGCGATAGGGCGATGTCAACAAGGTTTCGTATGCGCCAGCCTGGCGATGCCGCCAGGAGTCCTTGCCTGCGAGGTCGACTTCGATATCGTGATGGCTTTGCTTGATCACCGAAACCGTGAGGCCGGCGCTGTTCAGTAGCGGCAGCAGTTGTTCGATCAGGGTAGTTTTGCCGCTGCCGCTATAGCCAGCGATGCCTAAGGTTTTCATGGGTGGATATTGAGTGGGAATTTCCGTGGCGGGGCATGATCAAAATCAAGGCATTCGAGCCAAGACTTGATCAGGATCAGTTCTGTCGCTTTCCGTGGCCTGGATGGCAAGACTATATTCTGTCGTTCCCAAGGGGAATTAAAACATCATGCACAACCTGATCGACCGTTTCGGTCGTCGAATCGAATACCTTCGCCTTTCCGTCACTGATCGTTGCGATCTGCGTTGCGCTTATTGCATTCCGGAAGGCTTCAAAGGGTTCGAAGAGCCGGAACACTGGTTGACCTTCGACGAGATCGAACGACTGCTGGGGTTATTCGCCAGCCTGGGCATGAAACGGGTTCGACTGACTGGAGGCGAACCGCTGCTGCGGCGCAATGTCGTCGGCCTGGTGGAACGGATCGCTGGACTGTCGGGCATTGAAGATATTTCACTGTCTACCAATGCCACCCAATTGGCCGGCATGGCGCATGACCTGAAGCGTGCCGGTGTATCCCGACTCAACGTCAGTCTTGATTCTCTACGCCCGGAAACGGTGGAAAAGATCAATGGCCGGCCAGTGCTGGACAAGATACTGGCTGGCCTGGAAGGCGCGCGCGCGGCGGGTTTCGCGCCGATCAAAGTGAATATGGTGGTGATGCGAGAGAACGCCGATGAGGTAGATGATGTCGTCGCCTACTGCATGCAACGCGGCTTTGTGCTGCGTCTGATCGAATTGATGCCGATGGGCGATACCGCGCGCAAGATGGGTTACGTCGATCTGCAACCGATCAAGGCGCGTCTACAACAGCGCTTTGGCCTGATCGATACGGTGATTTCCGGCGGCGGGCCGGCGCGTTACCTGGGCACAGCGGATGGCAAATTCAACGTTGGTTTCATCACGCCGATCTCGCAACATTTCTGTGCCACCTGCAATCGGGTGCGGATGACCGTGGATGGGGTTCTGCATCTCTGTCTCGGCCAGGAGGAGCGTGTCGATTTCCGTGCCATGATGCGTTCAGGTGTCAGTGATGCCGACCTCATCGAAGCGATACGCACAGCGATCGACATGAAACCGGAACGCCATGAATTCATCGAAGCCCCGCAAAAACTGGTGCGCTTCATGAGCATGACCGGCGGCTGACGCCGTCTCTGTCCCGTCCAGCCCAAACCATTGGGGCTATGTTGCGAGTATGCTTGCAGCTTGCCCTCTGTTGCTTTGCAGCACTAATGGGCCAATAACCTGACCTTATAACTGAATTCAAAAAATTGACTGTGCACACTTCGGCTGCGCGCATACCCTACTGCCCGTTTTGGTTTTTCTGTACCAACCACCTATCCCTTCCAAGGGTTTGATTTTAAGAGGTTTTCTATGCGATTGATTCTTCTCGGCGGCCCCGGCGCGGGCAAAGGTACTCAGGCTAACTACATCAAGGAACGCTACGGCATTCCGCAAATCTCCACCGGCGACATGCTGCGCGCCGCCGTCAAGGCTGGCACCGAAATGGGCCTGGCCGCGAAAAAGATCATGGACGCGGGTGGTTTGGTGTCCGACGAAATCATCATCGGTCTGGTGAAAGACCGCATTCTGGAAGCCGATTGCGCCAATGGTTTCCTGTTCGATGGCTTCCCCCGCACCATCCCCCAGGCTGACGCGATGAAAGCTGCCGGCGTGCCGATCGACGCCGTGGTCGAAATCGATGTGCCCGACGAAGAGATCGTCAAGCGCATGTCCGGCCGTCGCGTGCATGTGGCTTCCGGCCGCACCTATCACGTTGTGTTCAATCCGCCCAAAGCCGACATGAAAGACGATGTCACCGGTGAAGACTTGATCCAGCGCGACGACGACAAGGAAGAAACCGTCAAGAAGCGCCTCGACATCTATCACGCGCAGACCGAGCCGCTGGTCAAGTACTACTCCGATTGGGGCAATTCCGGTGTCGCCGGCGCGCCTCAGTACTTCAAGGTTTCCGGCGTCGGTGCGGTTGACGGCATCCGTGATGCTTGTTTCGCCGCCCTGGATTCAGTGAAGAAGTAAGCATGAGCATTCCCGGTTTTTCCACTTCCGATCTCGCTCTGACTCGGGTGACCTTGAAGGAGCGATTTGGTTTTGATGTGGACGTGCAGGAAGCAGAGACGGAAGTGCGTCTTTCTCCTGGCGACCGGGAACTCGCCAAGTGCCCTGCTGTTTTCTGGCAAGTCGAGAAATGTTCCTTCGTGGTGGCGAAGACCGGACCGGCGGGTTACCGCGCGATGTTCTTCTATTCCATCAAAGATCGTTTCGGCACCAGCAAGGAAGAGTACGACAACCTGGGCGATTGCCTGATCACCCTGCTTAAAGTGCAGGAAAAGGAACATGCGCGTCGCCTGCAGGAAAGTGGTATCCGTTAAGAACACTGTAGGGTGCGCCATGCGCACCTTCAACACGGTGCGCATGGCGCACCCTACGAATCTGGAGTGAACATGACCATCAAGAACGCGTTCTACGCGCAATCCGGCGGTGTCACCGCCGTTATCAACGCTTCCGCCTGCGGCGTCATTGAAACTGCTCGCAAGCACGCCGACCAGATCGGTACCGTCTACGCCGGCCGCAACGGCATCATCGGCGCGCTGACCGAAGACCTGATCGACACCAGCAAGGAATCCGATGCTGACATCGCCGCGCTGCGTTCCACCCCGTCCGGCGCCTTCGGTTCCTGCCGCTTCAAGATGAAGAGTCTGGAAGCCAACAAGCGCGAATACGAACGTCTGATCGATATCTTCAAAGCCCACAACATCGGTTATTTCTTCTACAACGGCGGCGGCGACTCGGCCGACACCTGTTTCAAGGTTTCCCAGCTTTCCGAAGCCATGGGCTACCCGATCCAGGCCATCCACGTTCCCAAGACCGTTGATAACGATCTGCCGATCACCGATTGCTGCCCCGGTTTCGGTTCGGTCGCCAAGTACATTGCTGTTTCCACGCTGGAAGCCTCGTTCGACGTGAAGTCGATGTGCAAAACCTCGACCAAGATTTTCGTGGTTGAAGTGATGGGTCGCCACGCCGGCTGGATTGCCGCTGCCGGTGGTCTGGTTGCCGATCAGGGTATCCCGGTCGTGATCCTGTTCCCGGAAATCGAATTTGATCAGGCCAAGTTCCTCGCCAACGTTGATGCCAAGGTGAAAGAGCACGGCTTCTGCACCATCGTGGTGTCGGAAGGCTGCCACTATCCGGACGGCAAGTTCCTCGCCGAGCAAGGCACGCGTGACGCCTTCGGCCACGCCCAGCTGGGTGGTGCAGCACCGGTGGTCGCCAACATGATCAAGGAAGCGCTCGGCTACAAGTTCCACTGGGCCGTCGCCGATTACCTGCAACGTGCCGCCCGTCACATTGCCTCGAAGACCGACGTCGAACAGGCTTATGCGCTGGGTGAAGCCGCGGTGAAGCTGGCGCTGGAAGGCCGCAATTCAGTGATGCCGACCGTCGTTCGTCTGCAGGACATTCCATACAAGTGGGAAATCGGTGCCGCTGAACTGAAGGACGTCGCCAACGTGGAGAAATTCATGCCGCGTGATTTCATCAGTGAAGACGGTTACGGTATTACCGACAAGTGCAGCAACTATCTGACCGGCCTGATTCAAGGCGAAGACTACCCGGCTTTCGAAAACGGTCTGCCGAAGTACGTCACGATGAAGAATGTGGCAGTGGAAAAGAAACTGCCTGAATTCAAGTTGTAATATTTCTTAACGGAAATCAAGGGCGCGGGTTGTAAAACCCGCGCCCTTGTTCATTATCACG
>CAMDHJ010000039.1 GCA_945897865.1 Tepidiphilus sp. J10
TTGTGGCGGGCAAACGTTCGGCCACGTTCTGTGCCAATTGTCATGGTGATAGCGGTGTCAGCGTGTTGGATGATGTGCCGAATCTGGCTGGTCAGAATGCGTTTTATCTTTTGGCTCAGATCGATAAATTTGGCGATGGACGCCGCAAGTCCGATTTCATGTCCGGCCTGGTCAAGGTGCTGAAGCCGGATGAGCGTTTCAATATCGCGGTGTTTTATGCCAGCCAGGCGGTGCCGCCCTCGCCGGCAAAAGACCGCGGCCAAGCCATTGCCGGTGGCAAGCATTTTGCACGGGCTTGCGTTGGCTGCCATGGCGCCAAGGGCTATGGCACACGCGAAGTTGCGCGCCTGGCCGGGCAGCGCAACGGTTATCTGAAACAGGCGCTGACCGACTACCGTACCGGCAGCGGCGTGCGCTCAGATTCGCGGATGACCGGGGTTGCGCAAAAGCTGTCTGATACCGATATCGCAGCTTTGGCTGCCTTTCTGGGCACGTTGCCGTGATTCGGTAAGTTGCGGAGCAAGCTGATTTTGCTGCGTTACGTACTAAAGAATCTCGCCTCTGCACCGATAAGGGCTGGCAATGTGGGCCAGCAATTTTGGCCAGCAATATGCTTGCGGAAGACAGCCAAACATCCTTGAGGAGAACAAATGGATAGCCTGCAAAATTTGAGCCTGCCGCCTTCCACTGCGGCGCGTCCAGACCTGGATTGGAGCCAGGTGCGCGAGACCATCCTGATGCTGAATCTTGCCGTTGCCCAGATCGAGGTGGCCCTGAGGGAGTCGAGTGGATCGGTTGAGGTGCTGACCAATTCGTTCACTGGCATGTACGGTAACCTGATGGCGCTGGTGGAAGCCGCGCACGCTCTGCCCGATTCGCCGGTGAAAGCTTCGATCGAAGACTCGGGTTTGGCGGTTTCCGGGCAGATGCAGCACGCCATCGTGGCGTTCCAATTCTATGACCGGCTGTCGCAGCGCTTGTCGCATGCTTGCCGCAGTCTGGATGAACTGACCAGTATCGTGAACGATCCGGTGCGACTGTATAACCCCTACTCTTGGTTCGCCCTGCAGCAAAAAATTCGTTCCAAGTACACGATGGAAGACGAGAAACTGATGTTCGACAAGCTGATCGAAACCGGCGATGTCCAGGCTGCCCTAAATGAATATGTGAGCTTGAAGCAGGGGCAGGCAAGCGATTCCTCGGATATCGAATTGTTTTGATGCAGGTGCAGTCACTGGACCATCTGGTCCTGACCGTGGCTGACGTGGAAGCCTCGGCCATTTTTTATGCGCGCGTATTGGGCATGCAACGCATGATGTTTGGCGAAGGCCGCACCGCCTTGCAGTTCGGCAACCAGAAGATCAACTTGCACCCGGCTGCAGCGCCATTGCAACCGCATGCTTTGCGACCAGTCGCCGGCAGCGGGGATCTGTGCTTTGTGACGCAACTTGCGTTGGCCGATTGGCTGAAGCATCTGACTGCGTGCGGGGTGGCCCTGGAAGCCGGGCCGGTGGCGCGCACTGGCGCGTTGGGGCCGATGACATCAATGTATTTCCGCGACCCGGATGGCAATCTGATCGAAATTGCGAAGTATCTGGAACCCTGAGCCGGCAAGTCGGCCAGATGGTCTTTTTCCTCGGTTTTCCAATACTTCTCCGATGTTCAAAATCCCCATTTCCGTCCTGGTGGTGATCCACAGCGCCGATCTTCAGGTACTGCTGATCGAACGCGCCGATGCGCCCGGCCTCTGGCAATCGGTCACCGGCAGTCAGGAAACGGGGGAAACGTTGCGCGAAACCGCCATACGCGAAGTGGCGGAAGAAACCGGACTCGACGCGCAAGCATTCACAGTGACCGACTGGCGGATGCGGAACCAGTTTGAAATCTTTCCGCGTTGGCGGCATCGCTATGCCCCCGGCGTAACGCACAACAGCGAACATGTATTCAGTCTGCTGTTGCCAGAACCACAACCGGTGATGCTGGCCGAACGCGAACATCTGAACCAGATCTGGCTGCCGTATGCGGAAGCGGCGGAAAAATGCTTCTCCTGGAGCAATGCCGCAGCAATTCGGCGGTTGCCCGTTATTTGCCTATCAGTCCCTTCCTGCGTTGCCTGAGCCGGCGAACTGCCGCTGGTTTGTTTCACAGTGTTCGCGCCAGCACCCAGGCTTGAATTTCGCTGGCGCCGGCTTTGCGCACCACGCGCGCCAGTTCATCCAGGCTGCTGCCGCTGGTCATCACGTCGTCGATCAGGGCGACCCGTTTGCCGCTTAAGTTGATGCCGCAGGTAAATGCACCGCGCAGATTGCGTTGCCGGGTTTTCAGATCGAGCCCGGCTTGTGACGGCGTGTTGCGTACCCGTTGGCAGGCATCCGGCAACCAGGGCACCCCGACGCGCGGCGAGAGGCGGCGGGCAATTTCAGCGGCCTGGTTGAAGCCGCGCTGCGCCAGACGGGCGGGATGCAGGGGCATCGGCAACAGGTAGTCAAGCGGCTCGGCACGCAGGCTCGCCATATGGGCGGCAAAAAAATCGGTCAGGTGGCTGGCATGCGCGTACTTGCATTGCTGTACCAGGCTGTCGAGCGGGAAGGCGTAGCTGAAGACGGCCTTGGTGCGGTCGAATGCGGGCGGCTTCTTCAGGCATCCGCCGCATATTTCGCCGTCGGGCGTAGGCAGTGCGCATTGCAGGCAACAGGCGGCAGGCAAGTGCGCCAGATCGTCCTCACACCCGGCGCAGAGCAGCGTGCCGGTGACACGTGCACCACAAAGAAAGCAGGCTTGCGGCAAACGAGATTGCACGAATTTTATGCACTTGTTCAGCGCGGATTGTTGCAAGTTTGACAAGGTGCTATCCCTCCCCCACCATCCCGGCTCTTTTTGCCGGTTTTTGTTCAATGTCCGAGAAACTTCTCATTACCGCCGCAGCCTGCAAGCGCAGCGCGCGCCTGTTCAATTTGCTCGCGGTGGCGACGACCCTGCTTTCCGCCAGTCTGTTTGGTATCGGCAATCTGGTCGCCGACAAGAAGCTGGCCTTTCTGCCGATGGCCATGTCGCTGCCGCCGATCATGATCTGGCTGGCGGCCTCCATCTTCGTCTATGCCTCGATCGCGCACCACCCCGACCTGACCGTGCGGCATTACAACAAATGGGCCGGCTATCGCTATTACGCCGTGGTTGGCACGCTCACCGTGCTTTCGAATGATCTGGCGCATCTGCCTACCGGCTGGGCCGGCGTCTGGGCCTTGATGCTGCTGACTCTGGTGCCCTGGGCGCTTTACGACGTCTGGAAAGCCGGCAAGGAAAGCTGGCAGGACATCGAAGTAGAAAAAGAAACGCACTAGGAAACGCACCAATGAACGACCTGACCCAACCTTTAGCCGCTGCCCAAGCGGAAACCCGCAAACGCTGGTCGCTGGCCGAACTGGAAGCGCTCTATGCGCTGCCGTTCAATGATTTGATGTACCAGGCGCAAAGCGTGCATCGCGCCCACTTCGATCCGAATGCGGTGCAGCTATCGACGCTGTTGTCGATCAAGACCGGCGGCTGTTCCGAGGATTGCGGCTATTGCTCGCAGTCGGCGCGGCATGACACCGGCCTGGAACGCGAAAAACTGCTCGATGTGGCGGAGGTCGTCACCACCGCCAGGGCCGCCAAGGAAGCTGGCGCGACGCGCTTCTGCATGGGTGCGGCCTGGCGCGGTCCGAAGGAAAAGGATCTCGGCGCAGTCACCGAGATGGTGCGCGAGGTGAAGGCGTTGGGCCTGGAAACCTGTGTCACGCTGGGCATGCTGAAACCGGGCCAGGCCGAACAGTTGAAGGATGCCGGGCTGGATTACTACAACCACAATCTGGACACCGCCTCCGAGTTCTACGGCCAGGTGATCACCACGCATACCCACGCTGACAGGCTGGATACGCTGGCGCAGGTGCGCGATGCCGGCATTCATGTCTGCTGTGGCGGCATCATCGGCATGGGCGAATCGCGCCGGGTGCGTGCCGGTTTGGTGCTGGAACTGGCCAATCTCGACCCGCAGCCGGAATCGGTGCCGATCAACATGTTGGTGAAAGTGCCCGGCACGCCGATGGCGGCGGTGGTTGAACAAAGCGGAGACCTCGACCCATTCGAATTCGTGCGCACCATCGCTGTTGCCCGCATCACCATGCCGGCGTCGCATGTGCGGTTGTCGGCCGGTCGCCAGGAACTCGGCGAGGGCATGCAGGCGTTGTGCTTCCTGGCCGGCGCCAACTCGATTTTCTATGGCGACAAGTTGCTGACCACCGGCAACCCGGATGTCAGCGCGGATAACGCGCTGTTCGCCAAACTCGGGCTGAACACCGAGCCGGTGCAAGGTCGGCGTTGCGCGGGGCATTGATTCTGTTCGTCATTCCCGCGAATGCGGGAATGACGAGGCTTGTGTGCATGCGTTTGCGTCATGACGCCTGACCAGCTCGCGCCCGCGCTAGCCGAACTCGACACCCACTCGCTGCGCCGGGTGCGGCGCGTGCTGGATGGGCCGCAGGGCGTGCGGGTGACGCTCGACGGCACATCGTATCTGTCCTCGTATCTGTCCTTTTCCAGCAACGATTATCTTGGTTTGGCGAATCATCCGGCGCTTGCCGAGGCAGTTCGGCAAGCGGTCGCGAACATTGGCGTTGGCGCTGGCGCCGCCCATCTGTTGACCGGACATCATCGCTTGCATCACACGTTGGAAAACGAGCTGGCCGAATTCGTCGGCCTGCCTGCCGCATTGCTGTTTTCCACCGGCTACATGGCCAGTCTGGGTGTGTTGCCGGCGTTGCTGGATCGGCATGGTGAGGTGTTCGAGGACAAGCTGAATCATGCGTCGCTGGTGGATGCTGCGGTGTTGTCGCGGGCCAAGCTGACCCGCTATCCGCATGCCGACATGACCTTGCTCGAACAACGCCTGGCGAGCAGTACGGCGAAAGTGAAGCTGATCGCCACTGATACCGTGTTCAGCATGGACGGCGATCTGGCGCAGCTGGCCGAGTTGCAGGCTTTGGCGCGGCGCTACGATGCCTGGCTGTATCTGGACGATGCACATGGTTTCGGCGTACTTGGTAAGCAAGGGCAGGGCGCGCTGGCGTTGCTCGATGATCGCATTGATCCGCGCCTGATCTATCTCGCCACGCTGGGCAAGGCGGCTGGAGTGTCGGGGGCGTTTGTCGCTGGTTCGGCGGAATTGATCGAATGGCTGGTGAACAAGGCGCGAACCTATGTTTTCACCACGGCGCAGCCGCCCATGCTGGCGGCGGCGGTCAGTGCCAGCTTGCGTCTGATTGCGGCGGAAGGCTGGCGACGCGCGCATCTGCTTGCGTTGATTGACCGCCTGAAAGCCGGCCTGGCCGGCTTGCCTTGGCCGCTGATGCCATCCGCGACGCCGATTCAGCCGTTGCTGGTGGGCAGCAATGCCGAATCGATGCGTCTGGCCGATGCGCTACGGGCGCAGGGAGTTTTGCTGCCGGCGATTCGGCCACCGACCGTGCCGCCGGGCGAAGCACGTTTGCGCATATCGCTTTCGGCGGCGCATAGCCTGGCCGATGTCGATGCCTTGTGTGCAGCATTGAAATTGTTGGCACAGCATGCTTGAAGCGCCGTTGATTTATTTGCACGGCTGGGGTTTGCACGGCGGCATCTGGGCCGAGAATGCGGCACGTTTGCCGGGGTTGACACCGGATTTGCCCGGCTATGGCAATGTGGTCACGGTGTCGCCGTACAGCGCAGAGTCGTTGGCGGACGCGTTGGCGGCAACCCTGCAGGATGGCTCGGCGGTGTGCGGCTGGTCGCTTGGCGGCATGGTCGCACTGGCGTTGGCGGCGCGGCATCCGCACAAGGTTGCGAAGCTGGTGCTGGTGGCGACGAATCCGGTGTTTGTCAGTCGTCCAGACTGGCCGCATGGCTTGGCACCAGACGTATTGAGCGAATTTGCGCGCGCCTTGGATCAGGATTATCGAGCGACCTTGCTGCGCTTTTTGTCATTGCAGGCGCGCGGTGGCGATCAGGCGCGGGCGGTCATCGAACGACTGCGTGAGCGAGTGTTTTTGCGTGGCGAGCCGGCTGCCGAAACCTTGGCGGCCGGTCTTCAATTGTTGCGCAATGTCGATTTGCGGCCTGCGCTGGCGCAGGTGCAATGCCCGGTTCTGGTGGTGCATGGCGCCTATGACGGGCTATGTCCGCCGCCGGCCGGATATTGGCTCGCCGAGCATCTGCCGGATGCCAGGCTGGCAATGCATGAACGCGCCGCGCACGCACCATTCCTGTCGCACCCGGATTGGTTTGTTGCCGAAATGAGGAGTTTTCTGCATGCATGAAGGCATCAACCATGACGTCACCAAGCGCACGATCCGGCATTCGTTTGAACGTGCGGCAGCGCATTACGACGAAGCGGCTTTTCTGCAGCATGAAGTGGCGCGTCGGCTGGATGAACATCTCGACGGCGTCAAGATCGAGCCGCAACGCATTCTGGATGCTGGTTGCGGCACGGGTTTTGGTTCCAGTCTGCTGCGGGCGCGCTTTCCACGCGCCGATGTAATCGGCCTCGATCTGGCGCAAGCCATGTTGCAGCGTGCGTTGGCGCGGCAACGCGGCAGTGTGTGGGAGAAATTGCGCGCTCGGTTGTTGCCCAATGTGCCGCATTTCCAGGCACTTTGCGGCGATATCGAACAACTGCCGCTGGCACGCGCAAGTCTCGATATGGTCTGGTCGAGCCTGGCGCTGCAATGGGTAGGAGGTGGCATCGATGGTCTGCAGGCCAGTTTCAAGCAGCTCAGGCGTGCGTTGAAACCGGGCGGCTTGCTCATCTTTACCAGTTTCGGGCCGGATACGCTGAAGGAATTGCGCGCCGCTTCGACCGGCCTTGATGGTTATCACCACGTCAATCGCTTCATCGACATGCACGATGTTGGCGATGCGTTGGTACATGCCGGGTTCAGCAATCCAGTGATGGAAATGGAACAGATCACGCTGACCTATCCGGATTTGCCGGCGCTGCTGCGCGATCTCAAGCAGATCGGCGCACATACCGTGTTGGAAGGTCGGCGTGAAGGTTTGATGGGCAAGTCGGTCTGGCGGCAGATGGCGACCAACTACGAGGTCTTCCGCAAAGAGGGTCGGCTGCCGGCCAGTTATGAAGTGGTGTACGGCCATGCCTGGGCGGAAAATGCACAAAAGCTGGACGACGGGCGTCAGATCATCGAATTTCGTCAACGGTCGCCAAGACGATGACGGCGCAAGGTTTTTTTGTCACCGGCACCGATACCGGGGTGGGCAAATCGCTGGTCAGCGCCGCTTTGCTGCATGCCTGTGCGGGACTCGGTTATCGCGCGGTCGGCATGAAGCCGGTGGCGGCGGGGGCTGATCAGATCGACGGCGTTTGGTGCAATGAAGACGTGCGGCAATTGCAGGCTGCCGCCAACGTCGTGGCCGATTCGGCCTGGGTGAATCCCTATTTGTTGCGGACGCCGGTGGCACCGCATATCGCCGCTGACTATCAAGGCGTGTCGATCGAACTGCCACGTATCCGCGATGCCTATGAACATCTGGCGGCTCTGGCCGACGTGGTGATCGTCGAAGGTGCGGGTGGCTTCAAAGTCCCGTTGTCGGCGACGCGCGATAGTGCGGATCTGGCCGTGTATCTCGCGCTGCCGATCATTCTGGTCGTTGGCATGCGCCTCGGCTGCATCAATCATGCGTTGTTGACGGCTGAAGCGATCGCCACGCGAGGCCTGAAACTGGCCGGCTGGGTGGCGAATCGGCTGGATCCTGAGATGGCCGCGTATGCGGAGAATCTGACTGCCTTGCGGATGCGTCTGAAGTGCCCGCTGCTCGCCGAGTTGCCGCATGTCGGTTTGCCGGATGCGCGCTTGATGTCCGCTTTGATCGTGCCGAAAAGGTTGACTGAATTGATTGGCTCAAGTCCCTGATCGACATCGCGGCAGGCGCGCTGAAATACCCGGCTGACCGGTTTTCGTTGCGGATTCATTGCCATCAAACAGGACTTTTTCCAGCTTAATTTGCTACCTGTTTGTCCGAATCTCTCGTTTTTTGTGCGAATATTGCGGCGTTTATTCGAGATAAAAAACTCTCTTGGAGTGAGATATGGTCTTATCCCGCACCAGCCAGTATGCCGTTCAAGCGCTGATTTACATCGCAACTCAGCCGATAGGCGAGCCTGTGCTGAACCGCGACATCGCTGGACGGCTGAATGTGCCCGCAGCTTATCTGGCAAAAATTCTGCAGAATTTGTGCAAGCACGGCTTACTCGATTCGTTTCGTGGTCGCCTGGGAGGGTTTTGTCTGCGTGATGGTATGCATCGCACGACTTTGATGCAGATTCTGCTGCTGACCGAAGGGCCGGACTTCACCAAAAGCTGCATTCTGGGTCTCAAGGAGTGTTCCGACGCTACGGCTTGTCCATTGCATTTCAAGTGGATGCCAGTAAAGAAAAAAATCATCGCCCTGCTCAATGAAATGAATCTGGAAGAACTTGCCAAAGCGGTATTGACCGGCAAATATCGTCTCGCTGATTTACCTGCTGCGGCGATGCCCACCTGATACATGTGCAGACGGTTTCTATATGGAGTCTTGCTGGTGATGCTACTGGCAGGCTGTGGCGGGGAAACGTCATTGCCTTCCTTGAGCGGGATCAAGGGCACCGATATAACAAATGCCAAAGATTTTGGTCGCGACGGGATTGCAGGCGGGCGTCGTCTGGCACTGAATGACCACAATGGCCGCTCGGTGACGCTGGATACCTTCAAGGGCAAGTTGGTAGTGTTGTTTTTTGGTTACACGCATTGCCCTGATGTCTGTCCGACAACGCTTTCTGATATGGCAGAAGCCCTCAAGCTGCTGCGGCCGGAAGAAGCGGCGAAAGTGCAGATACTGTTTGTAACGGTGGACCCAAAACGAGATACACCGGAAATACTGCAAGCCTATGTGCCTTACTTTCACCCTGGTTTCCTCGGTTTGCATGGCAGCACCGAACAGGTTGAACAGGTCGCGAAAGAATTTAAAATTGTGTATCGCAAGCAGGTCGAAGCAGGCGCAAGCGATTACCTGATTGATCATTCTGCTGGAAGTTATGTACTTGATCGTCAAAGCCGCTTGCGGCTGTATCTGCCATACGCAACATCGCCAGTGGATATTGCGAACGATCTTCAAGTGCTGTTAAAGGCGGCTTGATGTGTCGCTCAATCTTGCGGGAGATGGGTGGTGCGAACTATACTCCCGCGTCTTTTCGCCGGCTTTCCGGCACTGAATTCACCATCCGGAGAAATTCCGGAGCAGCGGCAACTTAGGAGGCTTTATGTCTGCAACCAGCGTGGCTGCGGTCGAGCAGTACGACTACGAGATCATCAAGAAATTCTCCATCATGGCCATAGTCTGGGGCGTGGTGGGGATGTCAGCCGGGGTGTTCATTGCCTCGCAACTGGCATGGCCCTGGCTTAATTTCGATAGCCCGTTTCTGTCGTTTGGTCGTTTTCGGCCGGTTCATACCGGCGCGGTGATTTTCGGCTTTGGCGGTTCTGCGTTGTTTGCAACCTCCTACTACGTGGTTCAGCGTACTTGCCAGACGCGTCTGTTCGCTCCCGGTTTGGCTACCTTTACCTTCTGGGGTTGGCAGGCAGTCATCGTGCTGGCGGCACTGTCTTATGTGACTGGCTTCAGTCAGGGGCGTGAGTATGCCGAGATGGAATGGCCGATCGATCTGTTGATTCTGTTCGTCTGGGTAGCTTATGGCGCTGTTTTTATTGGTACTTTGATGCAGCGTAAGCAGCCGCACATCTACGTCGCCAACTGGTTCTATCTATCGTTCATCCTGGTCACGGCGCTGCTGCATACGTTCAACAACCTTGCTGTGCCGGTTGACCTGTTCAGCATGAAGTCCTACAGCCTGTTCTCCGGCGCGCAGGATGCCATGACCCAGTGGTGGTACGGCCACAATGCCGTCGGCTTCTTCCTGACTGCAGCCTTCCTCGGCATGATGTACTACTTCGTGCCCAAGCACGCCGGTCGCCCGGTTTACTCCTATCGTCTGTCCATTGTTCACTTCTGGGCGCTGTCGTTCATGTATATGTGGGTCGGTACGCACCATCTACACTGGACCGCGCTGCCGGATTGGGCTTCGACGCTGGGCGCCACCTTTTCCATCATGCTGCTGCTGCCGTCCTGGGGCGGCATGATCAACGGCATCATGACCTTGTCTGGCGCCTGGGATAAGTTACGCACCGATCCAATCATGCGCTTCATGATCGTTGCGCTGTCGTTCTACGGTATGTCCACCTTCGAAGGTCCGTTGATGTCACTGAAGGACGTCAATGCGTTGTCGCATTACACCGACTGGACAGTGGGTCATGTGCACTCGGGCGCGCTCGGTTGGGTGGCGATGATCGCTTTCGGTTCGCTGTATCACATGATTCCGAAACTGTGGAATACCAAGATTTTCAGCGTCAGATTGATCAACGCGCACTTCTGGCTGGCAACCATCGGTACGCTGCTTTACATCACCGCGATGTGGATTTCAGGAATTTCCCAAGGCTTGATGTGGCGTGCTTTTGATGACTTCGGCAACCTGCAATATTCGTTTGTCGAATCCGTCGCGGCGATGCATCCGTTCTATGCCATGCGTGCAATTGGCGGCATGTTCTTCCTGACCGGCATGGTGCTGATGGCAATCAATATCTTCGTCACCATTCGCCAGGGTAAGCGCGATGCTGAATCTGCTCAGGCTCGTTCAGCGGTTGCTGCGGCATAAGTCGTAAAAGGGTCTGGAACATGTTCAAGAATTTCAAACACGAAAAAATCGAAACCAATGCCGGATTGCTGCTGGTATTGACCATGCTGGCGGTCAGTATTGGCGGTCTGGTCGAAATTGCGCCTTTGTTCTTTCTGAAGGACACCACGGAGAACGTCGATGGTGTGCGTCCTTACACGCCGCTGGAGTCACGTGGTCGCGATATCTATATCCGCGAGGGTTGCTATACCTGCCACTCGCAGATGATTCGCCCGTTCCGGGATGAGCAATTGCGATACGGCCATTATTCCCTGGCAGCCGAATCAAAATACGATCATCCGTTCCAGTGGGGTTCCAAGCGTACCGGCCCTGATCTGGCTCGTGTGGGTGGCAAGTATTCGAATGAATGGCATGTGCAACATTTGATCAAGCCGAAATCGATGGTGCCTGAGTCGGTGATGCCGAATTACCAGTGGTTGCAAGAGAATAAGCTTGATGTTTCGGACATCGGGGGGCGCTTGCGGGCACTGCGAATGACTGGCGTACCTTATTCCGCCAACGATGAAGAATATCAACGCAACGTAAAGCAATTTGGCGAAGCCGTGGCGAAGACATTGCATATTCCGGACGCGTTGGAAAGTTTGGTTGCGCAAGCCCAGTCGGGTAATTTTGATGGTGATCGTTCCAGTGTTTCCGAAATGGATGCGGTAGTTGCCTATTTGCAGGTCTTGGGCACGATGGTCGATTTCAGCAAGATCAAGCCAGAAGATCTGGTGAAGTTCCGCTGATGGATTGGTTTGCCGACCCGGCCAATACCAAGCCGCTGGGCTTGCTGATTTTTTTCGTCACCTTTTGCGCGATCGTGCTTTGGGTGTATGGCAGCAAGAAGCGTGGCAAAAGGTTGGAAGAGCACAAGAACATTCCGTTTCTAGACGATGAAGATGAAGTGAAGGACAAGTCCAATGGCTGACAATAATCCTGGCCAAGCTCAACCCAAGGGCGTGCAAACAACAGGTCACGTTTGGGATGGTGATCTGCAGGAATTGAACAATCCACTGCCGGTATGGTGGACATATACGTTCTATGCAACCATGGTTTTTGCCTTGGTTTACTGGATCGTTTATCCCTCCTGGCCGATTGGTAAGGGTTTTTTGCCGGGCATGAATGCCATTACTTATGTCAATGCCGATGGCGTTGAAGAGTCTTGGCATTGGAATACGCGCGCCAAACTGTTGAAGGAATCCCAGGAAGCTGTGATCGCGCAAAAGCCGTATTACGACAAAGTGGCAAGCTTGCCCTACGATCAGATATCGAAAGATCCTGAATTGAGCAGTTTTGTGGTTTCTGCAGGCAAGGCGGTGTTTTCCGATAATTGCGCTGCTTGCCATCAAGCCGGTGGACAGGGCAAAGTCGGTTTCTTCCCGAATCTGACTGATGATGACTGGTTGTACGGCGGCAGTTACGAAAAAATCAATGAGACGCTGACCAAAGGCCGCCGTGGTTACATGCCGCCGTTTGCCGAGGCGCTTGATCAAACCCAGATCGATGCATTGGCGAATTACGTTTATTCACTGTCGGGTGGTAATGCCGATCAGGCGAAAGTGGCCAAGGGCAAAAACCTGTTCCATTCCGATACCGCTGCATGCTTCTATTGCCATGGCGATGATGCCAAAGGTCGTCAAGATATTGGCTCCGCGAACCTGACAGATAAAGTCTGGCTCTGGGCTGATGTGCCTGGTCTGGCGGATGATTCGGCAAAGATCAATGCAATCAAGACTGTGATTGCCGGTGGCTTGAACAAGGGTGTTATGCCTGCCTGGGAGGGCCGTCTGAATGCCGAACAGATCAAATTACTGACTGTATATGTGCATGAACTGGGTGGCGGTAAATAAACCTTGCTGATTACGGTGATCAGTTTGAACTGACGCTGCTCAGACAAGTCGCATAACCTCCAACGTGGTTGGAGACGACCCCGGCAAGCCGGGGTTTTTTTTTAATTGCTGGCAAATCAATCCATGAGCGTCTTTGCTGGCGTGAATCGCAGGTGATCAAGTGGACCATCAACAGGCTGGACATGAGCTTTACTTCAAACGCGCTGCCGTTGTTCCGCGTTCGGTCAAAGGCTCATTCCGGCGCTTCAAGACGGCTGTGCTCTGGCTTGGTTTCGCCGTCTACTTTCTGCTTCCCTGGTTGCCGTGGTCGAGAAACGATGCACCTTCGCAAGCGGTTTTGTTTGACATTCCGGGGCGGCGTTATTACCTGTTTGACCTGACTGTATTTCCGCAAGACATCTTCTGGCTGGCGATCCTGCTGTTCATGGCGGCGGTTTTGCTGTTTTTTGCAACCGCGCTGGTCGGTCGCGCCTTTTGCGGTTATTTCTGTTTTCAGACCTTGTGGACGGATGCTTTCATCTGGCTGGAACATCTGATCCAAGGAGAGCGGCCTGCCCGTTTGCGGTTGGCCAGGATGCCATGGAGCAGTAAAGAAAAGTTGCTCAAAGTGGGTGCTACTCGGGTGATCTGGGTTCTGTTGGCAGTCTGGACAGCGCTAACCTTCGTTTTCTACTTTGCCTATGCCCCGGAAATGCTGCGTACTTTTTTCAGTGGCGAAGCTGCGGCAGCCGCTTACATCACGACGTTGACATTATCGGTTTCCACATACCTCGCAGCCGGCGTATTGCGTGAACATGTTTGCACCTTTATCTGTCCGTATGGACGTTTCCAGAGTGTCATGTATGAACCGGAAACCCTGGCAGTCCACTATGACAAACGCCGCGGTGAGGGCGAAACTGGCCGCATTGCCCCTCGCGCCGGGGCAAGGACACAACCTGAAAGGCTGGCACAGGGGCATGGTGATTGCGTCGATTGCAAACTGTGTGTCCAGGTCTGCCCGGTTGGCATCGATATTCGGGATGGCCTGCAGTACACCTGTATTTCATGTGGTTTATGTGTCGATGCCTGTAATACGATCATGGACAAGATGGGGTGGCCGCGTGGCTTGATTCGCTATGATTCCGAAGTCAATTTGAGCCAAGCCAAACCGGGGCCGGTAAAACTGCACTGGATGAGCTTGAAAGTCGTGGGTTATGGCCTGTCGCTGGTGTTGATGACCACGTATCTGGCTTACGACATGACGCATCGCAACAGTTTCGAACACAGCATTCAACAGATACGACAGCCGCTGTTCGTGACGCTGTCGGATGGCACTATCCGAAACCGTTACCAGATCCGGTTGACCAATATTTCGGGCAAGGATGAGCATTTCAGTATTGAAGCGCGTGGATTGCCTTCAGGTGCGCTTGATCTGGGGAATTTCAGGAAAGTCGATATCCGCAATGGCAAGAGTGTGATCATTCAAGCCAGTGTGATGCTGGGTCCGGAGCAGGCAAAACTGTTGCACGACTTCGATTTCGTGATTCGTTCCGGGGCGGGGGAAACCGTGGTTGATCCTGCGCATTTCTTCACACGGCAATAACAGGAAACACCATGAATCTATTTGTTTCCATTTTTGGCGGCATTCTGTTGACGGCAATTCTGTTTGCCATGGCGAGAAGCTTGAAGTTGTCGAATTTCTGGGCGGCAGTGATCGCGGCAGCGTTGCCCAGTTTTGCCTATATGGCCTATGCGGTGGCGAACTGGCCGGGACTGGATGTCCTGACCATGCATGTCGTTACATTTCCCACCGTTGCCATGCTTTTGTTTCAGATTGGTGGCATCAAGGATGCGCCGTATCAAAAGCTCCACTGGGCGCCGAAGCTGATGATTGGTTTTTTTGTGGTTATCACTGTCATTCTGAGCGGATTTGTATATATCGCTGGTCACGGTGTGCCGACTTCGGTGGCGCAATGGTTGTTGCCCGATATTGAAGGCAAATCTGTACATACTGGTTTTGCCGGTGTCGTCGCGCATGGGGGGGAAGCCAGCAAGAGCATCGCGCACCATCGCAATATGGAAGCCAAATTGGCAAGACTGGGCTGGCATGTCGAAGTGGCTGGACTGGATATTTTGCGTGAAGGATTGCCGGGTGAGGTTAGCGTGGTGTTGCGAGACAAATCGGGAAGCGGTGTTCAGAAGGTGACCGTTAACCTGGGTCTTGGTCGGCCCGGGCAGCCGGCTCAAGCGATATTCAAGCTGGCATCTGTTGGCGGTGGTGACTATCGCGGACAGGTTGTTTTGCCCACCTCCGGTGAGTGGCTTGCTCAGCTTGAGCTGGAATATGCGGATGAGCGCATCGTTTTGGAGCGTGTGGTTGGGGGCGAGTAAAGAGTGGTAGTCCTATCCGCTTTGAGTGTTTGCATTTCATTCCTTTGCCATATACCCCACGCGGTTGCCGGGTTGAGCCTTGACAGGGGTCAATAGGCAGTGAGCACTACTCTTCGATGTGTCTCGATGCAATGCGACGTATTGGCGATTAGCTGAAACAGGTTTAATAAGTATATAATCAGCAAGTTTTCTATGGGCTTCGGCCCATTTTTTATTTCACATCATGGATTTGCAGACACTAATCGAACCAACCCTGGCAGGCATGGGCTATGAACTGGTTGCGCTGGAGCGTGCCGGGGCGGGCTTGTTGCGCCTCTACATCGACAAGCCGGAAGGCATCGTCGTGGAGGATTGTGTTCGAGTCAGCAATCAGTTGACTCGAATGTTTTTGGTTGAGAACGTCGATTATGAGCGCCTTGAAGTGTCTTCACCGGGGATGGACCGTCCCTTGGTCAAGGCAGCGGACTTCGTTCGTTTTGCTGGCGAGCGTGCCTTGGTGAAGTTGCACGCACCACTGGATGGCCGCAAGCGCTTTATCGGCATTTTGCAGGGTGAGATGGACGGTGTGCTGCAGTTGGAAGTGGATGCTGTCATGGTCTCCATTCCGCTTGTCGACATCGACTCGGCTCGTTTGTCACCGAATTTCGATAAACCAACAAAAAAACCAGCGCGGGCAAAAAAATGACACCCAAAAAAGCGGCCGCCCCAATTCGCCTCGCCTGCTGTTCATCGCAGTTTGAGAAAAATTCAACCCTGGAAATGACCCGGAGGAAGCAATGAGTCGGGAAATCTTGATGCTGGCGGATGCGTTGGCGCGTGAAAAGAATGTGGCGCCGGATGTGGTGTTCGGTGCGCTGGAGTCGGCGCTTGCCCATGCCACCAAAAAGCAATTTACGGAAGACGCTGATGTGCGGGTGGAAATCGATCAAAAGACCGGTGAGTACCAAGCTTTCCGGTGTTGGGAAGTGTTGCCCGATGAAGCTGGGCTGGAAAATCCGGATCAGCAATATCTCTTGTTCGAAGCGCGGGAAATCAATCCGGACATCGAGGTAGGCCAGTTCATCGAGGAACCCGTCGAAGCGGTGGATTTTGGTCGTATTGGAGCGCAGGCCGCCAAGCAAGTCATTCTGCAGAAGATTCGTGATGCCGAGCGTGAGCAGATTCTGAATGATTTCCTGGCGCGTAGCGATGCGCTGGTTTCCGGTACGGTCAAGCGGATGGAGCGTGGCAGTGCAGTGATCGAGTCGGGTCGTATTGAGGGGCGTCTGGAAAAAGACCAGATGATTCCAAAAGAGAACCTGCGCGTTGGTGATCGCGTTCGCGCCTATCTGATGCGTGTTGAACGGGGTGGACGTGGCCCCCAGTTGATGCTGTCGCGCACTGCACCTCAATTCATCATGGAACTGTTCCGCCTGGAAGTTCCTGAAGTCGAAGAGGGCATCGTCGAAATCAAGGCTGCTGCTCGCGATCCAGGCATGCGCGCCAAAATCGCGGTCAAGTCGAACGATCCGCGCGTCGATCCTCAAGGTACCTGCATCGGGGTGCGTGGCACCCGGGTTACCGCGGTGACCAATGAGCTGAATGGCGAACGGGTCGATATCGTGCTGTGGTCGAACGACCCGGCGCAATTCGTCATCAACGCCTTATCGCCGGCGGTGGTGTCGAGCATTGTGGTGGATGAAGACAAACATGCGATGGATGTGGTGGTCGAGCCGGAACAAGTCGAGGTCGCCATCGGTCGTTATGGTCAGAATGTGCGTCTGGCCTCTGAGTTGTGCGGTTGGGCAATCAATATCCTGTCAGTTCAAGAGGCCGAACAGAAACACGAACAGGAGTCATCCGGCTTGATCAAGATGTTCATGGTCAAACTGGATGTCGATGAGGACGTGGCGCAGGTTCTGGTCGAAGAAGGTTTTACCAGCTTGGAAGAAGTGGCTTATGTGCCACTCGCCGAAATGATGGAGATTGAGGCGTTTGGTGAAGAAACTGTCAATGAGCTGCGTTCGCGGGCGCGTGATGCCCTGCTGACTGCGGCCATCGTGATGGAAGAGGCGGTTGAATGTGCTTCTGCCGATCTGATGAGTGTGGCCGGCATGGATGAAGATACCGCCGCGCTTCTCAACGCCAAAGGCATCAACAATGCCAATGACCTGGCCGATCTGGCCGTCGATGAGCTGGTTGAGCTGGTCGGCATGGACGATGAGCGAGCCAAGTCGCTCATCATGACCGCGCGTGCGCCAATTCTGGCAGGGGCCTGAAGAGGAAATCATGAACGTCGAACAGTTCGCTACTGAACTCAAAGTTGAGCCCGCGCTGCTGGTAAAGCAGTTGCAGGCAGCTGGAGTCACCGTTAAAGGCGTCACCGATGCGCTGAGTGATACGGATAAATCATTATTGCTGGATTACTTGCGTGGCAAACATGGTGCGCAAGAGCCGAAAACCAAGATTACTTTGACTCGCAAGCAATCGAGCGAAATCAAGACTGCGGATAGCTCCGGTCGGACCCGAACCGTGCAGGTTGAGGTACGCAAGAAACGCGTGCTGATCAAGCGCGAAGGCGTAGGGCATGAGGCCGCGCAGCAGGAGGTGGTGATGCCCGATGCTGCGCCGCATGAGTCTGAATTGCCGGAAATGGAATTGCCAACGGTAGCGGTGCAGGAAGAGGTCAGTGCTGCGCCAGACCTGCCGGAAGTACTCGAAACCGTAGCCGAGGTCGCGGATCAAGCTCCGGTGGAAGCCGTTCCCGAGGTGGTCGCTGAAGCTCCGGTTGTTGCACTCGTGGAAGAAATCGTCAACGTGCCGGTTCCGGTCGCGGCAGTTGACGAGGAGCCTGTCGAGACAGAACCTGAAATCATCGAACAGCCGGCTCCGGTCGAACCGGAAAAGACGGAAGCGGTCGAGACGATTGAAATAGAGGCTACTCCTGCAGCACCAGCGGTAAGGCCTTCGATTCTGAGTCCCGCCGAACGACAGGCGCGTGAGCACGAAGCGAAGCGGCATGCAGCTTTACGCGCAATACAGGAAGCCGAACACAAGGCTAAACAGGATCGAGAAGCGGCGCGTCGACGGGCAGAGGAAGCCACCAAGGCGGCCAAAGATGCTCCGCCACCCGAAGTCAAGCCTGTTGAAGCCAAACCGACTGAAGTTCGCCCCAGTGTCAAGCCTTCGGTGAAACCGAAACCCGAGAAGACGGCTGCCAAGAAGGGTAAGGATGAACCGGTTGCCGGCAAACGTCCGGGCCTGAAGACACGTGGTGGCAGCGATAGTGGCGATGGCTGGCGCAGCAAGAAGGGTCGTCATAAGTCTGATCATCACGAGAATATCCCGCAAGCACCGGTGGAAGCGGTGGTGCGAGAAGTGCTGGTGCCGGAAACCATCAGCGTGGCTGATCTGGCCCACAAGATGTCGGTGAAGGCGGCGGAAGTGATCAAGGCGCTGATGAAGATGGGGTCGATGGTCACCATCAATCAGGTGCTGGATCAGGATACCGCGATGATCCTGGTCGAGGAACTCGGTCATATTGCCAAGCCGGCGCCAATCGATACGCCTGAATCCTATCTGGAAGAGAGCGGCGAACACGTCGAACTGGAACAATTGCCGCGCGCACCTGTGGTAACCGTGATGGGGCACGTCGACCACGGTAAAACCTCCTTGCTGGATGCAATTCGTCGCACCAAGGTGGCTGCCGGTGAGGCAGGCGGGATTACCCAACACATCGGCGCCTACCATGTCGAAACCGACAAGGGGATGGTCACCTTCCTGGATACGCCAGGCCATGAAGCGTTTACCGCAATGCGTGCACGTGGCGCCAAAGCGACCGACTTGGTGATTCTGGTGGTGGCGGCGGATGACGGTGTAATGCCGCAGACGCGGGAAGCGATCCACCATGCCAAGGCGGCCAAAGTGCCAATCGTGGTGGCGGTGAACAAGATCGACAAGCCGGAAGCCAACCCGGAAAAGATTCGCCAGGAAATTTCCAATGAAGGCGTCGTGCCGGAAGACTGGGGCGGTGATGCGATGTTTGTTGACGTATCGGCAAAAACCGGCAAAGGCCTGGATGCCCTGCTTGACGCTATTCTGTTGCAGGCCGAAGTGCTCGAACTGAAAGCGCCGATCAATGCGCCCGCCAAGGGCGTTGTGATTGAATCGCGTCTTGACAAGGGACGCGGTCCGGTGGCGACCATTCTGGTCCAGTCCGGCACGTTGAAGCGCGGAGATGTGGTGTTGGCCGGCTCCGCTTTTGGTCGTGTTCGCGCCATGTTGGATGAAACCGGCAAGCCGGTTGACTCGGCAGGTCCGGCGATCCCGGTTGAAATTCAAGGTCTTTCCGACGTGCCGGGTGCGGGTGAAGATGTGCTGGTGCTGCCGAACGAACGCAAAGCTCGCGAAATCGCGTTGTTCCGTCAGGGCAAGTTCCGCGACGTCACCTTGGCGCGCAAGCAGGCGGCCAAGCTGGAGAACATCTTCGAGAAGATGGGCGAGGGTGAAGAGGCCAAGTCGTTGCCGATCATTCTCAAGGCCGACATGCAGGGTTCTTACGAAGGTCTGGCGCACGCGCTGACCAAGTTGTCCACCAACGAGGTCAAGGTCAACATCATCCACTCGGCAGTGGGTGCGATTTCCGAATCGGACATCAATCTGGCGATTGCTTCCGGTGCCGTGATCATCGGTTTCAACGTGCGCGCCGATGCCTTGGCGCGCAAGCTGGCCGAATCGGCGGATGTCGATCTGCGCTACTACAACATCATTTATGAAGCAGTCGATGATGTGAAGGCTGCGATGGGCGGCATGCTGTCGCCGGAGAAGAAGGAAATTGCCTTGGGTCTGGCCGAAATCCGCCAGGTCTTCCGCATCACCAAGGTGGGTTCTGTCGCAGGTTGTTATGTGTTGGAAGGTATGCTGAAACGTTCTGCACGTGTGCGGGTGCTGCGCGAAAACGTGGTGGTTCACGATGGCGAACTGGATTCACTGAAACGGTTTAAGGATGATGCGCGCGAAGTCAAGGCTGGCTTCGAGTGCGGCTTGAATCTGAAGAACTTCAACGATATCCAGGAAGGCGACCAACTCGAATGCTACGAAGTGGTCGAAGTGGCGCGTACGCTTTAAGTCTTGCTCGGGTGTGAAGAACGGCGGATGTCCAAGGCATCCGCCGTTTTTTTACTACTGACCTGACACTGTCAAATCACACTTTCACTTACTGGTTACCCGCATGTCCAACAATAATCCCCGTTCTCGACGCGTTGCCGAACAGATCCGCCAGGAACTGGCTTCGATTGTGATGCGAGAGATGAAAGACCCCCGTTGCATCGGCGTCTCGTTCACCGCCGTCGATGTGACTTCTGACCTGGAGCACGCCAAAGTCTGGTTCACCACGTTCAATCCAGACCATCAGGCTGCGCTGAAAGGCCTTGCCAGCGCAGCTGGTTTTCTGCGTACTGAACTGGCCAAGCGGATGAGCATCCGCACCGTGCCGAAATTGAATTTTCACTATGACGAATCGGTCGAGCGGGGTGCGCACTTGTCGCATCTGATCGATCAGGCGGTGGCGGAAGACCGCTTGCGCCCGCAGGATGACGATGCAGATACCGGTGACCAGCGTTAAATCTGCGTCTGCGGCTAAACCGGTCAAGCGCAAGATTGACGGTGTGCTGCTGCTCGACAAGCCGGTTGGCCTCAGTTCAAACATAGCGCTGCAAAAAGCCAAACGTCTGTACCGCGCCGAAAAGGCGGGCCATACCGGCACGCTGGATCCATTCGCGACAGGATTGCTACCGTTGTGTCTGGGTGAGGCAACCAAGTTTTCTCAATTTTTGCTGGATGCGGATAAGGAGTATCTGGCGCAGGTCCGGTTTGGTGTACGTACCAGCAGCGGCGACCCGGAGGGTGTTGTGATTGCTGAACGTCCGGTCAACATCAGCCAATCGGATCTGCGTCAGGCGTTGACCGGCTTCATGGGCGAGATTGAACAAATCCCGCCCATGCACTCGGCCCTTAAACATGCGGGACGCCCGTTATACGAATACGCACGCAAAGGCATCGAAATTGAGCGAAAAGCACGCCATGTCGTGGTGCATGAGCTTGAAATCGAAACATTTGCCGGCGAGTTGTGTAACTTGCGAGTTCGCACCAGCAAGGGTTTTTACGTTCGCGCGCTGGCCGATGACCTGGGCGAAGTGCTCGGTTGCGGCGCGCATCTACAAGGCCTGCGCCGGACCGGCGTCGGTCCATTTCGAATCGAACAGGCGGAAACCCTGGAAGAATTGTCTGATCTGGAAGAGTTGGACAGGGACCGTCGATTGATGCCGGCCGATATCATGGTTGAAACATTGGCTGCGTTATCGCTTGATTTTGAGGCAGCTTGGCAGATTTGCCACGGTCAGCCAATCTGGATGCCGCGCCTGATGCTGGGCCAGCAGTATCGACTTTATGCCCCGGATGGTCGTTTTCTGGGTGTAGGCGAAGTCAACCAGGACGGTAAAGTCGCACCCAGACGATTGGTTGTTACCTGATTTACCCCCATGAATTGCTTGAGAAATTTCCCCTCGCGCGAGTAGAATCCGCGTTTTTCGTTGGAGTATCCCCAAATGAGCGTTACCACCACCCAGAAGGCCCAGATTGTCCAGGATTACCAGCGCGCCGCTGCTGATACCGGATCTCCGGAAGTCCAGGTCGCCTTGCTGACCGCCCGCATCAATGACCTGACCGGTCACTTCAAGGCCCATGCCAAAGATCACCACTCACGCCGCGGCCTGCTGAAGATGGTCAGCCGTCGTCGTCGTTTGCTTGACTACCTCAAGGGCGAAAGCGCCGCCAGCTACACCCAATTGATCCAGCGTCTGGGTCTGCGCAAGTAATTCAGCCAATCCGGCATGCAAGCCCCGTGCGGGGGCGGCATTCAATTGCGTCGACAGACGACGCATTCAGCGTGGTATCCGTAAGCAGACAGATTAGGAAGAGAGCAGCGTGAATCCAGTCAAGAAGTCATTCCAGTATGGGCGTCATACAGTCACCCTGGAAACGGGCGAAATCGCTCGCCAGGCGGACGGCGCCGTCGTCGTGAATATGGACGACACCGTGGTGCTAGTCACCGTGGTGGCAAAAACCGAAGTGAAGGACGGCCAGGATTTCTTTCCGCTGACTGTCGATTACCAGGAAAAAGCTTATGCCGCTGGCCGTATCCCGGGTGGCTTCCTGAAGCGCGAGTCGAATAATTCGACCAAGGAAACCTTGATCAGCCGCCTGATTGATCGTCCAATTCGCCCGCTGTTCCCGGATGGCTTCTTCAATGAAGTACAGGTTGTCGCCACGGTGATATCCGCCAATCCGGAAGTCGATTCCGATATCCCCGCGCTGATTGGCGCATCTGCCGCCCTGGCGCTGTCTGGTTTGCCGTTCGACGGCCCGGTGGGCGCGGCGCGTGTGGGTTACCTCAACGGCGAATATGTGCTGAATCCGACCACCACCGAATTCAAGACCAGCAAGCTTGATCTGATCGTCGCCGGCACCGAAAGCGCTGTGCTGATGGTTGAGTCGGAAGCGGATCAGTTACCCGAAGATGTGATGCTGGGCGCCGTTGTATTCGGCCACGATCAGATGCAGGTGGTTATCGACGCCATCAATGAATTGGCTGATGAATGCGGCAAGGATGCCTGGGATTGGTCGGCGCCGGAAACCGATGCCGCACTGCTGGAAAAAATGAACGGTCTTTGCTCCGACGCGCTTTCGGCCGCCTACTCGATCAAGCAGAAGCAAGCCCGCCAAACTGAAGTCGATGCCATCCGCAGTCGGGTGTTTGCTGAACTGATTACCTCGGATATGAATACCACCCAGGCCAACGTGGTGAAGGACATGTTCCATACCCTCGAAGCCAAAGTGGTGCGTAGCCGCATTTTGGCCGGCGAGCCGCGTATCGATGGTCGTGACACGCGTACTGTGCGCCCGATCACCATTCGCACCGGCGTATTGCCGCGTGCACACGGTTCCGCCCTGTTTACTCGTGGCGAGACGCAAGCACTGGTTGTCGCAACTCTGGGTACCGGCCGCGACGAGCAGACGATTGAAGCCTTGACTGGCAATTACAGCGAGCATTTTCTGCTCAACTACAACATGCCTCCTTACGCCACCGGCGAAACGGGTCGCATGGGCGCGCCGAAGCGTCGTGAAGTCGGTCATGGCCGTCTCGCCAAACGTGCGCTGGCTGCATGTCTGCCGACCAAGGAAGAATTCGGCTACACCATTCGCGTGGTGTCGGAAATCACTGAATCGAACGGCTCCTCATCCATGGCTTCTGTCTGCGGCGGCAGTCTGGCCATGATGGATGCGGGTGTGCCGATGAAAGATCACGTTGCTGGTATCGCGATGGGCCTGATCAAGGACGGCAACCGTTTCGCGGTGCTGACCGACATCCTGGGCGACGAGGATCACCTTGGCGACATGGATTTCAAGGTGGCTGGCACCAAGAACGGTGTCAATGCGCTGCAGATGGACATCAAGATCCAGGGCATCACCAAGGAAATCATGCAGGTTGCGCTGACTCAGGCACGCGAAGCCCGCATGCATATTCTGGGCATCATGCAACAGGCCGAAGCGGGTCCGCACGAAATGAGCGCCTTCGCGCCGCGTATCCTCGCCATGAAGATCAATCCGGAGAAGATTCGCGATGTGATCGGCAAGGGCGGCGCCACGATTCGTGCATTGACCGAGGAAACCGGTACCCAGATCGATATCGATGAAAGCGGCAACATCAAGATCGCCTGTACCAGCACCGAATCCGGTGAATTGGCGAAGAAGCGGATCGAAGACATTACTGCTGAAGTTGAAGTGGGCCGGACCTATGCCGGTACCGTGCTGAAGATTCTCGATTTCGGCGCCATCGTCAACGTACTGCCGGGCAAGGATGGTCTGTTGCATATCTCCCAAATCGCCCACCAGCGGGTCAATGCGGTTACTGACCATTTGAAAGAAGGTCAGGCTGTGCAGGTGAAAGTGCTGGAAACCGACGAAAAAGGCCGCATGCGGTTATCGATGAAAGCCTTGATCGAAGTCCCGGTTGCTGCGGCAGTTGAAACACCAGCTGACGCTTCATAAACAGCAAGCGTCCCAACAAGAAAGCGACCCTCGGGTCGCTTTTTGTGTTTTCTGGCCGGGTTTACTCGGATATCAATCAGCGCCGATCAAGGTCCGGAAGCCTTGCCACCAGCGCTTTCGGTTCTGCGGCACCGAGTGAGTTGGCGCCAGGTCACTTGGCGGTGTCAGCGACATCACCCAACCTGGCAGAATCCGGTTCTTGCTTGACCCGCATGAGGTGCCCAGATGGTTGGGGTCATAGATTTTGATCAGACCGGGTTTGTCGAGATGGTCGGCGTAGACAATGCCGCAATAATCTTCATGGTGTTCTTTATGAAGGAGTGCATCGATTTCGCGGATAAAAGCCGTGACATGCTCCGCGTCGGCAGCCGCAAGCGGTCGCTCTTCGCCAATCGCATAAAGATACCAGCCTGCTTCAGGGTCGATCTTCGCCCAGAATGCGCTAAGTTGTTTCCAGGACAACAGGCTGTAAAGCGTGCCATTGAAGATGGCGTCAAACTCGTTGATTTCTTCAGTGGCTGCATTCATAAGAGATTCCGCATACAGGTAAAATACGCATTCTACCTGCCGCTAAGCAATTGAATAAACGCTTCTTTCAAGGAATCTCATGCTCAAAGCTCTGCTCTTCGACGTTGATGGAACTCTGGCCGATACCGAACGCGATGGACATCGCCCGGCTTTCAATCTGGCTTTCAAGGAATTCGGTCTCGACTGGGACTGGGATGTGGCCCTCTACGGCCAACTTTTGGCGGTTACCGGCGGCAAGGAGCGGATGAAGTATTACGTCGAAAACTTTCGCCCAGATTACGTCAAACCGGCTGATTTTGATGCCATGGTGGCCGAGTTGCACAAGGCAAAAACTGCGCATTACACCCGCATGCTGGGGCAGGGCGGCATTCCGCTGCGTCCGGGCGTCAAGCGCTTGCTGATGGAGGCGCGCGAGCAAAGCCTGATCCTCGGCGTGGCGACCACGACCACGCCGGAAAATGTGATCGAGCTGCTACGCCACAGCCTGGCGCCGGATGGCCCGGAATGGTTTCAGGTCATTGCCGCAGGCGACATCGTGCCGGCGAAGAAACCGGCGCCGGATATTTACCTTTGGGCCATGCAGCAACTTGGTCTGGCGCCGGATGAATGTCTGGCTTTCGAAGATTCTGAGAACGGCATCCGAGCCTCTCTGGGCGCTAATCTGCGTACTGTGGTAACCATCAATGACTACACGCGGGAGCATGATTTCAGTGGCGCCGTGGCTGTTCTGACTGACCTGGGTGAGCCTGATCAACCCTATCAACGCCTGGATGATTCCGGCAAGGGCGAGCGCGGAGTGGTTGATCTGGCGCAAGTGCAAGCCTGGTTGGCCTGAGACCGCGGCGATCGGCTCGGTCCCGGCCGGGCTGGACCACGCGGGGAGTACTCAAGAAATCAGTGCTTTAAAGCTGCTTCCAACGTGTTCTGCAGCAAGGTCGCAACGGTCATCGGTCCGACGCCGCCGGGTACCGGTGTTATCCAGCCAGCCTTGTCGAGCGCCGCTTTGAACTCGACATCACCCGCAAGACGGCCGTCATCCAGACGATTGATGCCGATATCGATCACGATCGCACCCGGCTTGATCCAGGCGCCCTGAACCATCTCCGGACGACCCACCGCAGCCACCACGATATCTCCCTGCGCAACAAGGCCAGGCAGGTCAACGGTGGCAGAGTGGCAGATGGTGACCGTGCAACCGGCGAGCAGCAGTTCCAGTGCCATCGGGCGTCCGACATGGTTGGATGCGCCGACGACCACCGCATGTTTGCCGCGCAATGTTTCGCCGGTGCTGGCCAGCAAACGCATCACGCCATAAGGCGTGCACGAACGCAGCAGCGGGTTGCGCACCGCCAGGCGGCCGACGTTGTAGGGGTGAAAGCCATCAACATCCTTGCCGGGTAGAATGCGCTCCACCACGGTTTCAGCGTCGATGTGGGCCGGCAATGGTGCTTGCACCAGAATGCCATCCACGCTGGGATCCTGGTTCAATGCATCGATCAATGCCAGCAGATCGGCTTGCGAGGTGGCAGCCGGCAAGTCGTGCGAGATTGAAATGACACCGGACTTTCCGCAGGCCAGGCGCTTGTTGCGGACATAAATGCTGGAAGCTGGATCATCACCTAGCAGGATGACCGCCAATCCGGGCGCACGCATGCCAGCTGCCAAACGGGCATCGACCTGGTTTTTGATGTTTATGATCAGGCTGTCGGCAAGTGATTTGCCATCGATTAAGCGGGCGGTCATGGCGAAAAGGCGCGAAAAATAAGCGCGCTAGAAATAAAACGTTGAATTCTAGCGAATGGCAGTCATGTGTCGTTGCTTTTTCCCCTTTGCACGGTTATATTTCTGCGCCTTCGGGGTGTAGCGCAGCCCGGTAGCGCGCTTGCTTTGGGAGCAAGATGTCGGAGGTTCGAATCCTCTC
>CAMDHJ010000040.1 GCA_945897865.1 Tepidiphilus sp. J10
CAGGCTCAGTCCCTGCTTTCTCAAAACTTTGATTTCCACATACACCTCGTCACTGATCATCAAGGCTCCGAAAAAGCCCTGATCGTCCTCGTTCGGTGTATCAGTTTTCAATCGGCATGCTGTATCAAATTACATCCGGCAGTGACATTGCGCCTCACCCAGGATTCTGAACATATAGCTGAAGCCGGCCAGATAAAGCGCTTTCAAAAGAGATTTCTGGGTAAAACCGGTTTTGTGAGCAAAAAAATCCACGCCACTTTGCTCGATCTGCACCGTGTATCCGTAAATCACGTCCATCACCATGATCGGCCCAAGTGATGACTGATACAGAACATCTTCGATATCGAGGCCTTTTGCGACAGTGGTCCGCATCACCTCGCCAATGTCAGGCACACGAATATGCGCCACCCCGCCGTCCTTCAACACATGCAGAAAACCGGCCAGCACCTTGGCCACATCATGGTGGTAGTAATGCTCCAGATTATGCGAACAGTAGACCGCATCGAACTGCTGGGCATCGAGTGTGGTGAGCAGGCGGGCGTCACAGACAATATCCGGCTTCCCGGTCGGATCGATATCGAGCAACACATGATCGAAGCCGGCATATTGCGGCGGCAGTACTAGCTGTTTCCACCGTCGTTCAGCAATTTCTTACATAGATACCCACACCATATGCAGTGTTTTAGCGCTTAACCAGCATGCCCTGCCCCGTCGGCAACGGCACCACGCGATAGCCGCGCGTCTCGAACCACGGATCTTCCACCTGCTTCTGGCCGCGATAGCAGCCCGCCCATTCGTAATCGTCGAGCACGATGACTCCGCCGCTGACCACACGTTCGAACAAAGCTTCCAGCGCGGCAATTTCGCCAGCGGCATTGTTCAAGTCGATATGCAGATAGGCAATCTGCTCCGGCATGCCCTGCGTGAACGAATCTGGGATGAAACCCTTGATCAGGCGCACTTGCCTGTATCCGTCAAACCGTGCCTGCACCTGTTCGTAAAAGCCTTCAACCTGACCGGCAAAGGAATGGCCCTGCACCGGGTTGTAGTCGAAGGTGTCGAAGCCCCAGAAGGTTTTCGGGAAATTCTTGCCTCCCAGGTAATCCATCACAGTCTTAATTCCTGAACCTACATAAACGCCGCATTCGACAAAATCTCCCGGCAACGGCATCGCGTTGAAAGCCAGACAAGCCAGCACATAGCGCCGCCAGGCAATGGCCTGATCGGCATCGTTCTGGATATTGGCGGTCCAGGCCTGACGAAATGCTTCATCTTCGAACAATGAGTTGTTGCGGCCCCAGGTGAACAGGTTGTCACCCAGATAAAAACCGGATGTCACCAGCGTCTTGGCTTCTTCCATCAATGCATTGAAGCGCACCGGATCGCTGATGCCCCAGGACTTCGGCGTGGAAAAATTGATGACTTGATCGAGCTTGATTGCACCTAACTTAGGCAGATCCATTCCCGTTATTCCAAATCTATGCAGGGAACCGAATGTTATCGACTATTGATCCGGCCAGGTTTATCCAGGATTGCCCATTGCACCAAAAAGCCAAGACGTAGGATGGGCCAAGCGCAGCGGGCCCATCAAACCGCCGAGTGATGGGCCCGCTGCACTTGGCCCATCCTACCTGGCTGAGGAGTGGTCAACAGAAGAATCCAGGTTCAATCCCACCCCTAACGCAAGAAGCCATGAAGAGTCAGCTTCACGAATCAGGCATAGTGTTTGCCACGGATATGGCTTACGCAAAATGGAATAAGCATGACAAAGTTCACCCCTGAACCCTGCCCCTTGAACCTTGAACCTTGAACCTTGAACCTTGAACCTTGAACCTTGTACCTTGAACCCCGCCAAAGCCGCATGAAACTTCCCGTGTTGCCCTATCTGCCCTGGCGACCGCCAAAGCTTGAAAGCAGCCCGATCCAGCTCACAGCGCGCCGTCTTTACATCCTGCCGACGCGGGCCGGCCTGGTGTTCGCGCTGTTATTGATCGGGCTGTTGATCGGCGCCATCAACTATGGCCTCAGCCTGGCTTACCTGTTCACCTTCTGGTTTGCCGGCGTGGCGGTGGTTGCCATGCTGCATACCCAGCGCAACCTGTCCGGCCTGCGGCTCAGCGCCAAGGCCTCGCAGCCCGTATTTGCCGGAGAAAGCGCCCGCCTGCTGCTGGAAGTGGACAACCCGAGTGCGCAAAAACGCTTCCGCATCGGCCTCACGCACCCCTCCGGCGTGTGCGAGGAAAGCGATATTCCTGTTGCAGGTAAAGCCGATCTGGCCCTGCAACTGACCAACACCGCGCGCGGTTGGCATGCGCTTGGCCGCTTCGGCATTTATTCCTGTTATCCGCTGGGACTGTTCCGCTGTTGGAGTGTGCTGGAAATGTCCGATTCCAATGCCATCCCGTTTGGCGTGTTGATCTATCCCAAACCGGCAACCGATGCCCTGCCGCTACCGGCTTCGGTGGGGGCGGATTCAGACGCTGCCGCCAGTAAAACCGATGGCGATGACTTTACCGGTCTGCGCGCCTACCAGGCCGGCGATACGCCGCGCCGCATCGCCTGGAAAGCAGCCGCGCGCAGCCAACATCTGCTGACCAAGCAATTCAGCGGCCAGCAAGGCGCGACCTTGCAGTTAAGTTGGTCGCAAGCCCCGGAAAAGGAGACCGAAGCCCGCCTGTCACGTCTAACCCGCTGGGTGCTGGATGCGCATGCCGCGAATTTGCCTTTCTCACTGACCTTGCCAGGTCGCGAGATTGGCAAAGGCATGGGCGAAGCGCATCTGCGGCAGTGTTTGGAAACACTGGCACGCTTTGGCAAACCCGATGCCTAGAATTGATTTCAATACACCGCTGCTTTGGCTGATCGTGCCGCTGGCGCTGGTGCTGGCGCCGCATGCGCTGGATTTACCGATCTGGATCAGCCTCAGTTGGATGATTTTTGCGCTGCTCAGCCTGTATTCCAGCCAGCGCAAGAAAACCTGGCCAGGCTGGTTGAAGATGCTGCTTTCGCTGGCTGGCGTGGCCGGCGTATTGCTGCAATATGGCACCGTCATTGGCCCCCAGGGTGGCGTCGCGCTGTTGGTCTTTCTTTCCGGCGCCAAGTTACTGGAACTCCAGACCACGCGGGATCGGCTTGGCTTGCTGTTCGTCGGCTGCTTTCTGCTGGTGGCGTATTTCCTCAACTCGCAAAGCTTGCTGATGGCCGCTTACATGATTATTGCTGCTTGTGGACTGGTGGCGGCGATGATTGCGAATGTACTAACAAGCGAACATATAAACGCTCAAACAAGCGCACAAACCGCACCTGAACTACGCGCCACCCTCGGCATGGCTGGGCGTTTGTGGCTGCAAGCGTTGCCTTTGGCGTTGCTGTTGTTTCTGTTGTTCCCACGCCTGCAAGGTCCGCTCTGGGGCTTGCCGCAGCAAGGCGTCGCCCAGAGCGGCTTGTCCGATAGCATGAGTCCGGGCGATTTCGGCCAGCTCACCTTGTCGGACGAAATCGCGTTCCGGGTCGAATTCACCACACCGCCACCCAGCCCAAGTGCGCTGTATTGGCGCGGCCCGGTGCTATGGGATTTTGATGGCCGCACCTGGCAAACCCGGTTTGCAGTTCCAACCACGCCTGTACCTGGAGAAGCGATAGGCCAACCCATCACTTATGCCATCACGTTGGAGCCGCATCGGCAGCGTTGGCTGTTTCTCTTGGGCTTGCCGCGTCAACTGCCTGACAAACTCACATCAATCGAGACCACGCTGGGCCCGGATCTGCAATGGCTGAGCAAGACGGCAATCACCCAGCGCTTGCGCTACCAGATCGACGCCGATCTCAACTATCGGCTTGAGGCGAACGCGCTCAGCACCGCCACGCGTTCCCGAACGCTGGCTTTGCCTGAAGGAAACCCGCAAGCACGCGCTTTGGCGGCGCAATGGGTAAACAGAACTGCCAACCAAGCCGCCAACCAAACCGCCAACCAAACCGCAAGCGGGCAAGCCATCGTCAACCAGGCCTTGGCGTACTTCCGCAACGAAGCCTTTTTTTACAGCCTGAAACCGCCGCTGTTGGGCGAAAACAGTGTCGATGATTTTCTCTTCGTCAGCCGGCGCGGTTTCTGCGAACACTATGCCAGCGCCTTTGTCGTGCTGATGCGCGCCGCCGGAATTCCAGCGCGGGTAGTCACCGGCTATCAGGGCGGCGAACTCAATCCACTGGGAGATTACTGGATAGTCAGGCAGCGCGACGCGCATGCCTGGGCTGAAGTCTGGCTGCCCAAACTGGGCTGGACCCGGGTCGATCCGACTGCCGCCGTCGCACCGAATCGGGTTGAGCGCGGCCTCAACGCAGCGTTGCCGGCGAATGAGCGCCCCGCCGGTCTGATGACGCTGAATACCACGTGGCTGCTACCGCTTCGGCAAAGCTGGGACTTGATCAACAACCAGTGGAATCAATGGGTGCTGGGTTACAACCAGGATCGCCAGCGCCAATTTCTCGCCCGCCTGAATCCATTTCTTGCAACCTGGCAGGGTATGGCCTGGGGACTGGCTGCGGCGGGAGGCGTGTTGCTGCTGATCGCTTCGTTTTGGGCAATTCCGCGCCTGGCAAGGGTCAAGCGCGATCCGGCGAGCCTGCTCTACACACGTTTCTGCCGGAAGCTGCAACGCCACGGCATTGTGCGCGGCGAGGCTGAAGGTGCGGCGGATTTTGCTCAACGCGTAGCGCAACTCAGGCCGGAACTCGCCGGGCCCATCCACCTGATCACCCAGCTATATCTCGGCTTGCGCTATGGCCAGGCAGAGGCGGACAGGCTTGTGCAGTTGAAACAACGGGTCAACGCGTTCAAGCCCTGAGGCTTGTCAGCACTTACTGGCGCTCGCCTTTGTTGTTCAATCGACGCCGATACGGATGACCGACCTTTCCCGACGCAGCTTCCGGGCGATTTGAATCCGGCCGCTTGGGATCAGCACGCTTGATCTCAGGCCGTTTCTGCTCGCCAGGATCATCCGTCTGGCGTTTTTCCGCCGCGCTCTTGACCATGCCACACCAGCGCAACAGGGCTTCGACTTCCTCTTCCGGCAGTTCTTCCTTCATGCCGCGCTTCAAGCGTGAAGGCATCGCCACCGGGCCAAAGCGGACCCGAATCAGTCGGCTCACGGTGAGGCCTAGATGCTCCATCAAGCGGCGCACCTCGCGGTTACGGCCTTCGCGGATGATCAGGTGATACCACTGATTGACGCCTTCTCCACCGGCGGGAACGATCTTGTCCACCTTGGCAATGCCGTCATCCAGCTCGACGCCGGTCAGCAGTGAATTCATCTGCACCGCATCCAGCGCGCCAATCAGCCGCACGGCATATTCACGTTCGACTTCATAACGCGGGTGAGTCAGGTGATTCGCAAGTTCACCATCGGTGGTAAAGATCAGCAGACCTTCGGTATTGAAATCGAGACGGCCAATGCTGATCCAGCGACCGCTGCGCACGGCGGGCAGATGATCAAACACGGAAGGCCGGCCTTCCGGGTCATCACGCGAGACGATTTCACCTTCCTGCTTGTGATAAATCAGCACCCGCGGAATCTGTCGCTTCCAACCCAAGCGAATGACTTTGCCGTTGACCTTGACCAGGTCGCCCGGCTTGACCCGGTCCGCCACCTTGGCGATCTGGCCATTCAGGCTGACATGACCATCGGCAATCAGTTGCTCCATCTCACGGCGTGAACCCATTCCAGCCGTGGCCAGGGCTTTGTGCAGTTTTTCACTATGGTCTTCAAGTTCTTCAGGTCGTGCTTTCAAAGGTCGCCCCATGTAGGAATAGCGTGGCATATTGTTCTCTCTATGGTTGTGTTTACGGGTTTCCAATCCCGGGCCGGCATTATCACGGATTACCAGCGTTTTTCTATTCTGTTGGCGGTGGTTCTTCAAACAATGCTGAGACCTGCAAATCTTTCGCCATCTCGGGCAGTGGCGGTAACTCGGAGAGTGCTCGCAAGCCAAGGTCGGACAAAAACTGTTTGGTGGTGCTGAACAAGGCCGGCCGGCCCGGCACTTCCTTGTGTCCGACAACTTCGATCCAGCCGCGTTCCTCCAGCGTCCTGACAATCTGGGTATTGACCGCAACGCCGCGTATCTCTTCCACATCGCCGCGCGTCACCGGCTGGCGATAAGCGATCACCGCCAGGGTTTCCAGCGTGGCGCGCGAATAACGCGGCGGTTTCTCCGGATTCAGCCGATCCAGATAACGCTGGTACTCGGCCTTGGTCTGAAACCGCCAGCCGTCCGCCAGTTGCACCAGTTCAACACCTTTGCCCTGCCAATCGTCGCGCAACGCCTCCAGTGCACGACGCAGGAAATCATTCGACAGCTCCACCTCGAACACCCGCTTTAACTCGGCCAGCGACATCGGGCCGGAGCCGGCCAATAGAACGGTTTCCAGGATGCGTTTGATTTCATCCAGTTGGGTGATTTCGGCTTGTTCGGCCTTGGTGGGTTTGCGTGCCATGGAGTCAGACAGGTTCGGAGTGATCGGCGGCGGCGGCCACCTGGGCATGAATCGGCGCAAACGGCTCGTTCTGGACGATATCGACCAAACGCTCGCGCACCAGTTCGAGCAGCGCCAGAAAAGTGACGACCAGCGCCGAGCGGCCATCGGCAGGGTCGAACAAGTCGGTGAACAGCGTGCGTCCGGCGCTTTGCAGATGCTTCAGGATGCGGCTCATGTGCTCGCGCACGGAAAGCTCCTGGCGGCCGATGCGATGATGCTTGTGCATCGAAGCCCGCTTCAGGATGGCGCGCCAGGCATCGAGCAGGTCTTCGCTGCCGACCAGCGGCAGGCGCTTGACCGCCAGTTGCGAGACATAGACGTTGACCGCCTGGAAATCGCGCCCCAGTTGCGGCGCGGCATCGAGATTGCGCGCCGCCAGCTTCATCTGCTCGTACTCCAGCAGCCGCCGCACCAGCTCGGCGCGCGGATCGTGCTCCTCGCCGGATTCCGCAACTTCCTTGCGCGGCAACAGCATGCGCGACTTGATCTCGATCAGCATCGCCGCCATCACCAGATAGTCCGCCGCCAGTTCCAGCCGCTTGCGGCGCATCACATCGACATAAGCCATGTACTGCACGGTTAGCGCCGCCATGTTGATGTTGAGCACATCCAGATTGTTGCGCCGGATCAGCCACAACAGCAGATCGAGCGGCCCCTCGAACGCTTCCAGAATCACTTCCAGCGCATCCGGCGGAATGTACAGATCGGTCGGCAGATCGGTCCACAGCTCACCCTGCACCTTGGCCAGGTGGCGGATTTCTTCTTCGGCCGCGTCGGCGGTTTCGAGGACTTCGGTCATCGGTAAACCTCGCGCCGATTGCCGATCTGCACAACCAGTACACGCAATTGACCATCCTGAATGTCGCAGATGATCCGGTATTCACCCACGCGATAGCGCCAGAAGCTGCCCAACGGGCCGGTCAATGCCTTGCCCGAACTGCGAGGTTCTTCAGCAGCGGCAACGCGCTCATCGAGAAAATCGAGAATACGGCGGGCGACCTGTTTGTCGAGCTTGCGAAGTTGCTTTCGCGCCGTCTCGGTGTAATCAACTGTCCAGGCCAAGGTCTTTCCTCACCTCGGCGGCGGACATGACGGCTTCATCCCCCTTGCGCACGCGTTGCAGCACCTCCGCCGCAAGGTAATAGTCCTCCATCTCCTCCAGCCCGTTCTCGATGATTTCGCGCAGATAGTAGGCTTTGGTGCGCCCGGTTTGCGCAGCCAGAAAGTCGAGACGCTGCTCAACGGCAGGGTCAAGCCGGATGGAAGTCGCCATGATGATCTCCGATCAAATACATGTATTCACTGTATCACGTGGCAATTTTGAAGCCAGCAATTCAGGCTCAAGCCGCCCGTCGCATGCATATCCATATGAATATCCGAATACGGGAAAACCAGTCCACCAGGCTCTGTGCATTCAATCAGGCCAAACTTGACCATCCATGCAGCAACCTCGTGGACCCGCTTCACTTCGCGGTGTACGCGACGCGCAAGTTCGCGAACCGGCACTTCGCCCGCGCCAACTTCCCCCGCGCATTGCTCGAAACCACCCACGCGGTGCAACACCGGGATACAGACCCAATCACCTGCCTGAGCGCCTGCGTGTTGAAACCTGAACACCGGGAATGGATGGGAGAAATTCGCTTGCGGCTGAAGGTGGCGGCGGATGAAACTTGGGTTGAAGCGCGGTAACGCGCTGGCTTGGCAAACGAGAAATTGGCTCGCTGGAAGCCCCGGTTTTTGGCGATAATCGGGACGAAATTTACCTGGGCCAGCGAATTAAAGGAGCCAGATTCCGAATTAAGGGTGCCAAGTTCAATTAATTGGTGATGCCCATGAAAAACAATCCGACCCTGGCCCCTTTAACTTCACTTCAATTACGGAAGGGAGTAAGCATGAAATCGCATATCGTTTTGAGTATGTTGGCAATGTCATTGGCAACCTCATTACCATCAAACGTGTTCGCGTGTTCTTTTAACACCGACTGCTCACCTGGCAGTGTTTGTCTCAAGTCATCCGGTTCAATATATGGTGTTTGCGTGGGAGGTATATCTCCGGGCAATAGAAACGACCGGCAACCTGTTTATGATCCGTTGGATGTAAACCGTTCATACGGCAATACGTGCCAATTCGACACAAACTGTGGGCCAGGTTCAGTATGTATTAAAGGTGGTGGCATTTATGGTACGTGTATGCGAGGGCGATAACTGTGCCTAACAAAGCTTCGAGAGGGTCGCTCTGCCAAAAGTTTCACTTGCTATCCGCGCCCCTCTGGTTCGTCATAAAGAAATAACGCGGCAATCAATATGCATGAGTTTGATGACTTAGTTGAAAAAGCTGCGAATTTTCCGTCAATGGATGGTCGATTTGCTGCACTAGAATCTTATATTGACAGTTTATCCGAGTTTATAAACGTTACCTGCGACCAAACAGAGTTAAGACTTAAGGCGAAAATCAGAAGAGAAGTTGACCCTGTTTCTCAAGCAGAGATTGAATCGGAAATTATACAACTGCAAGAAACAGGCAGACTTGAATTTGCATCTACTATTTGCGGATCAGTATTGGTCAGCATCTACTTTGCTTACGAAGCATCTGTTGTAAGCATATTTAATCACCTCGCGCAGGAAAAGCTGGTGACTTCATTCGAAAACTACAAAAGCAAAGAAATAGACAGGATAAAAAAAGCCAATAACGGGAAGCTCAATTTCCTTGTGTTTGCCAATGCATACTCACTAGAGGAATTAGGGTTCTCATTATTCGGCAAGGCGCTAAGCAAAAGAGCACTAGAGGAATTAAGGATGCTTCGTAATTCATACGTTCACAATGGCTGCTCCCTTGATAGCCTTTCGGACCACACCAAACAAAATATTGTTAACGGGAAATACGAAAAAGCATTCGGTCGAGTTGGCATAAAGTGGTATATAACCCCGGCAGGGGTCTCGCTGTTTTTTAAAGAAGCGCACGAATCGTTTAAATATTTCAAAAGACTTGCATTTGATAAAGCAATCACCTAAAGAAGCATTGAATTAATTGGGCCAGGCTCAATTAATTGGCGACGCCCATGAAAAACAATCCGACACTGGCTCCTTTAACTCGCTGTATGCACAGTAACAGACCACCCCTGCCGATATTTGCTCCGCATGTGGGTTAAATAGGTTTTTCAACAGTCTAATTATCTAAAGGACTTGATCATGAGTGCAAGGGATGACGCGAGACTTGTAATGGAAACTGTTGCCGAGCTTCACAGGCGTGGCTATGGTCGATTGAAGCTATTCTGCTACATAAAAGAAGGACTTGGTGCTTGGCGACATTGGTTATTCGCTAGCGACAGTTTTCCTAGTTCCGCATCAGAACTGCCACACCCTTTTATACATGGATCAATTCCCTGGTTGTGGACACCAACTATAGAAGGAGATTCTCCAGTCGATGCCGCAAATATCTTCATTGAATCACAACCAGAAATTATATCGGACGCATTGGGAGAAGATGCCATTTACGTTCAATGGTACTCAAAAATGCTCAAAAGTAACCCTTCTGGCATACTTGAAATGGAGTCACCGAATGAAGCGAAAATCAATGGTCGTGAATTTATCACCCCATATTGAGAAAAAATCAAAGGGGCCAGGGTTGAATTGAATATCAATAGCCCCCAAGAAACACATATCCACGAATGAAATTATTTTGAAACAAGCTGACGACAACTATAAATTTGCCGCCCCTAAAAATGGGGACTTCGTGTCTTTGCTGGATCAAAAATCGAATGACGAGGCAAAGCAAAACAAGATTGGTGCAATTTGGACCGCATTAAAATTTCTCCTGGCATTGCTGGCGTTGCCACTTGTGATATTGGTGAAATTGCTGGACTGGGCTCACCTTGTCGTTTTCTTTGCGCTTGGAACCGTTTGCCTTTATGTTGGCGTAGTCGATTGGCAAAGTAATGATTGGACAACCACGTTGGTTGCTATTGTTGTGGGTTTGGCAATGACCTTTGGGGTCATACTTTTTTCAATAGACAAAGTTCGTGGGCGTGTTTCATAGAGGCAAGCGGAGCAGGAAGCTTGAAAGAAAACGAGGTCGCCGTTAATCTATGACCAGAATAGTCAGAGTAAGGGGTAATACGATGCACACATGGCAAATGCAGGAAGCGAAGGCGCGCATGTCCGAGTTGGTCAAGCGGGCCCAGACGCAACCTCAGGACATCACCCTGCACGGCAAGTCGGTGGCTGTCGTGATCTCGCGCGAGACTTTTGACCGCCTGTCCCAAAATCAGGACTCGTTGGTGGACTTCATGCGCCGCTCACCACTCTTCGGTGCGGACGACATCGAATTTGAGCGCGACGGGAGCCTGACGCGTGAGGCTGCGTTTTGAGCTACCTAATCGACACCAACGTGCTGTCCGAATTGCGCCGCAAGTCGCCCGACGCGGGGGTGGTCGACTGGTTTTCTCAGCGGCCGCCGACCACCTTGCACCTCTCGGTCCTGACCTTGGGTGAAATCCGCAAGGGTATCGAAGGCGTCGATGACGAAGTGCGCCGGCAGTCGTTGATCGATTGGCTGGAAACCGATCTGCCGACTTTTTTTACCGGACGCATCCTCAGGGTTGATAGCGCAGTGGCGGACCGCTGGGGACGCCTGATCGCTGCAGCGGGGCGGCCACTACCGGCCATCGATAGCCTGCTCGCGGCCACCGCGCTGGAATATGACATGGTGCTGGTCACCCGCAACATCAAAGATTTCGCGGGCCTGCCCGTTCGGATTTTCAACCCCTGGTCGGACTGAATACTGGTGAGAGGCCGATTTCCCCATTCACCTGTCAGGTGAGGGGGGAAACGCTGTAGGAGGCTCCGCTTGCGGGCCGATACCACAACTCGCTGCACCGCTCGCGCCGCAAGCGGACGCTCCTACAACGCGGACAACTGCCGGTTTCAGGATGCACACAACCTCATCTTGGCACGATCCCGTCGTCGCTGAAATTCATGCCACACGCGAGCGTTTGGCGGCCCAGTATCACAACGACCTAAAAACGTAACATGGACGTTAATCTCATTATGAGATAGATTGCCTGTATGAAAGTCATAAGTAACCGTGCCCTGCGTGGCTTCGCTACCGATCATCCTCAGGCCGAAGCCCCCTTGCAGGGGTGGCGGCGAGTGATTGAAAAGAACCGGTTCACCAGCTGGGCAGAACTCAAGGCTGCTTTCAATACGGTGGATAAGGTCGGTGAGCTGGCAGTGTTCGATATCGGTGGTAACAAGTACCGCTTGATCGCTTACATCCGGTTCGAAAAGCAGATTGTGTACATCAAGGCGGTACTCACCCATCGGGATTACGACAAAGGAACTTGGAAACCATGAATGCACCAATCGACGTCAAGAATCTGCTCCCGGTCTGGGAGCAGTTCCGTGCGGCCACTGACATTGCCCCTATTCGTGACGAAGCCCACTACGTTCGGATGAGCGAGATACTCGAAGCCTTGCTCGACGAAACCGGTGGTGACGAAGACCATCCCGCCATGGGCTTGATCGATATCGTTGGCGATCTCATCGAGGACTACGAGGCTGAGCATCACGCATTGCCCGAGACCACGGGCGTGCAGGCCCTGAAATTCCTGATGGAGCAGCACGATCTGAAGCAAAGTGACCTGACCGAGATTGGCAGCCAAGGTGTTGTCTCCGAAATCCTGGCCGGCAAGCGTGAGCTGAACATCCGCCAGGTACGTGCTCTGAGTGAACGTTTCGCGGTCTCGGCTGCGACCTTTGTTTGAGTTCAGGTGCTGGAAGCAATCGACAATCGGGACAATCAGGCACGCCAAGGCATTGGCTGCGCTGCTGGACTAACCGTAGAAAATGGATATGACCAAACGCATCAAGGTTGCCGATTTGACTGAATTTGACGCTGCGCCCTACCTTGACAGCGAAAACGCTATCGCCGCCTATCTGACTGACATTCTCTCTGCCAACGACCCCGCTCTGCTTGCTGCAGCCCTGGGGGACATCGCACAGGCGCGCGGCATGAGCGAAATCGCCAAGGCATCAGGCATTACCCGAGAGGCGTTGTACAAGGCGCTGCATCCCGATGCGCAACCACACTTCGACACCGTAAACCGCGTATGTGCCGCATTGGGCGTCAAGTTGGTGGCCCAAGCCGTACATTCGTAAAAACCAGCAGCTTGGCGTACATCTTTCTGCCCAATGCCCTACCAGTCACACGAAGACTACTTCGCGACCGTTTCGGCTGAGGTGCGCATACTGCTTGAGCGCATCCAAGCCGAAGTCGAGGCGAGGGTTCCCGGTGCGGTCAGGTGCATCGGTTACAACATTCCGGCGTACAGGCTGGAGCGAACCTTCTTCTATTTCGCCGCGTTCAAGAAGCATATCGGCGTCTATCCGCCGGTGAGCGAGGACCATCAACTCATCCTGGAAACCGCGCCGTACCGTGGCCCCAAGGGGAATCTGTCATTTCCGTTGAGTGAACCCTTGCCTGTCGAACTCATCGGTCGGGTGGCCTTGGCGCTTGCCGCCCAATACGCTGTTCGATGAACAGCCGGCTTCCAGGCGGCCCTGGATGCGCTTCGATCTTCCTGGAACCCTCAGTTTCGATTGAATGTTGTTGAATTTCAATCGGTTGCGTTACTTATGTAGGTGCGAATTTATTCGGATAAGCAAGCGCTTTTGTGCGAATAAATTCGCACCTACAGACCGGTCAACTGCGTATTTCAGGATCATTCATCCTGCGTTTCTCTCTGTGCTTACGCCGCTACCCGTTCCCGATCCCGACTGCTCTTCAGCACTACCGCATAGCCCACGCCAAAGGTGCCGAATTCGGCCAGCGCGGCGAACAGTTCCTCGCTTAGACGCAACTTCCAGGCTGGGCCAAGTTGCAAATCGCATTCGGCCTGCGGGTTGCGGTAATGCAGGCTGACCGAACATCCTTTGGCGTCCTTGTAGCCGGTCAGCAGATCGATCAGTCGCCTTATATCAATGCATTCCTTCAAGTCCAGCTTCAAGCCGGTGGCGAAGCGGGTGCGCGCGGTGTCGATGTCCATCACTTCTTCGGCAGTGACGCGCATGCCGCCGGAATAGCTGTCATCGCGCGCATTGCCGGCGACGATCAGCAAAGCGTCTTCTTTCAACAGCGCCTTGTTGCCATCGAACAGTTCGCCAAACACGGCGATTTCAAGCTGCGCGCTGCGGTCGTCCAGCACGATGCTGGCCATCTTGCCGCGCCGGGTCATCTGGATGCGCATGCTGGCGATGGTGCCGGCCATCAGTTGCAATTCTCGCTGCGGCTTGACGTCCTTCAATGAACGATCGACCAAACCCTTCAACGCGGCGCGGTCGGCGTCGAACGGATGGCCGGACAGATACAGGCCGAGCGCGGCTTTCTCCTGAATCAGGCGTTCCTTCAGGCCCCATTCCGGCGCTTTGACCAGATCCGGCGGCGTTTGCGCTTCGACATCGCCGAACAGCGAGTCCTGCGCGGCATTGGCGTGCTGGTTTTCGGCCCATTCCATCGCCAGGCCAACGCTCATCAGCGCGGCATTGCGGTTGGGATGTAGCGTGTCGAAACCGCCGGAACGGATCAGCGCCTCGATCACACGCCGATTGACGATGCGCTTGTCTACCCGGCGGCAGAAATCAAACAAACTTGTGAACGCACCGCCGCCGGGTTTGCCACTCTCGCGAGCAGCCAGGATGCAGTTGATCGCGCCTTCGCCGGTGCCCTTCACCGCGCCGAGGCCGTAACGCACCTGTTTGCGGTCCACCGGCACGAAACGGAAACCCGACTGGTTCACGTCCGGCGGCAGGATGGCGATGCCGTTCTTGATCGCGTCATCGACAAAAATCTTGACGCTGTCGGTGTCGTCCATGTCGGCCGACAACGTGCCGGCCATATAGGCGGCGGTGTGGTGCGCCTTCAGCCAGGCGGTCTGGTACGAGACCACGGCGTAGGCGGCAGTGTGCGATTTGTTGAAACCGTATTCGGCAAACTTTTCCATCAGGTCGAACAGCTTCATCGCCAGTGCCGGGTCGTAGCCTTTCTTCGCTGCACCCTCGGCCATGATGCTGCGATGTTTGGCCATTTCTTCGGCCTTTTTCTTGCCCATCGCGCGGCGCAGTAGGTCGGCGCCGCCCAGCGTGTAGCCGCCGATGATCTGGGAGATCTGCATCACCTGTTCCTGATAGACGATGACGCCGTAGGTCGGCTCCAGACATTCCTTCAGGTCGGGGTGGAAGTAGTCGATGCTCTGCTTCCCCTTCTTGCGCAGGATGAAGTCGTCCACCATGCCGGAGCCCAGCGGACCCGGCCGGTACAGCGCCAGCACAACGATGATGTCCTCGAAACGGTCCGGCTCCAGCTTGGTCAGCAGCTTCTTCATGCCGTCCGATTCGAGCTGGAAGATCGCCGTGGTATTGGCCTTTTTCAGGATGTCGTAGGCCGCCTTGTCGTCCAGCGGCAGGGTTTCAAGGTTCACGTCCCAGGTCGGGTCGAGCTGTTTGATGAAGCGCACCGCCCAGTCGATGATGGTCAGGTTGCGCAGGCCGAGGAAGTCAAACTTGACCAGACCGACTTTCTCGACATCGTCCTTGTCGAACTGCGACACCACCGAATCGGAGCCTTCGACGTTGTACAGCGGGCAGAAATCGGTCAACTTGCCCGGCGCGATCAGCACGCCACCGGCATGGGTGCCGATGTTGCGCGACAGGCCTTCCAGCTTGCGCGCCAGGTCGAACAGTTCCTTGACCTCTTCCTCCTGTTCGTAACGCGCCTTCAGTTCTGGCACCTGTTCCAGCGCCTCGTCAAGCGACACGTTCTTGCCCGGCTGGTTGGGAATCATCTTGGAAATCTGATCGCAGAAGGTGTAGCTCAAGTCGAGCACGCGGCCGACGTCGCGCACCACCGCGCGCGCCGCCATGGTGCCGAAGGTGGCGATCTGCGACACCGCGTCGGCGCCGTAAGTGTCACGTACATATTCAATGACGCGACCGCGTCCGTCCTGACAGAAGTCGACGTCGAAGTCGGGCATGGAGACCCGTTCCGGATTGAGGAAGCGTTCGAAAAGCAGCGCGTACGCCAGCGGATCCAGATCGGTAATCCCAATCGAGAACGCCACCAGCGAACCCGCGCCGGAACCCCGCCCCGGCCCCACCGGCACGCCGTTGTGCTTACCCCAGTTGATGAAGTCCGCCACGATCAGGAAGTAACCGGGGAAGCCCATCTGGATGATGGTGTTCAGTTCCAGTTCGAGGCGAGCTTCGTATTCCTGCAAACGTGAAGCGCGCACGGCTTCATCCGGAAAAAGCACCAGCATGCGTTTGGCCAGGCCCTCGCGCGCGAACTGGCGCAGGTACTCCTCCAGTGGCATGCCGCCCGGCGTCGGGAAATCCGGCAGCTTGCTCTTGCCCAGTTCCAGCGTCAGGTTGCAGCGGCGGGCGATTTCGACACTGTTCTCCAGCGCTTCCGGCAAGTCGGCAAACAACTCGGCCATTTCGGCCTGGGATTTGAAGTAATCCGCTTCGGTAAAGGTCTTCGGCCGGCGCTGATCGGACAGCACATAGCCTTCCGAGATGCACACCCGCGCTTCGTGCGCCATGTAGTCGTCGCGCGCCATGAATTCCACCGGATGCGTCGCCACCACTGGCAGCCCGAGTTCCTCCGCCAACACCACCGCATGCGTCACATGCGGCTCGCATTCCGGTCGGCCATCACGTTGCAATTCCAGGTAATAGCGATCCGGGAAGCGCGCCGCCCATTCTTTCGCCAGTCGCCGCGCGGTATCCATCGATTCATTCATCAACGCGATGCCGACATCGCCCTGATGGCCACCGGAGAGGGCGATCAAACCGGCTGCGCTGTCGCTGGTGAACCAGGCAGGCTGCAGGATCGCCCGTCCGCGATGCATGTTGCTGCGATAGGCCCGGGTCAGCAGTTCACACAGATTGCGCCAGCCCGGCGTGTCCTGCACCAGCAGCAGCATGCGCGTCGGCTTATCGGAAGACTCCGGCGGCGCCACCCAGACATCGCAACCGGCAATCGGCTTTAGCCCCTTCTTGCGCGCGCCGGAATAGAACTTGACCAGGCCGAACACATTGCCCAGATCGGTCAACGCCAATGCCGGCATGGCATCCTTCTTGGCCAGCTTGATCGCGTCATCGATGCGCAGGATGCTGTCCTGGATCGAATATTCGCTGTGCAGGCGCAGGTGGATAAAACGGGGAACGGTCATGAGCGGGAATCGAGCAAAGGGGTCGAATTCTACCCGTCGACACGCCTTTCGTGACTTTGCACCCTGCGGACAAGCGTTGCGCTTGTCTGCATCACCACGCTACAGCAGCGATTGTAGGCGGCGAGACATAACCTTCACCGGCGTGCGCCGCAAGTGGCCGGGCCGGGCACGCTTTCGCGGCTGGTATGGATATTGCAGTAATTGCCGACAAGCAATCACGCAACCCAGACCCACACCGAAAAATGTCCAGACCGGAACAGGAAATCGAGCAGATCAAAACGCGCATCGCGGCGGTCTATGCCCGGCGCGAGCGCTTGAAACAGGAACTGGAAACGGGTGCCGTGCTACCGCGCGACGGTTTCACCCGACTCAACGAAATCGACCGAGAGCTGTCCGAACTGGACAGCCGTTTCAAGCAACTCTGGGATGCCGCGCGGGCGGGCTCAGCCGTCGCGCCGCATCCTGCGGCCGATTGGGCGCGGGGTATGCATTTCGAACCTATCCACCTGGATTGCGTGACCGCCATCATGCTCAAGATTCTGGATGCCAAGTGCAAGATGGGCGAAGCGGAACAGACCGCTCTGGCAGCGGTTTACGACGAGATCAAGGACCGCGCCGGCCAGACGCTGGATGCTTCGGTACATGACCTGATCGCTTCCGCCCGCCCCGCTTCCACCCGCGACATCCCCGACGCCGCGCTGGCGGAACACATCCACGCCTGGCGCGTGCGTGCCGAGGTGCATATCCCGAAGCCGGTGATGAAGGATTTCAAACAACTCTTGCGGGCATCCTTGCCCATGCACTGAATCGCAAAGGAAAAAACATGGCTTACCACGACATCGACTGCGCCGAAATCGAGACATTGCGCGCCGAAGACGATCTGCTGATTTTCGACACCCGCGACCCGAACAGCTACGCACGTGGCCATCTGGATGGCGCCCAACCGGTTTCCGATGCCGCCATCAAGCAATTGATGAAGAGCCGCCAGCACCAACGGCCGATATTGGTCTATTGCTATCGCGGCAACAGCAGCCGCGACATCTGCCAATTCATCGCCGGCTTCGGCTACAACCGGGTCTACAACCTGACCGGCGGCTGGCAGGCCTGGGAAGCGTTCAATCAGACCGCGCCGGCTGCCCAACCGGGACCGAATCTGGCAGCCTGGTTGGTGCATTGGGGCTTTCCCACCAACAACATCCACGCCCGCGCCGAAAACGGCATGTCACCGCTGATGCTGGCGGCGCTGAAAGGTGAACGGGCGCTGGTGGAAGAACTGCTCGCGCTGGGCGCCGATCCCAACCACGTCAACGACGACGACCATCACGCGCTGTGGTTCGCCTGCGTCCACGGCGACCCGGAGCTGGTATCGCTGCTGATCGCGCGCGGTGCCAACGTCGACAACCAGAACGTCAACGGCGCCACCTGCGCCATCTACTGCGCCTCCACCGGCAAGCTGGAAGTGCTGCAGCGCCTGGTACAGGCTGGCGCCAATCTCGCCAAGGAAACCAGCGGTGGATACACCGCACTGGAAAGCGCATCGTCATTGCCGGTACTCAAATACCTGCGCCAGTTCGCGTCGGATCGGCGAGCGCTGGCAGCAGCGTGAAGCGGCAGCCCCGCACGGCGCAGCCACGACGCAGCATTTCACGCAACGATCGCGTAGCAATTCAAACGGTAGGATGGGCCAAGCGAAGCGGGCCCATCACTCGGCAGGTTGATGGGCCCGCTGCGCTTGGCCCATCCTACATGCCAGTTCATGCCACTCGCGTTTCCGCTGTGACGGGGCGGTAGATTTTCTCACGCTGTCTTATGGGTAGGCAGCCCACTCAAACTGGCACAAAACCTGTAGGTTGGGCTGACATCAGGAAGCCCAACAGCTCCTTTGCGGGCGCTCATGTTGGGCTTCCTGGCGTCAGCCCAACCTATGATGCTACGCAATCAGTGCCATTCTCAATGAACGAGAAATCATTGAATGTTGTGAGATTTCAATCGCTTGCATAGCTTATGCAGGTGCGCATTCATTCGCACGCAAGCGGTTGATCATGCGAATAAATTCGCACCTACAGTCCGGTCAAATGCGCATTTTGGGTTAATCGCTTGCCGCCTCCAGATCCAGACCTCGAAATACCGCGCAGCGTTTAAACACCTCCAGGCTGGGGCTGACCTGTTTCTGGTTGCAGTATTTCGCGGTCAGTTTGGCCAGACCTTTGATGTCGCGGCCGGAGGCTTTGGGGAAGGTGTCGGCCAGTTGGTCAACCAGTTCCGGTGACGGATTGAGCGCAAATTGTTCGCCCATCACTTGCCAGATCTTGCGCCGGTCTTCCCGGTGCGGCGGGTGGAAGCGGATCAGCGCGATGCAGCGCGAGACGATGGCTTCGTCGATGTCGTCGACCCGATTGGTGGTGAGGAACAGCAGGCCATTGAAGTATTCCAGCACGCGCAGGAACACGCCAACCACGGCGTTCATCGTGATGTTGTCGTCGCGCCGCTTGATATAGACGTCGGCTTCGTCGATCAGCATCACTGCGCCCCAGCGCTGGGCGCGGGTCAGCACGTCCTTGAGGGCGGTTTCCATGGCGGCGACGTTGAGACCGAGCTGGCCGGAATGCACCCGGTACAGCGGCCGGCGGATGATTTCGGCGTAAACCTCGGCGGTCAGCGTCTTGCCGACGCCGGGCGGGCCGGCGCAGAGCACCGTGGTGCCACCGGATTTGCCGGCGACGATGTCGTCCATCAGCACGTCCATTTCGGCGGTGAGGATGTCGATCAGGTCGGTCTGCTCCGGCGGCAGCACCAGTTTGTCCTTCAGTTCCGGCTGGTATTGGTAGAGCTGCATGTTGTCGACGTGGACCCATAGGTAATGGTGCAGGTCGAGGTGGAACATCAGCAGATAGAAGTGCACCGGCAGTTCGGTGAACATGCCCGGCGGGATTTCGCCCTGGCTGGCCTCGACCGCGTCGTCGGCCTTGTAGCGCAGGCTCTTGGCGGCGCGGCGCAGATATTTGCCGAGGATGTCGCCGCTGGCGTCCAGCGCCAGCACGCGTTCGCCGAGGATGCCCTCGTCATTCACCAGGCGCGCGCTGCCGCCGCTGGACGACAGCACCACCACGTCCTTGCGCGACCAGTCGCTGTCGCGATGGGTGGCGGTGGGGTTCTCCGCGAAATAGCCGGTACCACGTCCGGAAAACTGTTCGCCGTAGCGTGCCCGCCAGTCGAAGTAACGCGCGGCGGTGGCATCGTAGGCAGCGAGCAACACCGGGGTTTCCTTGACATAGCCCTTGGCGGCGAAGATTTCGCCCAGCGTGCGGCTGGCGATGTCGGCGGCAACGATGCGTATCGTCGTGTTGGCCATGCGCGCCCTGGCGTTGGCCTTGAGTTCGATCAGCACCTTGCCGGTTTCTTCATCCGAAGGCGGCGTGAAGTCCAGCCGGGTGACCACCCAGGCCAACGGCTTGCCGGTGACGCCGGCACTGAACAGCCAGCCGCGCGAAGCGTCGGTCACCAGATAACGAGCGATGGCCGGCAGCAGCATTTCCAGGTTATCCGCGTCGAAGCGCTCGCCATCATCGGCCATCGCATGACGCAGGGTGGCGAGTTGCGCGGCGCGCGCCTGCAAATCCGGGCTGCCTTGCCGGTAGCGCGATTCCAGCAGATCCAGAGCCGGCTCCGACAAGCGGCTGAAGGCAACTTCGGCGCGATTGCCGAAGCGCAATTGCTCATTCAGATCGGCCAGTTCCGGAATCGCTGCGGCCAGCGCTTCAGCATGCGAACGATCGAGCGTCAGTTTCATGGCGCTCTGCGTTGTTCAGACAGGATGGGAAGAAGTTTGACGGTATGCATGACACGGCCTGGAGGGATTTGCCATGGCTTTGCAGGATCAATGCCAACCCGCGACTGTTTTCAACAACAGGATTAACCTGTTGATTTTTATTGGTTAATACGGGTTGCACAAACACACGGATAGATGTCCCGCTTGTCGTATGTGCGACAAAGCCCGGAGCGTTAGCAAGCCCGTCAGCCAAGCCCAGGCTGACTGAAACCACCGGCGGCTATAGCCCCCGGAAAAATTCCAATGCCTCGGCCAGACTCCCTACCCCCACCACTTCCATGCCGGCAATCTTGGCGTCCTTGCCTTTCGGCAGATTCGCTTTCGGGCACAGGGCCTGGGTGAAACCTAACTTGGCCGCTTCCTTCAGACGTTCCTGGCCGCGTTGCACCGGTCGTATCTCGCCAGTCAGGCCGATTTCGCCGAATACCGCCAGCTTGTGCGGGATCGGCTTGCTGCGCAGCGATGACACCACCGCCATCGCCACCGCCAGGTCAACCGCCGGTTCGGTGATCTTGACGCCGCCGACGGCGTTGACGAACACATCCTGGTCATAGCAAGGAATGCCGCCGTGGCGGTGCAGTACCGCGAGCAGCATGGCGAGACGGTTGCCATCCAGGCCGACCGTCAGGCGACGTGGATTCGGTGCGTGCGCGGCATCGACCAGCGCCTGGATTTCCACCAGCAACGGTCGCGTACCCTCTTGCGCCACCACCACGCAGGAACCCGGCGCTTCACGTTCATCGCGATTCAGGAACAGCGCCGAGGGGTTGGAAACCCCCTTCAACCCTTTGTCGGTCATTGCAAACACGCCGAGTTCGTTGACCGCGCCGTAGCGATTCTTGAACGCGCGCACCAGGCGGAAGCTGGAACTGGTGTCGCCTTCGAAATACAGCACGGTATCGACGATATGTTCCAGCACGCGCGGGCCGGCCAGCGTGCCTTCCTTGGTGACATGGCCGACCAGCAGAATGGTGATGCCGGACTGCTTGGCGTGGCGGGTCAGTTCCTGCGCGCATTCACGCACTTGCGCGACGCTGCCGGGCGCCGATTGCAACTGGTCGGTGTAAACGGTCTGAATCGAGTCGATCACCGCAACTTCCGGGCGTTCCGATTTAAGGCTGGCAAAGATGGCTTCCAGGCGGATTTCAGTCAGCAGCGGAATATCGGCGTTCAAGCCCAGACGCCGCGCCCGCATGGCGATCTGCGCGGCGGATTCCTCACCGCTGACATACAAGGTGCGGCAACGCGCGCTGAGTTCGGCCAGCGCCTGCAGCAACAGCGTCGATTTGCCGATGCCGGGATCGCCGCCTATCAGCACAACGCCGCCGCCGACCAGACCGCCGCCGAGGACGCGGTCGAATTCCGCCAATCCGGTCGCCATGCGTGGTGTATCCACCGCCTGCACAGCGGAAAGCCGAACGACCTCGCCACTTGCCGCCAGTGACTGGAATCGACTGGGTTTCGCTTCCCGTACAGATTCGGTCAGCGTATTCCAGGCCATGCAACTGGGACACTGGCCTTGCCATTTATTCGCCTGGCCGCCGCATTCGGAACAGATATAGGTAGTCGTTGCTTTTGCCAAAGTTTTTGCCATACGGCCTTATAACGGGCTGCATCCGTGTCGGCAAGGAGTGCGCGGTGGCTGGCTGGCCTTGCACATAACGCTTATCATTGCGCCCGTGCATATTTCGCTCACCAAGCCGGCATTCCCCTTCATGGGCATGTTCAACTCGCCGGCTCACTTCAAGACCCAGGATCAACATGAAATGCGTGGATGATTTCCGCTTCCGCTTAGGCCAGCAGGAGCTGGTACCGATCATGATCGGCGGCATGGGCGTCGATATTTCGACCGTTGAATTGGCGTTGGAAGCCGCTCGCCTGGGTGGTGTCGGACATATTTCCGATGCCATGGTGCCGACCGTCATCGACCGCCATTTCAAGACGCGATTCGTCAAGGACAAGCTCAAGCTTTACAAAGCCAACGTCACTAATCTGGCCGATAAAACATTGGTCAAATTCCATCTCGGCGAACTCGAAGAAGCCACCCGCATGCATGTACGGCGGGCGATGGATGCCAAGCACGGCCCCGGTATGGTGTTCATCAACTGCATGGAAAAGTTGACCATGAACGCACCCAAGGAAACCCTGAAAGTGCGTTTGAATGCAGCGCTCGATGCCGGTATTGACGGCATTACGCTGGCCGCTGGCTTGCATCTGGGCTCGTTCGGCTTGATGGAAGAACACCCCCGCTTCCGCGATGCCAAGATCGGCATCATCGTTTCCAGCTTGCGTGCCTTGCAGTTGTTCATTCGCAAGAACAACCGCACCAACCGCCTGCCCGATTACGTCGTCGTCGAAGGCCCGTTGGCTGGCGGTCACCTGGGTTTTGGCATGGACTGGGCAAATTACGATCTGGCCAGCATCGTCGGCGAGATCCAGACCTGGCTGCAGGCGGAACATCTTGATATCCCGCTGATTCCGGCAGGCGGCATCTTTACCGGTTCCGACGCCACCGCTTACCTTGAGCAGGGTGCCGCAGCGGTACAGGTAGCCACCCGCTTTACCGTGACCAAGGAATGCGGCCTGCCCGACCTGATCAAGCAGGAATATTACAAAGCCGACGAAGACGACATCGAAGTCAATGGCATTTCACCCACCGGCTACCCGATGCGGATGATCAAGAGCAGCCCGGCGATCGGCGCCGGCACGCATCCCAACTGTGAGTCTTTCGGCTACCTGCTCGACGCCAATGGACGTTGCGCCTACATCGACGCCTACAACCGCGCCGTCGCGGAGCATCCGGGTGAGAAGAAGGTTCGAGTCTGGGACAAAACCTGCCTGTGCACTCACATGCGCGACTTCGATCTCTGGACTTGCGGTCAGTACACCTACCGTCTGAAAGACACTTCGGTCAAACAGGAAAACGGCGAGTACGCCCTGCTCTCCGCCGAACATGTTTTCCATGATTACCAGTTCAGCAAGGACGGCAAGATCGCGCTGCCGACCTGACTTGTAGGTGCGAATTTATTCGCACGCAAGCCGTTGTTTGTGCGAATAAATTCGCACCTACAGCAGCGCGAGCGTCGTGGCATCGGCCCGCCAAGCGGCGCCTCCTACAGATTTGCCGATTTACCCACTAATTCATCACACAACAGGGAAAAAGGTTTGGCCTCGGCAAAATAGTGACCTTGGCCGTAATCAACCCCCAAAGCCAACAGCGCGTCGGCGGTTGCCTGGTCTTCGACAAATTCCGCCATGGTGCGGATACCCATGATATTCGCCACCTTGGCGATTGCCTCAACCATCGCCATATCAATCCGATCCCGCACCATGTCACGCACAAAAGCACCGTCGATCTTCAGGTAGTCAACGCCCATGTTATGCAGATAGGCGAAGGATGACAGTCCACTGCCGAAGTCATCCAATGCAAAACGGCAACCCAGTGATTTCAGATCATCAATCAGTGACTGCACCGATTCAAGATTAGAAATTGCGGCGGTTTCGGTAATTTCGAAGCAGAGATGCGGTGCCATCTCCAGGTTATCCCGCATTGCTTGCCGGATAAAAGACTGGAATTGGGAATTACTGAGGGATGCACCTGAAAGATTGACCCCGAGAACAACCCGCTTGACCAGCAATGCCGGCAAATGAACGCTACATTGTTCCAACGTATGCTCAATTACCCAGCGATCAATTGTCGGCATGATCTGGTAACGCTCCGCCGCAGGAATGAAGGCCATCGGCAATACCGGATACGCCTCGTCATGCAAGCGCAGCAACAGTTCATAGTGCGGCTCGTTCATCGCGTCCGACAAGCCGACGATGGGCTGGAAATAAAGCTGGAAATGTCCGGCCTGCATCGCCCGTGTCAAGCGTCCGACCCATTGCATTTCGCCCCGCCAGCGTTCGACTTCTTCATCGCCGCGCCGATACAGGCGCACCATGTTGCGGCCAGCTTCCTTGGCAGCATAACAAGCCGCGTCTGCCGCACTCATCAAATGCGCGGTATCCGGCCAGTCCTGATCCATTTCGACCAAACCGATGCTGGCCCCAACCTGATACATGCGGCCTTGCCAGGAAAAACGGAAATCGCTGATCATGCGACGCAATTTTTCGCCAAGTTGAGTGCCCAGGCTGGCGTCGCAGTCAGTCAACAAAATGCCGAATTCATCTCCCCCCAGTCGCGCCACCACATCGCTGCCTCGCAAAGCGCGTCGCATTGAAGTCGAGAGCTGACGCAACAGCTCATCGCCGGCCTGGTGTCCACTGCTGTCATTGACCAATTTGAACTGATCCAGGTCAAGGTAAAGCAAACAATGCCGCATGCCAGACAAATGCGTGGCATCCCAGGCCTGTTGCAGCGCCAGATCAAAACCGGTTCGATTCATTAAGCCGGTCAGCGCATCGTGATGTGCTTGCCAGGACAACTTCGCGGTGGCACTACGAATCTTCTCCTGCAGAGTGTCATAGGAATTTTTCAACTCCACCACCATGTCATTCACACCCCGCTCCAACACTGCGAACTCACCGCCAGTTTCAACCTGAACCCGCGCATTCAGATCACCCGCTGCAATTCTTTCAACCGCTCGCGTCAGTACGCCAATCGGCCGCACGATATCGCGACCGAGACGCCAGGCCAGCAAACTGGCCAGCATTAACCCAAACACCGTGATCGACAAACCAGCCAGCAATATCTTTCTTTGCCGGTCCAGGGTCGCCTGACGAGAGACTTCCAGCAAGACGAAACCGAGAGCGGGATCTGACATACCCACTTGCAGTGGTGTCACAAGATCGTCGATATCCAACGCATGCTGCAACACGGGTGCAACCACCAGAACAGCCTCCGGGTTGCGCGCGACAAGACCCGTTGTATCTCCCGTCCACTGCGCCCGGAACATCTGATTTCCTTGCTTGACGATGGATTGTCCTTTCCTGTCCACAATGGCCACGGATTCCACACCCGATTCGCGCACCAAGGGTCCGGTGAGATCCTCCAACTCAGTCTGATTACCGGAAAACAGCGGGAACTCGCACGCCTTCGCCAATTGATCGGCGCGTTCCAGAGCGCGCTGTTCAAAGGCGCGATCCATTTCCGCATAGGCCGAGGCGATGAAATACCAGGACAAACCGGTCGCCACCAACAACAGAGGCAACAGCGCCAGCATCAAAACACGCTGGCGGATGCCGCGATTGCTCATCCAGGGATTAATCAATTTTTGACTCCAGCTTGCGGCGAATGCTGGCTTCATCCGGCAAAACCAGCCCCAGCGAGCGGGCCACATGCGGATTGAACGCGATCGAGTTTTCCTTGGCATGGTGTGGAATGGGCAATTCGCCGACTTCATCCAGCCGCAAAGCAGACTGCCCGCCCTGTAAACCAATTTGAGCTGGCGAAGAGTAGACGCTGACTACCGCCCCCGCTTTCGTCAGCCCCTGCGAAAAACCTACCACGGGAATGCGAAAGCGATAGGTCGTCAGCAACACGTTTTTCGCATTGCTGGCATTGATGGCAATCGCATCCGGCACCAGCAGCAACACATCGCTTTCCGAAAGCACACGACGCAAAGCGGACGGCAGCGCCTCGGGGGCCGCCACAGTTTCCACATTCAGACGCAGATTGCGTCGTGTTGCCTCCTTGGCCAGAGCTTTTGCGACCGCCTCGTTTTCTGTAGAAACCACCAGCCCAACATTGAGCGCGGTTGGAAATGCAGCTTCCACCAAGGCCAGCGAGCGCTCTGGCGGCTGGTCGATGAAGACAGCAGAAATCTTTTTGCGGGCCAGCCCGGCTGGCCATTTCAGATTCTCGCTGGCCGCACGCGGAATCATCAGGGAGAGGACGGGCGCTTGGCCGGC
>CAMDHJ010000041.1 GCA_945897865.1 Tepidiphilus sp. J10
ACGAAGCGGTTTCAGGCCAGATCAACCGTCAGGTTGACCGGATTGCGCATCGTGTTGGCGACCGGCGACCAGGCGTTGGCATGGGCGACCAGGTTCTTCAACTCCTCCTCGCTGGCATCGCCTTCCAGATGCACTTTCACGCGGATATCAGTGAAACCGAGTTTCTTCATCGGATCGAGATCACCGACGCCCCAAACGGCGGTCACGTTGATGTCGCCTTCCAGTTCGAGTTCGATCTTGCTCAGTTTGATGCCCAGCGCGACCGCATTCGCGTGCAGGCCGACGGACAGGCAGGAACCCAACGTCGCCAGCACCGCCTCGGAAGGATTCGGCGCGGTATCGTCGCCAAGCAGATGCGGCGGCTCATCGATCACATGCGCTTCCAGATTGCGAACATAGGTCAGGTTGCGGAACTTGCTCTCGCAAACCGTCTTCGCCTTCAGTGTGACCACATTGGTCGGATTTGCCTTGCCCTTGCTGGCGAGATTGGCAAGACCCACGGCGTCAATGGGTTCCATGATGGTTGCGGCTTTCAGAACGGTGGCTTCGGTCATTTGCTATTCCTCGATTCAGTCAGGTTGATGGTTGGCCCATCCGGGCTGACTGACCTAGAGCAACTGCCGTGCCAGATTGTTAAAAAATTGTTAAGTATTTGAAAAGTAATATAAAAGTCTCGAAATAGTCCTGATTGTTATATGCGCATCTCGCGAGATATTCCATTATGTAAACAAATTGTTTGTATGTTGGTTGACAATTTAGGAAGGGGCGTCGATGGGTGCGGTATGGAAAATCAAATCGGGTGAACAGGCTCCTAGGCACGCTGCCAGGTGCGGTAAAGCTTAGGTCAATGAATCCAAGTGCCGTCAAGTGTGGCTGCCAGTTCGGTCTTGTTGGCACTCTTCAGGCGGTTGTCGGTTTCGTAGGTGTAGCTCCACACGCCGTCGCCAGTGAGGTTGTCGTTGGCGTCGTAGCTGGTGGTGACGTAGAAGCTCGTCTCCGGCCAGGTCAGCCGGGTGCGGTTGCCGGCCGGGTCGTACTGATAGGCCAGGGTCTTGCCGCCGGCGGTGGTCCTGGTGAGGTGGTCGGCGTTGTCCCAGACGTAGCTGATCGCGTGGCAGACGAGGTGTTGGCGCTAACCTTGTCGGGAGTTAAAGTGTCGCTACTGCATACTTGGCTTCTTCTGGCGATGGTTTTCGGGAAACGACTGGTGGCTCTCCGCAAGGCACGCGCAATAACGCAACAGGCGCTGACCGATCAGGGTAGCTGGCACGTAACGATGAGTCTCCGCTACGAGGCGAACGAGACCCAGCCGACCCCGGATGTCATCCGCAAGTTGACACCTATTCTGTCGGTCAGCGCAGATGCGTTGGTCTTCGAACAGGATGAGCGCGGTCCCACGGACGAACTGCGCTTGCAGTTCGAGGCAGCCAGGCAGTTGCCGCCCGACGAACAATCCGTCGTCAAGAAAGTGCTGGAGAGCCTCATCATCAAATACCAGACCCGGCGTTGGGATTTGTCGCGGACTGCAGTTGCGGTGAAGAAGCTGGTCGTCACCAAACGAGCACACGCCGCCGCGCACTGATGAGCAAAGGCACGGACTACGAGTTTGAGTGGGATGACGCCAAGGCGGCGGGCAATCTCGTCAAGCATGGTGTAGATTTCATGGACGCCATGACAGTCTTGCTCGATCCGCTGGCGATGACGCGCTTTGATGATGAGCACAGCGAGAATGAGGAACGCTGGGTCAGTTTGGGACGTGCCGCAAATCAGCAGCTATTGTTGGTGGTCCATACGTTCAATGCCACCGGACCGAACACGGCGCTGGTGCGCGTGATCTCAGCGCGGCCGGCGACCCGGCGCGAGCGCGAACAGTACGAGCAAGGATAACGCCGCATCGCGGCCAACGAGTGAAGGTGACGCCATGAAGGACGAATACGATTTCAGCAACGCTGAGCGCGGCAAGTTCTATCGCCCCGACCTGCGTCTGATTCCCCCCGTGCGCTTGGATCCGGAGGTGCTCGACTTCCTCGCCACCAGTGCCGAGAAGCGCGGCACCACGGTCAATCAACTGGTCAACCAGTTGCTCAAGAAAGACATGGAATTGATTAAAGTTGCGGCTGGCTAGGGATCTGTCGGACTTGGGAAAAGCAGCGTTTTTGGAGCAATCAGAGAGTTAACAGGGGCCAGGGGCAATGAATTAAATGGGCCAGCTCGAATTTCCCCATAAAAATTAGCAAGACCAGTTCAGTTCGTTCTCACATCGAACGGATTAAGCAGATTGACACCAAAACTCTGAAAGTCAGCGACATTGCGCGTAACCACCGTCAATTTGTTCACTTGGGCCGTTGCCGCAATCATTGCATCTTCATAAAGCGTTTCCGATGTTCTGTGCATCAGCCTTGCCCAAGACCTGAAAACCTCGCTATCCATTGGCAAAACGTTGTACGTCAAAGCCACAAGATTCAGCCATTGTTCTATCTGCAAGGCTTTTTCCGGGTCTTGCTCGCGGGTTATTTCGATTCCGGCTTGAATTTCGCCCAATGTCACTGCTGAAACGAAAAGCTGCTTGTCTTCTACAGACTCTATCCAGGCAACCACCGCGCCGTGTGGTTTTTGTCTGCGCAATTCCGATATGACGTTGGTGTCGAGCAAGTACATGCTTCATTCCATTTCCCGCACATTGCGCCGACGTGCTTGACCGCGCGGGGGCAAAACTAGATCACCGCGTGCAGCATCGGACAACAGGAGTTGTTTCAACGAAGGTCTCGCCGTAGCCTGCATCCTGCGCCAAACCTCTACCGGTACCAGCACGGCAGCTTCGGCGCCGCGCTTGGTCACCATCTGTGGGCCTTCGGAAATGCAAGCATCCAGGAATTCACTAAATCGCGCTTTCGCATCTTGAACGGGCCAAGTTTGCATGCCGCATCTCCATTAACTAGTCAGGAGACTAGTCTGATTTGTTTGGTGATGCTTGGCAAGGCAAGCTAAAGGGCCTAAGGCGCTGGATTCCCGCGAATGCGAAATGACGGATTCTTCAGAGATTCCCTGAGCATCTCCAATAGCATCAGCGCGGCAATACGTGGATGTATCCGGTCGACAATTGCACTTCCCGCAGGAAGAACAGCAGGCCGGCTACCAGGGACACCATGGCCAGGATGAACAGGGTGGCGATGGTCAGTGCTACCGGCAGGCTGACCAGATAGCCGATGAACACGGTGGCAATGACCATGCACACCAATAATGCGCCGCCTGTGCATAGGGCGATGGCGCGGTGGATAAGCCAGGTGCGTTTTTCCAGAACGGCCATTTCGGAGGTTGCAGAATGTTTCGCGTCATCTTGCAGGTCGGGTTGACGTCCATGCAGTGTGCGGAAGCGATCCACGACGCGGCCTAGCCGGTTGATCAATACGGAAAGCAGGCCGGCAATGCCGGTGAGCAGGAACACCGGGGCCACGGCCAGTTCGATGGCGTGGGCAATGCTGGAGATGTCGGCGGTGGGCAGCATGGGGCTCATGGCGGTCAGTCCGGGTTATCCTGGTTGTCCCTGAGTGCGGTGCGCAGTGCGTCGGTGTTACAGGACAGAATCAGCGTGGCATGTATCGGAAACACCGCCAGCAGTTTGTCGATATGGGCTGCTTCGGCTGCCTGCATGACGACAATGATCTTTGCTCTGGGGGCAACCGCCTGCAAGGTGCGCAGGGTGACATCGAGATTCGAGATAGTGTTGCCGGCGTAGTCATTTCCCCATGCGTAGACAAATTCGCCAATGAAGATGTCGGGCTTTTGCGTTTTCAGTGCACGGTGGAGGTTACGGGCCGAATCGAAATGCGTTGCTACGATGTCCATTTCCTGAAAAAGGTCGAGGAATTGCAGGGCAAAGGGCGAGGCGGACAGGGTATGGAGGGTTTTCATGGGGATTCGGTGCTTGCGAACAGTCTGCCAGCGTTGGTTCAATGGAAATAAATAACGGTTGTAAGCCGTTTATTGAGAGCCGATTTAAGTTGCTACTGAATTTCTGGGTTCTCTGACCCGCGAGTCTCAAATATTAGAAAAATTGATCTCGCTGGCTGAGGCCCCAGGTCGCTGGCTTATTTGTTGCTGCACATCAAAAGGCGTGCCGTCGCTGCTTATGGTCTCATCAAAATATTCGATGGCTTTAAGGCGCCTGATTTCTGACTAATGGACGAACAGAAGGACAAGTTGTCCTGCTGTTCGTCCTTTTACTTGTCCTATTGGAAGGACAGGCCACAAGGTCAAGGCACTAACTACCTTGCAAGTGATTGTTTTCAAAGATCGCCGTTGGCGCCAGCCTGCATGATTTCCGCCATTTTCTTGCGGATTTCGATCGCGCCTTTGGATAGCTCTGGTGAAATGCCCATCTGGGTTTCATAGCCATCCACCCATTCCAGGTTCCAGTCCAACATCATCACCCAGATGTTCTTCTCGGCATCTTCCATGACACCGATGCGGCAGGGCAGGAAAACCAGGAATTCCGGGCTGATCCTGAGCAGGTCACGGCCAACGCCGATATCACAGAAGCTGTGGACTTCGATGCGTGGCGCGGTCATGTCGCCCAGCACGGCCTGAAAATCCTTGTACATCAGATTGTTGCCGACGTATTTGAAGTTCAGCTTGTTGGCACGCAGCATCATCGACTCGACCACATCGTCGAAACTGACGCCGGGTTTCGCCTGGATTTTGTAGGTAAACCAGTTCATGGCATCCGGCATCGACATGCGGAAGATGCTGCTCATGATCGGCATCATCATCTGCATCATCTGTTTCTTTGCGCCATCAGGGATACCGGGCCGCATGCTGTAGGGCTTGGTTGGTGTCGGCGACAGCGTGCCGACCAGCGGTATCGGAATCCCGCGCAGGTCGGGAATGCCCGGAATGCTAGGCAAACTCGGGAGGCTGGGCATGCTCGGCAAGCTCGGCAAGCTCGGCATACTTGGCAAGCTCGGCAGGCCAAACTGCGGGAAACCGAACGGTGCCGGGGCTGGGGCCGGTGCCGCGCTGGGCATCAAGCCCGGCGTGACGGTGCTTGGCAGGTAGGGATTAGGTGAGCCGGCCGGGGTGATCAGATAGGGTTGTTGCGCCAAGGCCGGTGTCGCAGCCGTCAGCGAGATCAGGCTCAAAGCCAGCAGGGACTGGGTCAGGCGCGTAAGTTTGGACATGTGGTCTCCTTGATTAGATGGCGTCTTCACCGGCCTCACCGGTACGGATGCGGATGACTTGTTCGACCGAAGTGACAAAAATCTTGCCATCACCGATCTTGGCTGTACGGGCGGCTTTGACGATGACTTCCAGCGCGGCATCGAGCATGCTATCGGCGATCACGACTTCTACTTTGACCTTCGGCAGGAAATCGACAACATATTCCGCGCCGCGATACAACTCGGTATGGCCTTTCTGACGGCCAAATCCTTTCACTTCAGTCACGGTCAGACCAGATACACCCAGGGCTGACAGGGCTTCACGGACTTCATCAAGCTTGAAGGGTTTGATGATGGCTTCGACTTTTTTCATAGGCAGGTCTCCAGGGCAGGGGTAAGGTCGGGCGTTCAGGGCGCGCGATATTTATTGGTGATCGGATAACGCCGGTCGCGGCCGAAGCCGCGCGCAGTGACGCGAATGCCGGGGGGGGATTGGCGACGCTTGTATTCGCTGCGGTCGATCAGCCCGATGACTTTGCGGACATCGGCGGCGCTATGTCCAGCCGCAATGATTTCATGCGGCGCCATGTCATTCTCGACATAACTGGCCATGATCGCATCGAGGATTTCATACGGCGGCAGGCTGTCCTGGTCGCATTGATCGGCACGCAGCTCGGCGCTCGGCGGTCGCGTGATGATGCGTTCCGGAATCAGCGGCGTCTCCACATTACCGAGTTGATTGCGGTAGCGCGCCAGCCGCCAGACCAGGGTTTTCGCCACATCCTTCAGCACCGCGAAACCGCCCGCCATGTCGCCGTAAAGCGTGGCATAACCGCTGGCCATCTCACTCTTGTTACCGGTGGTCAGCACCAGATGGCCGAACTTGTTCGATAACGCCATCAGGATGATGCCGCGCACGCGGGCCTGGATGTTCTCTTCGGTCTGATCGAACGGCAGGTTGTTGAATTCGTCCGCCAACTCGCTGAGAAACATGTCGAACATCAGCTTGATGGGTTGCACGTCATAGCGGATGCCGAGATTGACTGCGAGTTGTTCGGCATCTTCCAGACTCATGCTGGCGGTGAATTGTGACGGCATCATCACCGCTTGGACGCGGTCTGCGCCGATTGCATCGACCGCGATTGTGAGGGTCAGCGCCGAATCAATTCCACCGGAGGAACCCACCAGCACGCTGGGAAAGCCGTTTTTTTCGACGTAATCATGCACCCCCAGCACCAGCGCCTGATACACCGCCGCTTCGTGATCTGGTTGCGGATGCATGGCACCACGCGGCTGGCCGTGTTCGATTTCGACGAAATGCAGGCCGCTGATAAAAGCCGGAAACTGTGCGCTCAAATCACCGTGGGCATCGAGCGCGAAAGAGGCGCCATCGAAAACCAGTTCATCCTGACCGCCCACCATGTTCACATAGACCAGCGGCAGGTTGGTTTCCAAGACGCGGTGGCGGGCGACTTCATGGCGTTCAGTCTGCTTTGCAATATGAAAAGGCGATGCGTTCAGCACCAGCAGCGCTTGCGCGCCGGCATCCCGCGCCTGGGTTGCGGTGCCGGGCTCCCAGATATCGGCGCAGATATTGATGCCGAAACGCATGCCGCAGCAGTCGAATACGCAGGCTGCTTCACCCATGACGAAGGTGCGCTGCTCATCGAATACGGAATGATTCGGCAATTTCTGCTTGCGATAGACCGCTTCGATCTGCCCCGCGCGCAAGACTGAAGCGGCATTGAAAAAGCGGCCATATTCATTCAGCGGATGGCCGACCACCACCGTCAGCGTCGCTGGCAACTGGCTGGCAAGCTGAGCCAGTACGCGCGCGTTCTCGTCGTAGAAATCGGGCCGTAGCGCGAGGTCTTCCGGCGGATAACCGCACAGCGCGAGTTCAGGGGTGACCAGAATTGCTGCTCCGGCATCAGCAGCTTGTTGCGCCAGGGCGACGATCTGGGCGGCATTGCCGGCCAGATCCCCTAGCGTCGGATTCATTTGTGCCAGCGCGATCTTGATTTGCATGCGGCGATTTTACGGGGGAAATCGCTCGCCTGGCTTGCGCAGCCGAAGCGATATGACGCCAATCAAATTATTGCCGTGAAATTCACTCCGAAACCGAACCGAAATTGAGCCGGGACGGTTCAGAAACGGAACTGATTGACCAGTTTCTCCAGTTCATTCGCCAGCTGCGCCAGTTGTTGGCTGGCATTCTGCGTATCGCGGGCATGGCTGGCGGCATCACGGGCGACATCGCCGATATCGCCGATCATGTGGCTGATGTTCTCCGCAACCATGCTTTGTTCGCCCGAGCTGTTGGCAATCTGTGTGTTCATCCGGGTGATCACGCCGACTGATCCGGAAATCGTGGTCAGGGCCAGGGCGCTGTCCTTCACGCTGCTCACGCTGGATTCGGTTTTCTGCTTGGCATTCTGGATCGCACCGACGGCTTCCTTTGCGCGTCCCTGGACATTGACGATGATGTTCCCGATTTCCTGGGTGGCGGATTGGGTCCGCTGCGCGAGCGTGCGCACCTCATCGGCGACGACAGCGAAACCGCGTCCCTGCTCACCCGCGCGGGCCGCTTCGATGGCGGCATTCAGCGCCAGCAGATTGGTCTGCTCGGCAATTTCCCGAATCAGGCCGATCACCTTGCCGATGTCGCGGCTATCGTTGTCCAGACGTGAAATGACTTGCACCGCTTGTTCGAGTTGTTGTGACATCTCAGAAATTGCACCTAGCGCCGTGGCCGCAGTGGCAGCGCCTTCTTTCGCCTCGCTGTCGGCCTGAATCGCGGCGCTGGCGGCTTCCCGCGTGTTTTGCGCAACACCCTGCACGGTGCCGGCGAGTTGGTGCAGCGTTTTGGCAAGTGATTCGGTATCAGAAAGCTGACGTTTGACGCCAATCTGTGTTCGGCTGGCTACATCGACCAACTGGCTGGCAACACCCGCCAGGTTGCGGGTGGATGCGCTGACTTGAGAAAGGATGCCGGCAAAACGTTCCAGCATGGTGTTGAAAGTCGAGCCGGCGCAGGCCACCTCGTCCTTGCCATGCACGGCGACTCGCAACGAAATATCTGACTGCTGCTCGATCCGGCTCATCGTATCGGTGAGCTGTTTGATCGGCACCGAGATGACCCGCTTTAGCGCCGCCATCAGCAGGAACATGCCGAGTACAAACAAGATGAGATGAATGCCGATTGATTCGAAACCGGAATTGCGAATCTGCGCATCGATCGGTGCCAGATCAAGACTGATCCGAATCGCACCCAGCACGCTGCCCGGAGGCACGCTGTGGCAGCCCATGCAGTTGACGCCGCGCGTGTGCTCGCTGGCCTTGAATGCACGGATGACGGTCAGCCGGCGACCTTGCTCGGTGCGGTCGATGCGCGTCGACTCCTCGCCCTTCAACGCGGCTTGATCGAACTCGTCGCGTGGCGCTTCATCAGCCAAACCCGGACCGTACTGTTGGTTGATGCCCTCACCCCGGATGACGCGCGCTTCAAGCACATTCGGCAGACCGGCAATCTGTTTTTGCAATTCGCCGCGCTCGGCGATACCACCGGTGAGCATGAGTTTGTTGAGGCCGTCGAAATAGCTGTCGGCGATAGCTTTCGTTTGCTCAGCGGAGAAGGTCTCGGCGAGCTTTTTTTCACTCAGGAAAGAATGCACCAGCGATGTCGTGAGCAACACCAGAAACAGCAAGGCGGTGAAGCCAAGAATCTTGGTGGTGACCGTGCTGTTGCAGAACGCTGATTTCACTTGTTTGTCCAGTGCTTTGACGAATGCAAGCGCTATCGACTCATCACCAAGAATCTTGAGGAAAATTATCGGGTAACTGGCGTGGATGGATTGACGGCAGGTTCTCTGTGTGGGTCCGACATGAGGGCAAGTTGCGTCAAATTCCGGCGATTTCCGCCCAGCGTTTTTCCAGCCGCTTCACCGAAACCGGCTCCGGCGTCTTCAATTCCTGTGCAAACAGGCTGACGCGAAGTTCTTCCAGGCGCCAGCGGAATTCGTCCATTTCGGGTTCGATGTTGCCGCCGCCGATGCTGGTGCTCATGCGTCCTTGCGCCGCCAGGCGTTCGCGGCGCAGGCGGAAGGCGCTCAACAGTTTGGCCATTTCGTGCATGCTGCCGAGATCGCGTGCGGTTTGTGCGGCGAGTTTGTTGAGTCGCATCTCCATCGCCTTCAGATAGCGCGGCAGATGCACCAGCCGATTGGCGCGGTGTCTTGCCATGAAGCCGGGGAAAACCAATTCGGCGAGCTGGCTGCGCATGTCCGCTACGGCGGCTTTCCAGGCGGGCGGTGCTTTGGTCAGCGTTTGTTCGATTTTCAGCGCGGCGGCGAGGACATCCAGCGCAATCTGGGCCATGCGCGCCACTGCGTCAGGCAGGCGCGGGCGGGCCGCTTTGGCGGCGTTTTCGAAGTTGATTTGCTTGCGTGGCAGGGGTTTGTCGAAACCCAGTACCTCCAGAACGGCGGCGTTGAGCACGTCACGCAGCAGGCTTTCTGCCGGGTTGCTGAAGCCCGGCGCACCTTTGAACAACAGCCCATATTGCAGACTGCTTGCTTTCAACTTGTTGGCCAGATCGCGTTCGCTCTGCTTCAGCAAATCAGGAAAACCCAGCCAGAGCAGGCGTGCGACGCCTTCTCGATGTGCCTCTTCGGCCGCTTCGGCGCTGTCGAACAAGGCCAGACGCACCAGGCCGGCGACGTGTTCGAGCGCCGGGAAGGCGGCTAAATTGGGTTTGCTGCGAGGGCTGCCAGACATGCCGACATGCATGCTTTCCGGTAGATCGCCAAAATCCCATTTGGTCACGTTGTCACGTTCGAACTTCTCTGCCGAGCGGGCCAGTTCCTGCCGCGCCGCACCGCCGAGTTGCTGCCGCAAAGTGCCCAGATCACGACCCTCGGCCAGCGGCTTGCCGCGCTCGTCCTGAACGCGGAAATGCATGTTCAGATGTGCCGGCAACGCTTCCGGCCGCCAGGCGTCACGCGGGATCAACGTGCCGGTGGTTTTGCTCAGGAAGGTGGCGAGGGCGTCGGTCATTGCCACAGTTTTATTGCTTTCCAGCAGCGCCTGGGTCGCCGCACGCGCGTAATCCGGCACCGGCACAAAGCTGCGCCGGATCGATTGCGGCAGACTCTTGATCAGCGCAGTGATCTTTTCTTCCAGCAAGCCGGGTACCAGCCATTCGCAGGCCAGCACCGGAATCTGGTTGAGTGCGGCGAGCGGCGCTTCCAGCGTGACGCCGTCGTCTGGCGTGCCGGGGTCGAAGCGGTAGGTCAGCGTAAAGCGGACGCCGTTGAATTCGATGTGCGGCGGAAAGTCGCGCGCGCTGGCTTGCTTGTCACCGGAGAGCAGATTCTCGCGTTCGAGGAAGAGCAATTTCGGGTTGTTGTGTTCGGCCTCGCGCCGCCATTTCTCGAACGCCGCTCCGTTGTGCATGCCAATCGGAATGCGCGCATCGAAGAACTGGTAAATCGCCTCTTCATCGACCGCGATGCGAGCGTTGCGCGAGCGGTGCGACAGGTCGTCGATTTCCTCCAGCAGACGCTGGTTGTGCACGAACCACGGCGCGCGCGTTTCGAAGTCGCCATTCACCAGCGCGCCGCGAATGAACAGCTCGCGGCTGAGCACCGGGTCGATCGGGCCGTAATGCACTTTGCGGCCATTGATGATGGGCAGGCCATACAACGTGGCACGCAGGCTGGCGGCGACATGCGCCGGCTTTTTCGCCCAGTGCGGGTCGGTGTAGGACAGCTTGAGCAGATGCTTGGCGGCGTGTTCCACCCACTCGGATTCGATCTTTGCCACCGTGCGGGCATACACCCGCTTGGTTTCGACGATCTCCGCGCCCATCACCCACTTCGGCTTCTTCTTGACGCCGGAGCCGGGGAAGATCAGGAATTTCACTTCGCGCGCGCCGAGATAGACGCCGTCCTCGGTGAGGAAACCCAGATTGCCGAGCAGGCCGGGCAGCAGGGCCTGGTGGATCAGTGCGTACCGTTCCGGAGTGAAGGGTGAAGGGTGAAGGGTGAAGGGTGGGGTTTCCGCCGAAGGCGACCCTTCACCCTTGAGCGCCGAAGGCGCGGACCCTTCCCCCTTCACCCACACATCCGCCACTTTCCAGCCGAGTTCCTTCACCTGCGTCGTCAACTGGCCATAGACATCCCGCCATTCGCGCACACGCAACGGTGACAGATATTCCGCCTTCAGGCCTTCGCGCAGTTTGCGTTGCGATTTGCGGTGCGCGTTCTGATCGTCGAGGTAATGCCAGAGCTTGAGCAGCGCGATGAAATCGGAATTCGGGTCGGCGAAGCGGGCATGTTTCTGGTCGGCGGCGGCCTGGTTTTCCAGCGGGCGTTCGCGTGGATCCTGGCTGGTCAACGCTGCGGCGATGACCAGCACTTCATGCAGACAGGCTTTGTCGCGCGCGGCGATCAGCATGCGGCCGATGCGCGGATCGACCGGCAGATGCGCCAGTTGTTTGCCGATGCCGGTGAGTTTGCCAGACCCGCTGCCGTTTTCATCCAGCGCGCCGAGTTCAACCAGCAATTGCTGGCCGTCGCGGATGCGCTTCGGTTCCGGCGCGTCAAGGAACGGGAAACTGTCGATCTCCGGCAGACGCAGCGACTTCATCCGCAAAATCACACCGGCGAGCGACGAGCGCAGTAGTTCCGGTGTGGTGTACTTCGGTCGCGACAGGTAATCCTGCTCGTCATACAGGCGGATGCAGATGCCTTCCGCCACCCGGCCGCAGCGGCCGGCGCGCTGATTGGCGGAGGCTTGCGAGACTTTTTCGATCTTCAGTTGTTCGATCTTGTTGCGGATCGAATACCGCTTCACCCGCGCCAGGCCGGCATCAACCACATAACGAATGCCCGGCACGGTGAGTGATGTTTCGGCGACGTTGGTGGCCAGCACGATGCGGCGGCCGCTGTGCGACTTGAACACTTGTTCCTGCTCGCTGACCGACAGCCGCGCGAACAGCGGCAGGATTTCGGTGTGCGGCGGGTGATGCTTGCGCAGCGATTCCTGCGCATCGCGAATCTCGCGCTCGCCGGGCAGGAAGACCAGGATATCACCCGGGCCTTCTGCCGCCAGTTCATCGACGGCGTGCAGCAGGGCGAGGTCGAAATCCGGTTCTTCTTCGGCAGCGGCAGGTTTGTTGCTGGCGCTGTCCTTTTTCTCGTTAACGACTTCTGCCGGCGGGCGATAGCGCATCTCCACCGGATACGTCCGGCCGGAAACCTCCACCACCGGCGCACCGTTGAAGTACGCCGAAAAGCGATCCGCTTCCAGCGTCGCCGAAGAAATGATCACCTTCAATTCGGGGCGACGCGGTAGCAGTGTTTTCAGGTAGCCGAGCAGGAAGTCGATGTTCAGACTGCGTTCGTGCGCTTCATCCAGGATCAGCGTGTCGTAAGCGCGGAAGTCCGGGTCGGATTGCGTTTCCGCCAGCAGAATGCCGTCGGTCATCACCTTGATGCGGGTGTCGGGGCCAACCTGATCGGTAAACCGTACCTGCCAGCCGATGAAACCGCCCAGGCGGGTTTTGGTTTCTTCCGCTAGCCGGTTGGCGACACTCTTGGCGGCAATCCGGCGCGGCTGTGTCATGCCGATTTTGCCGTGTTTGCCACCCCGGCCACGGCCAGCGACGAGTGCGATCTTGGGCAACTGGGTGGTCTTGCCGGAACCGGTTTCACCGCACACGATCACCACCTGATGCGCCTGCAATGCGGCAGTGATGTCATCGCGACGGGCTGATACCGGCAGGTTTTCCGGAAAGGTCAGTTCAGCGGCGCAGGCTTCGGGTAGATTGGCGGTGTCGGACATGGAGCGGCGTTTTAGCATGAAATCAATGGCAATGAAGCGGAGCCCAGGGTTCAGCCCAAGGTTCAGCCCAAGGTTGGCTCAACTTTGGCTGCTGATCTGGATGTTGGTTTCAACTGGCGCCAACGCGACAGGTTTGCAGATCGGGATACAGATCAAGTTACTTACGCTGCCATACGCCAACCCGTGGCAGCGGGCCATGCCGGAACAGGAAAGCGATGCGCTGCAGTTGCACCTGCCGCAAGCCGACTTGCAGCTCGCCGTCTTGCGCCACACCCCGGTTTTGACCACCGATGCGGCGACCTATTACGCCAGGCTGAGCCGCAACTGGCGCAGTTTATACGGCCAGGAGGTGCAGATCGGCTGGTTCAAAGCCGGCGCCTCGCAATGGCTTTACTGTCAGCGACCGGCGCAGGCGGGGGATGGCGAGGTCTGGCAGCTTTCCAGCGTTTACGCTGGGCGCGCTTACAGCATCATGTTGTTTGGTCCGCGATTGGCTGTTCAGGGCGAGCAAGCAAACCCCGAGCAAGCAATACCCAAGCAAGCGGCTGAACTGCTGGCCGGGTTGGATTGGGGGGATATTGGCGTGGCAGTCCCGTCAACCTCGAATCCTGGCTGGATCAAAACCCGGATCTTGTTCCCGCAGGCCAATCCGGATGTATTGGAAGCGTTGGTGCAGGACGATCAGGATCGCCTGGGCAGCGAAGGCTTGTTGACCGGTTATGGTCTTGATTTCAACCCATCTTCCAACCCAGCCGGCACGCGCTGGTTTATTGAAGGCTATGTCTGGAAAACCTTGAATGCGCGGCTGGAAAGGGTGGCATTGAATGCGTCCGGCAAGCTTGAATTTGAAGTGCCGGCGGCTGCGGATGAGGTCGCTCGGCTTGTCGTGCGCCTGAGCCAGCTTGATCATGAAGCGGACCTGGGTGTGCGGCTGCGGATCTGGCCGCTTTGCGCGCCGGTCGAGCAGATTGACGAAGCCTTGCAGCAACTTCAACAAGGTGCGCGATTGCCTTTGCAACGCCTGGCGCGAGCCCCCGCCGCTGGTTGTCCCGATGTAGCTACGGCGGCAAACTCGGCCACCGACTGGCGGACTGTCCTGCAGGGTGAAAGCGATAAAACCGTGCAAGCTGAAGTGGTCGTGAACTTGCCGCCCGCGCTGAGCACCAAGCAGCAGGCGGCACTGGCAAAAGCCGGCCTGAGCCGCCTGGTTCTGGTCGAGATCGCGCCCTATGCCAGACCCGACCGCACTGGCTTCGGCGAACAATTGATCGAACGCGCCCGCGGCTATCTTGTGTTCGAGGCGGGCGGAGCGCCAAAAGACTGAGCGGGAGCAGCCGACGCCGAACAGTCTTGCGCAGCCCAACGTGTGAAGATTGCATCCGCCTCGACCGGACGGCTGAAGAGAAATCCCTGGCAGACATCGCATAACTCACGCGCCAGGAAATCGGCTTGTGATTGTTCTTCCACACCTTCCGCGACGGTTTCCAGCCCCAGGCTGCGGGCCAGCGCGATGATGGTGCGCACGATGGCGTCGGCGCTTTTATCGCGGCCGATACCGCGGACAAAGGATTGGTCGATCTTGAGGCGGTGCAGTGGCAATTTGTTCAGGTAGGCGAGCGAGGAATAGCCGGTGCCGAAATCGTCGATCGCCAGTTTGACGCCCAGTTCAAGCAGGTCATCCAGGACGCCGCGCGCCATGTCCGCCTGGCGCATGATCATCGATTCGGTCACTTCCAGTTCCAGCCGGTCGCTACTCAGGCCGGATTTCCGCAGGATGCTGTCAACCATCGGCAACAACGTATCCCGGTTGATCTGTTGCACCGAAAGATTGACTGATACGCGCGGCATGTGAAATCCCCGCGCCTCCCAGTCCAGCATCTGGCGACACGACTCGCGCAGCACCCATTCGCCGATCATGCCGATCACGCCGGCATCCTCCGCCAGCGGGATGAACTGCCCCGGTGGGATCAGGCCAAGTACCGGATGTTGCCAGCGAACCAGCGCTTCGACGCCACACAGTTCGCCGTTGGCCAGATTCACCTGGGGTTGATAGTGGACGCGCAATTGATTGCGGCTGACCGCGACGCGCAATGCGCTTTCCATGAGCAGGTTCTCATAGGCATAAGTGGTCATCTCGGCTTCGAAGAACTGAAAACCGTTGCGACCGTGGTCCTTGGCCTTGTAAAGCGCGACATCGGCATGCCGCAACAGGTCGTCGGCAGTGGCTCCGTCGTTGGGGAACAGGCTGATGCCCATGCTGGCGGTGACGTAGAGCGGGATGTCGTCAACCAGAACCTGTTCGCTCAGCAGGCTGAGCACCTTGCTTGCGAAGCTGCTGATGGCCAGCAGCGATACATCGTTCTCCAGCAACAGCACGAATTCGTCGCCGCCAACCCGCGCCAGGGTATCGGCGCTCCGCATATGCTCCCGCAATCGTTCCGCCAGCGTCTGCAACAGCGCATCACCGACGCGGTGTCCAAGCGTTTCATTGATGTGCTTGAAACGATCCAGATCGATCAGCAGTACCGCCAGTTGCTTGCCATCGCGGCGCTGGCGTTGGATGCCATGCTCCAGACGATCATGCAGCAGATCGCGGTTCGGCAAGCGGGTCAACGGATCGAAATTCGCCAGGAATTCCAGCCGGTCCTCGGCCTGCTTGCGTTCACTGATGTCCTCGGCGGTAAAAACCACACCTTTGTCGAGATCGAGTCGATCGAAAGCCGAACTGATCAAATGCACATCGATAATCCGGCCATCCTTGCGGCGCCAATGGGTTTCAATGTGACCGGTACCGGTCGCTTCGATCGCGGCATATTTGATCAGCCCGACACGCTCATATTCGGCATCGTCGGCATACACCATGCGCGCTGGCTGGCCGACCAATTCGTCGGCAGCATAGCCCAGCATGCCGCACACGCCTTGATTCACCTCGGTGAATTCCCGCGCCACCACGACGCCGATACCCAGCGGCACCGTCTGCATCATGGTCTGCAGGTGCGCTTCGCGATTGGCAAGCTTGAAACGGGCCTCGAACTCCTGCCGTCGATGCTGAAAACTCTGTAGCGCGTAAGCCAGATCGTTTGCGATTTCCTTCAGCAGGGCGCAAACATCATCTCGCAGCAGGGCGGTGCTGTCGGCAAAGAAACTGATCAGTCCGAAGCGATGATTGCCACGCTGAAGCGGGTAGTGAATGACGCCGCCGATGCCCTGGGCATTCAACGATTCACACCAGGTATCGAGACAGTTGTGTTGCTGTGACGGGAGACAGAGATGTGGCGTTTCCAATTGCTGTGAGGAATTTTTGGACAGAATCAGCTTGTCGGCGCTCAAACGCGGCCAATCACCATCCGGCGGATGGACGGGGGCGCCGGATGTGGCAATGGGCGTCAACAGTCCGGTTATCGCATCGGCAAAAGCCACTTGGCTGGTGACCAGACCGCCGACTTCGACGACGACTCGGCAGATCGAATCAATCAGCGTGCTCTCATCCTGCTCGCGCGAGATGTGCTGGTTGACTTGGCTCAACACTTTCAACAACCGGCTGACATGACGCGTTTCCGCCTCGGCATGCATGCGCTCGGTGATGTTGCGATTGACGCCGCGACGGCCCTGATATTGACCTTCCTGGTCGTATACCGGTGTGCATTGATGTTCCAGCCAGACCAGATCGCCGTTCGAGTCGAGCAGCCGCAAGATCAGGTTGGCATGCGCGGCATGATTGCCTGCCTGTTCGCCTGCCTGATCGTCGATATGGTGATGCCAGACAGCATGATCATCCGGATGCAACAGGCTGCAGAACAGTTCCGGATCATCCAGAAAAGCTTGCGGCGGATAACCGCAGACGGCCTCGCAGGCGGGGGAGACATAGACAAAACGGCGATCCGCGCCGAGCCAGTATTCCCAGTCCGGAGAGTAGTCGGCCAGGATGCGATAGCGCGCTTCGCTGCTGAGTTGGTCGGTCACATTGATGGTGCAGGCGATTTCCCGCATCGCCACGGAGGGTCTGAAGGTATGGTTCATGACCAACGCATCACAGATTGCCAAGCCTCGACGGATTTGCTCCGGGTGGGTATCGGGTTGAAGCGAAGAAGCGGGTTAAACCGGCTGCCGTTTGTTGATGCCATCTATGACCCCTGAATGGCTGGATATTCTGTTGCTTCGGAATTTCAGACTAGCGATTCAGGCAGCGGATAAAAATACCGGGGCGCTTGTATTTGATACCTGAAAACAGGTAGTCATTGAACCGGCACAAATAATCCGGCACAAATTAAACCTGATTGTTCAATTGGCGGATTTGAATCAAGTTGGTTGGGCAAAGCGAAGCGTGCCCAACCTACGTCAACATTTTGGTTTGCTTGGATGGTGGTCAATCTCGGATAAACCTGGCCGGATCCAATGGCTCTACCTTAAGCGCAGCGTGCCGCCCCAGGCCGTTGGATGGGTTTGCTTCCCCCTTTGTAAAGGGGGATTGAGGGGGATTTAACGGCGGTGGCCTATGCTGATGTCTCATAAATCCCTGATAGGACTACCAGCCAACCGACTAAGCCGCCCAAAAACGGAGGCCAAGTCTCTGGTTGCCCCAGCCCCCCTTTTTCAAAGGGGGGAGTAGGTATCGGAATGCTTAAGGTAGTGCCATGGCTGGCCGGATCAATAAGTACCTGGTGATCCCGAGTGGTCAATCCCGCAGCAGGTCGTGGTCGATGGCATAGCGGGTCAACTCGACCGCGCTGTGCAGGCCCAGCTTGCGCATGATGTTGCGGCGGTGCACTTCTACCGTGCCGAACGCGATATTCAATTGCACCGCAATCTGCTGCGAACTCAGGCCGCTGGCAACCAGACGCAGCACCTGCAGTTCGCGTGCCGCCAACTTTGGACTGAGGTTGGCTGGCTTGCCATCTTCGTTCAGCGTGCGGGCGAGTGATTCGATTGCGCTCGGGCACCAATAGTGGCGGTTCAGCGATACCGCTTCGATGGCGCGCAGCAGTTCCTTGCCGCCTTCCGATTTCGAAACATAGCCGGAGGCACCCGCCCGCATCATGTCGTTGACATAGATCTGCTCGACATGGGTCGACAGCGCGATGACCTTGATGCCAGGGTGGGCGGCAAGCAGTTGGCGGGTTGTCGCAATGCCGTTCAGGCCAGGCATGCTGACATCCATCAAGACGATGTCGGGCAGCATCTCCGCCGCGATATGGATGGCCTGCAGCCCGTTGCAGGCAAGGCCGACGACCTCAATGTTCGGCTGTTTCTCCAGCAGGCCGCAAAGCGCTTCAAGAAACATCTGGTGGTCATCGACCAGGAGGATGCGTTTCATGCCGTTGCCCTCTGAACCGGAAGCGTGACCTCGATGCGCGTGCCGCCGCGCGCTTGCGAGCGCAGTTGAAACTGGCCCGCGCAGAATTCAGCCATTTCCTGCATGTCGATCAGACCCATCCCCGATGCTTCGCCTGGGCTGGCGGGGTTAAAACCCTTGCCATTGTCGGTCACGCTCAGGTGTAACAGCTGCGACTCGCGCATCACTTCCACCCTTACTTTCTTCGCCATTGCATGCTTGGCGACATTGGTCAGCGCCTCCTGAACAATGCGGAACAAGGTTGATTCGATATAGGGCGGCATCCTTTCCTCGCAGTCGATGCAATCCAACTCCACTTCGATGCCGGTGCGGCGCCGAAAATGGCCGATGTAAGTCTCCAATGCCGGCGCCAGCCCGGCGTAATCCAGCGCCGGTGGACGCAGTTCGGCGCAGATCTCGCGAATGCTCACCGACGTATCTTCGATCAGCGCGCTGTTGTCGGCCATGCGTTCGCCGATGGTCTGCCAGTCGCGCGCCTGCAGCGCCATTGTCGCGACTTCCTGATTGATGTCGATCGCCGCCAGATTGGCGCTGGTTCGATCATGCAACTCGGCGGCCAGGTGGCGACGCTCGGTTTCCTGCACGCCAACCAGGCGCTGCGTCAGGTCTTTCAGTCGTTGGGTGGCTTCAATCCGCTCGCTGATATCGCGGAACATGCTGCTGCTGCGGGCTTCGCCGTTCGAGTCGAGGAAGATGGTCGAGACCACTTCAACCGGAAACCGGCTGCCGTCCTTGCGCCGGCAACGCAGTTCACCGCGAAAACTGCCATTGCGCGCGCGTTGCTCCAGCGCCGGGCCAAGGCGCGGATCACTGACATCCATTACGCCGAAGCGTCCAAGCGCGCGCAACTCTTCAAGCGTGTAGCCGAACAGGCTTAACGCAGCTGCGTTGGCAGATTCGATGCGGCCGTCGGGCCAGGCGAAAAATGCGGCTTCGCTGCTGGTCTCGAACATCAGCCGGAAGCGTTCCTGCGCCTCGTTGCGTGTTGCTTCCGCGCTACGGATGGCGCGTACCATGCTGTCGATGGCGTCCGCCAGTTGGCCGACTTCATCGACGCCGCCGGTCGGAATCGGCAGCGTCAGATCATTCGATTCGGCGATCGCCTGGGCGCGGTCGCGCAAGGCCAGCAGGGGGTCGATGAGTTTCCGTGAACGCAGCCTGGCCCAGTAGAACACAAGCAGGATCAGGGTCAGCGTGGCAATGAAGTAGCCGGCCAGCAGTGTCCTGAGCTTGTCGTGCAGTGTCTGTGGGGAAGCATCCAGCACCAACTCAAGGTTGCCCAGGGCGGTGTTGCCGGCATCCATCGTGAGCGGTGTCACCAGCGGCGCCGGCCGCAGACTCAGCCAGCTTTCTGTTGCGTTCAGGCTGGCCGCGCTCACCAACGCCGGCCGTGGCCGCAGCGACAGCGACGCCAACCCGATTTGCTCCGGCAGCGGTTGCAGCAACTGGTCCAGATCAAGTTGTGCAACCGCGACGCCTTCTATGGTGCCGGTGTAAATAAAGGTGATGCCCTCGAAGATCGTCCACAGGCGGCGGCCATCCGGCGTCTTGATTAGCGCCTGACGGGCCTTGCCATCCGCCAGTACCTGGCCAAATTCCGCCCTATTGGCGTGGCAGTCGGCCAGTTCACGCGTGCCGGCCAACGTCATGCCGTTGATGTCGCACAGCGCCAGTCCATTGGCGGCCGGCACCGGAAAGGAATATCCGCGCAGAAAAGGGCGCGCATGCGCGGCGCGATCACCGGAATCAAGCACCGCCGTGGTGAACATGGCGCTGCGGGCAAACTCGGACAACGCGCGCGCCATGACCTGGATTGGGTGGGTCACGCTATCGGCCGCGACCCGGCCTTTATGGCGCAATTCGGCGCGCACCGCCTGACGCTCGGTCCAATACAGCACGGCGATGGAAATCGAGGCGATCAGGACGACCGAGATCAGCGCCAGGCTCGCCGCGCTGAGCATGAACGAACGCCCCAGGCTGCGCTGTTGCCAGTCTCGAAGCGGGGTGAACAGGTTCAATTCGATCGCCCCTGGCGTTTGCCAACCGGCAAGGGCTCGATGGCGCCATCGGCGGCGAAACGGGCCAAGAAAACATTCTCTTCACCCAGCGCATCATGCCGCGCCGGCGTGAAGGGTCTGGCGTAATGCCGCGTCACCCCGGTGTATGGGCCAAGCTGCTCAAGCGCCGAACGGATCGCTGCGCGGTCGCTGCTGCCGGCTTTTTCGATGGCGCGTGCCAGCAGATTGACCAGGTCATAGGCATGCGCAACGCCGACCGGAGACACCACTTGGCGCGGGTCGTCGTTGCCGGTTACCTGCTGCAAGTCCTTCAGCACGCGTTTGGCGACGCGGTCGCGTTTGCCGATGAAGGAATAGGTCTGCACCACCACCACATCGACCTCTTCCAGCGCCGTTTGCGTGAGTTCGAAAAAGCGCCCGGCGGTAATTCCCCAGTGCGCGATCACCGGCAACCGTTGAGCTTGCGGCAAGGTGGCCATCTCGTTGACGAAGACCACGCCTTCCTGTTCGTTGGCAACCAGAATGATGGCTTGCGCGCCAGCCGCCAGCAGGTTGCGATACTGCAAACCGAGGCGTTTGTCACCGAAGTTGAACCATTCGTAGGCAACCAGTTTCTGGCCCGGATGACTCCCGATATAGCGCTGCGCCGCGTGCAGGTTGCTTTGGCCCCAGACTGAATTCGGCAGCAACAACGCCACGTCATGCAGGCCGCGGTTGGCGGCATGCTGCATCATCTTCCGCATTGCCCAGGTATCGCGAAGTGACAGGCGAAACACATAGTCCGGCGAAAAACCGTGCTCGGTAATGGGATCGGCGGCCGCCCACGGGTTCAGAAAAGGGATTTTCAGACGATGAATTTCTGGCAACAGTTCGACCGCCGACGGGCTGTATTTGCCACACATGACGGCTACCACATCCGGGTCCGCCGCCAGTTCGCGCAGATGGTTGATGGCGCGGGCGGGGACGCCCCGGTTGTCGCGCTGAACAATTTCCAGCCGCTTGCCCAACACGCCGCCCGCCGCGTTGATTTCGTTCACGGCGATCTGCGCCCCATGCAGGATGGCTTGCGCCGACGTGCTGCCGGGAATGCCGAACTCGGCGTCGATTGCAATCTTGATGGCGCCTGCCTGGGCAGGCTGGAGAAGGAACAGACAAACAACAAGCAGAAATCGACGCATGGAGATGTTCGGCTCGGCTCGGCTCAATCCGCCAGATAGCGTTTGTCGTCGAAGGTGGAAACCCATTCCGGCTTGTAGATCACCATCATGGTGATCAGCATGCCGGTGATGAAGGCTTCGCTGAACGCAATCAGGAAGAAGTAGGGCAGATATTCCGCCAGCAGGTAGTTCAACGTGTAACTGCCGGCCAGCGCGACGAATCCGGTTGACACCAGGCCGACCGCAACCGCAGCCAAGGCGGCACCGAAGAAGGCGTTGACGAAGATGTAGATGAACAGATGATTCGGCAATTTTCGATCCACCAGGCGGAAGATGGCCCAAGACACGCCCACCGGCACGCCGCCGAGAATCAGCCAGTTGACCGCGAAGGCCAGATATTCGCCATGCCAGATTGAAATCGCGGCGGTGAGCAAGGCAAGCGAAAACAGCGCAAACAAGGGACGAAACATCAAGGTCAGCGCGGTTGCGCCGATAAGGTGGAAATTCAACCCCGGTTTGATGCCGGTTTTGATCAGCCAGAGTCCCAGCACGCAGACTGTGGCGGCCAGGAAGATGTTCAGATTGGTAGCGTCACTCAGCATCCGCCAGCTTGCTTTGCGCACGATCAGCGCGCCGAGCAAGACGGCCACGAGCCAAAGACCCCACTGCCAGTGGGAAGGAAAGTTGCTGGCGACCAGATTCATGTCGTTAAGTCCGAAATGAGGTACAGCGTAAAGAAGAGGATAGGCGAATGCGGCCGATTTTATTAGAAAGTGCTGATGTAGCAGTCAAACCCGCCTCTGGCCGAGGCAGGATTTCCCTTCAGGGCCACCATCTCTATGCTGCGTGGACGCATCGCCTATCATTCGGCAAACATGAATCCTGTAACGTTGATATGGACCTTTGTTCAATGCTGATCGCAATCGCCAGGTCTTGGCTTGGATTTTCAGCGCAGCGGTTGCGCGCATTTTTTCTGCTTGTTCTGTTGCTGATGCCTCTGTTCAGCGCGACCTCGGTCGCCGTCGCGAGTGAGGTTCGCATCGGCGTGCTGGCTTTACGCGGGGCGGACAAGGCGGTGCAGAACTGGTCGGCGACCGCCGATTATCTGGCGCGCAAATTGCCTGACCAGACCTTTCGCATCGTGCCGCTTGGGTTTGATGAAATCCATCTGGCGGTGCGCCAGCGCAGTGTCGATTTCGTTCTTGCCAACCCCAGTTTTTATGTCGAACTTGAGGCGCTGTATGGCGTCAGCCCGGTGGTGACCATGCGTAGCAAGCACAATGGCGGGCCGGGCTTCAGTCAGTTTGGTGGCGTCATCTTTACTCGCGCTGACAAGTCCGAAATTCGTCAATTTGACGATTTGAAGGGCAAGGTGTTCGCTGCGGTGGATCATGATTCCTTTGGTGGTTGGCATGCCGGCTGGCATGAATTGCTGCGCCAGGGGATCAAACCCGAGGCCGATTTCCAAGCCCTGAACTTTGCCGGTACGCACGATGCCGTCGTCTATGCCGTGCGCGATGGCAAAGCCGATGCTGGCACGGTGCGTACCGAAACGCTGGAGAAAATGGCGGCAGAGGGATTGATCCGGCTGGGCGATTTCTTCGTGCTGGGTGAACGTCGGCAGGATGATTTTCCGTTGCTGTTGAGCACCAGACTTTATCCGGAGTGGCCGCTGGCCAAGTTGAAGGGCGTCTCGGACGTGGTAGCGGTTCAGGTGGCGGTGGCATTGATGCAGATGCCGGCCGACGATCCTGCCGCAGTTACCAGCCAGATCATGGGCTGGACCCTTCCGCTGAATTACCAGGCAGTGCATGAAACGCTGCGTACTCTGCACATCGGCCCCTACGCACAGCAGGGCAAACTGACCTGGGTTGAGCTGATGGCCCAGTATGGACACTGGATCATCCTGGCCTTGTTGTTCCTGCTGCTTGCCTTGATTGTTGCGATCTATGTCAGCCGCATCAATCGCCGGTTGCGCCAACAGCAACGTGAACTGCATTCGTTGAACAGCGATCTTGAAGCCCGCGTGCGTGAGCGGACCGACCGGGTCGAATCGCTGCTCGATCGCGAGCGCTACCTGCGCAGCATTCTGGCTATGGTGGCCGACGTCAACGAGATTCTGATCACCACCAGCAGCCAGGACGAAATGCTCAAGGCCTGCTGTGATCGCCTGGTGGCGAATCCGGATTACCGCTTTTCCTGGGTAAGCCTGCTGCGCAAAGACGAACTGGAAGTGGTCGCCAAGTCCTATGGCCATGCCGATCTTTCGCGCAAATTGCGCTATTGCCTGGGTGATGGGCCGGCCACACTGGCGCTGCACGAGAACCGCACCGTGACCTGGCTGGGCAAGTCAATCGAACCGGCGCTGGTTGAAGCCGGCATCTCCTCGGTGACTTCGCTGCCATTGCGGCGGGATGCCTATGCCCAGCCGTTCGGGGTGCTCTGTGTGCTGACCACCCGCGTCGATGGCTTTGATGCGGAAGAGATCGCCATGCTGGAACAACTTGCCGGCGACATCGGCTTCGCCATCCAGTCGTATCGGCATCAAGCCGAATCGGCACGCTTGCAACTGGAGCGGATCGGCAATTACGAGGACACCATTCTGTCGATGGTGGAGATGATTGAAAAGCGCGACACCTACACAGCCGGCCATACTCGACGTGTGGCCAATTATTGCGAACTGATCGCAGTGCATCTGGGCTATGGCAAGGAAGACATCGAACACCTGAAAGGCGCGGCGATTCTGCATGACATCGGCAAGATCGCGATTCCGGATGCCGTGCTGCTGAAACCGGGTAGCTTGACCAGCCTGGAATATGACCTGATCAAACAGCACGTCGAAGTCGGTTACGAAGCCTTGTCGCGCATCGAGATGTACCGTGAACTGGCCGAAATCATGCGGCATCACCACGAACGCCATGACGGCCGTGGCTACCCCAACGGCCTCAAGGGTGAGGCGATCCCGCGTCTGTCGCGGATCATGGCGGTGGCCGATGCGTTCGACGCGATGACCACCAACCGGATCTACAAGCCGCGCAAGACGGTGGCGGAAGCACTCTACGATCTGCACCAACTCGCCGGTAGCGAGTTCGACCCGGAAATTGTCGCCGCCGCCGAAAGCTGCCTGGGCAGCGTCCAGCCGCCACCATTGGCCGATCAGTTGCCGAAAACGCAATTGGAAAAACAGCGTTTCGCCTACTTCTTCAACGACCACCTGACCGGTTTGCACAATACCGAATATCTGCGTTTCATCAGTAAAAGCGGCCTCGATAGCGGTTTTGCCTGGGCCGGCATGATCATGCTGCAGCATTTCTCCCGCTATAACGACCGCATGGGCTGGGCGGCCGGCAACCAACTACTGGCGGGATTTGCCGCCCACCTGACGGCCACTTTTCCCGGCGTCATCATCAGCCGGGTGATGGGTGATGATTTCGTCCTGCTTGCCGCCTCGCCACAGGGGGTCGATGTCACGCAGCTGAAGTCCGGCTCGCCGCTGTGCGATACCGAGATTGACGTTGAACTGAAAGAGATCGACCTCGCCTCGGAGCGGCTGGAAGGGCTGTTGCGCATGATCTGATCGGCAACCGTCGCGTGATGTGTCATCCAGCTCGAATAAAATGCGGCCTTTACCGATTCATCCGATGAAAGTGCCACCATGCGCCTTGCCCTGTTCGACCTTGACAACACCCTGCTCGCCGGCGATTCCGATTTTGAATGGGCGCAATATCTGATCGAAAAGGGCGTCCTCGACCGCGAAGTCTACGAAGCCCGCAACCAGACTTTCTACGACCAGTACAAAGCTGGCACGCTGGATATTTTCGAATTTCTCGACTTTCAGTTGAAACCGCTGTCGCGCCACCCGCGCGCGCAACTCGACGCCTGGCATGCCGACTTCATGGCGCGCAAGATCATCCCGATGATTGCCGCCGGCACCCCGGCGCTGTTGGACAAACATCGCGCCGACGTTTGCGTCATCATCACCGCCACCAACAGCTTCGTCACCGCGCCGATCGCCGCGCATCTCGGCGTGCCACACCTGATCGCCACCGAACCGGAACAATATGACGGCGAATTCACCGGCCGCCCGTTCGGCCTGCCCTCGTTCAAGGAAGGCAAGGTCCGCCGCCTGAATGAATGGCTGGCATCGCGCGGTGAAAGCTGGGCCGATGTCAGTGAAAGCTGGTTCTACAGCGATTCATTGAATGACCTGCCGCTGCTGGAAATCGTGCATCACCCGGTTGCGGTCGACCCGGATGCCACCTTGCAAGCCTGCGCTGAACAACGCGGCTGGCCGGTGCTCAGCCTGCGCTGAAGTATCCAAATCCCGGAAATGTTGTAGATGGGCCAAGCGTGGCGGCTCACCAATCGGGTGCGCCCGCTACGCGTCCGCTTACGCGCCTGCCGGGCCGTGGCCGCGTTGCTCATCGTTGCAGAGAGTGGTCGCGCGCCTCCTCGCGCCTTCCACCGCATGCAAGGCATCCGCACGATCTTCCCGTCAGCCTGTCCAAAGAAGAGGGGGCTTTCCATCAACCTGGAATCCTCAGTTGGGATTGAATATTGTGAAATTTCAAGCAGTTGCGTTACTGATGTAGGTGCGAATTCATTCGCACACAAGCGGTTGATTTTGCGAATAAATTCGCACCTACAGTCCGGTCAACTGCGTTTTTTAGGAT
>CAMDHJ010000042.1 GCA_945897865.1 Tepidiphilus sp. J10
AGGAGCGTCCGCTTGCGGCGCGAGCGTTGAAGGATCGGCCCGCAAGCGGAGCCTCCTACAGCGTTTTCCACCTCACCCGACAGGTGAATAGAGAAATCGCCCTCTCGCCAGTATCCAGGCGGCTTCACGGAGAATAATCTGCGCTCAACTGAGGTTTCCAGGTTGAACTCTTCAATCCGTCTCAGGTTGGGGGTCAGTTGCTGCAATTTTGCAAGCCGTTCTGCTTCTTCCTGTTGCCGCTGGGTTTCTTGTTCTGCTGCAATCCGCGCGGCATCGGCTTCTTCTCGCCGTTTTGCTTCAGCGGCGGCTTTGGCTTGATTCAGGCGTACTGGTTGGTCGGCGAGTTCTTTGCAAACACGGACATGCCGGCATCGGGTAATCGGCTTATATGACTGCTCAAAACTGATTGCTACCTGATGACACTGACAGACCCGCTGGCCGGTCAGCTCGGTTTGCTGCTGTTCGGCCAAGTTTTTGCTGCTTGACATCTCCCGACCCAATCCTGCCTGTCGTATTGAGAGGGATTCAATATTCGCAAACAGCCACAGACCCATCGCTCAGGCCCGACCCTTTTCAAACCATTTCAGCAAGGTCTCATAAAGAATCTCCGGCGCGACCGGCTTGGAAATAAAGTCATTCATGCCCACTTCGAAGCACTGATCCTTGTTCTCGGCGAAGGCATTCGCCGTCATCGCCAGGATGGGAATCTTCTCGCAACCCGGCTGTTGCCGGATCTGTCGCGTCGCATCCAGGCCGTCTAGAACCGGCATCTGCATGTCCATCAGAATTACGTCGTAACGGCCTGCTCCGGCTTTCTCCACGGCTTGCCGGCCGTTTTCAGCCAGATCGACCTGAAGTCCGACATCTTCCAGCAGCATCAAGCCAATTTCCCGGTTGATCGGTTCGTCTTCCGCCAGCAGGATGCGCTTGCCGGCATGGTCGCGCTGGATCACCTGCTCGGCGGCTTCATCTTCGGCCTTGGTAGATTCCTCGACAGACTGCCCGGCTTTCCGGAGAACTGCCGTAAACCAGAAAGTGCTGCCCCGACCTACGGTGCTTGTCACGCCGGCAGTACCGCCCATGATTTCGGCAATCTTTCGGGTGATCGCCAGGCCCAGGCCGGTGCCGCCGTACTTGCGGGTGGTTGAGTTATCGGCCTGCTCGAAGGCACTGAAAAGTTTAGGGATGGCTTCTGGGGAGATGCCAATACCACTGTCTTCGACTTCAAAGCGCAGGGTGGCGGTCGTATCGGTTTGCGCTTCTTCCTTCACTCGCAGGGTGATGTGGCCGGTCTCGGTGAACTTGAGGGCATTGGAGGCATAGTTGAGCAAGGCTTGCTGCAGTCGGGTGGGGTCGCCATGGAGGTTGTGGGGCAACGTGGTTGTTTCGATGTGGAAGCCCAACCTCTTGTCCCGCGCCTTCTGGCTCAGCATCGAGGCGATATTGCCGAGCAGGGCTTCGACATGGACCGGGGCGTCCTCCAACGCGAACTTGCCGGCTTCAATCTTGGACAGGTCGAGAACATCGTTGATGATGTTGAGCAAGTGATTCCCGGCGTTCTCGATCTTGGCGAGCTTGTCGGTTTGCTGCGGTGTCAGGCCACTGCGGCGAAGGATGTGGGCCATGCCGGTGATGGCGTTGAGGGGGGTGCGGATTTCGTGGCTCATGTTGGCCAGGAAGGCGCTCTTGGCAACATTAGCGGTTTCGGCGGCTTCCTTGGCCAAGGCCAGCTCTCTGGTGCGAGTCGTGACCAGTTCTTCAAGATGGTGACGGTACAACTCAAGTTCGGCCTCCGTGCGCTTGCGCTCGGTGATGTCGATGCCGACGCCGAGCAGGTAAGCTTGCCCATCAAGCGTCATGCGGGTACCGCTGAAGAGGTAAGGTATTCCATGCCCACGCCGATCCCGGAATAGTGCCTCGACGATTGACGTGCCATCCAGGAACACCTTCTCCATGGCGGTAGCGATTCGTTCCCGATCTTGTCCGGAGAAAAAGTCCGGCCCTTGCATGGTCGCCAGTTCATCGTCGCTGCAGCCGGTAATCTCACTGAAATGCTGGTTCCAGCGCAGGAAACGACCACTGGCGTCAAACAAGTAAAAAACACCGGGAAGTGCATTGATGGTTTCGGAAGAAAACAGCTGTTCTCGGGCCAGGGCGAGTTCGACTTGCTTGCGCGCATCGATATTGACCGTATATCCCGCCGCCAACAATGGTCGGCCCGTCGCATCGCGATGCGTCACCCGACCTACCGTCTGCAACCAGAGGTAGCCGTCATCAAGGCTGCTGTGAGGACCACGGAAGCGATATTCAGCATCGACCCCGCGCTCATTCCCTGGCTGCAGCGCCTGCTCCACCAACGCCATGAAACGCGGGCGATCATCGGGATACACCCGTGCCAACCAGCCTTCCAGGGTATCCGGGGCATCCAACGCATCCAGGCCCAAGTCGGCAAGGCCACTGCCGTCATAGCCCAGCTTGCCGGCGGTGAAGTCCATTTCCCATATCAGAATCTTGGCCGCTTCCATGGCCAGGGTGAGTCGACGTTCTTCCCGTTTTTGCTCGGTGATGTCGTCATACAAACCGAGCACGCCGACAACCTCGCCCAGACTGTCGTACAAGGGCACTTTGGAGGTGCGCAACCAGATTGTCTTGCCGTCCGGTGTGTTCTGGGGTTCTTCGAAATTGAGCCGAGCCTGGCCGGTGTGCATGACGGCCTGGTCGTCGGCGCGGTACAGGTCGGCTTGCGCAGCCCAGCCCATGCTGTAGTCGTCCTGGCCGATCAGTTCAGCCGGGCTTTGCTTGCCGGCATCGCGGGCAAAGGCTGGATTGCAGCCCAGGTAGCGGCCTTCCAGGTCTTTCCAGAAGACCCGGATCGGCGCGGTGTCGATGACCTGTTGCAGCAAGTCGCGTGATGTGGCGAGCGCTTTCGACATTTCCTCCAGGGCCAACTCGTCGGCACGGCGCTCGGTAACGTCGCGGGCAAAGCCGACGCTGCCCACCACGTTGCCCGTAGCGTCGAAGACTGGCGCCTTGTAGGTCTCGAACCATTTTCGCGTTCCGTCGGCATCGATGATTTCCTCCTCGACGTTCTTCTTATTTCCGGAAGAGAGGACGGCACGATCGTCAGCCCGATAGCCTTCTGCCAGCTCGGCGGGCGCAATGTCAAAGTCGTTTTTGCCGATCAATTCTTCGGCGTTGCGCTGGCCGAACAAATGCAGGAACCCCTGGTTGACGGCGAGGAAACGGCTCTCGGTATCCTTAAGCCAGACGGCGAAGGGGAAGTTGTCCAACAAAGCCTGTTGGTATTGGTCGCGCTGCTGCTGTTCGAGCTCATTCTGTTTGCGCGCGGTGATGTCGGTATGGGTTCCGCACATGCGAAGCGATTTGCCATCCGCATCTCGCTGCATCACGCTGGCCTGGTCAAGAATCCAGCGATTGCCGCCATCCTTGTGGAGCATCCGGTACTCCAGCCGATGCATGCTGGAGCGTCCTTCAATCACCGCATTGATGGAGTCCCATGCACGCTTGCGATCGTCCGGGTAAATAAAATCTGACCATTGCCGGGTGGTGTTCTTGATCTCGACATGGGTGTAGCCCAGCATCAAGGCCCATTGTTCGTTCCGGTCCACTTTGCCGGTGGCAATGTCCCAATCCCAAAAACCGAGTTCGGACCCTTCCAGCACGAAGCGCAGCTGTTTCTCGCTGTTCTCCAGCGCAAATTCCGACTGTTTGCGTTCGGTTATGTCCTCCACCATGGCGACCACATAATCCAGGCTGCCATCCGGCTTGCGCACATGGCTGACCGCCAGTCGCGTATAGACCAAATGACCATCCTTGTGGATGAAACGCTTGTCCATGGCATAGCTGTCGATCTCTCTGGCCAGCATGCGGTTGAACTGGACTAAGTCAGGAGCCAGATCCTCCGGGTAGGTGAGTTCCGTCCATGTCATGCGGGTCAGTTCATCCCGCGTATAACCCAGCGTGGCGCAAAGCGCGTCATTGACCTCGATCCAGCCCTTTTCCCGACTGGTGATGGCAAGACCGACGATGGAGTGATCGAAGTAGGCATGAAAGCGCTCCATGCTGGCGCGCTCTTTTGCAATCACGGCATTCTGTGCCGCATGCAATGCCTCCCGTTCGCCCAACTGCTGCTCGTAATTGCGAAAGTTCAGGCACAGCAGCATGGTGGCGAGGGGGTAGAACAGCATGAGCACCCACCAGGCCTGTTCGATGAAGGCATAACCCGCACGATCGGGAAGTTGCGTGAAGGCGGTCAACTGCATCAACTGCACCACCACACCCAGTGCAAGGTAGTGTCCAGGATGCGGAGTGGCACTGCGTCGTTGCCACCACTGCCGTGCCAGCACCCCCAGCAAAGCTGACAGCAGGACGACCGCGACGCCGACCGGAGCACCGACGCCGCCCAACTGGTAGCGATAAAACGCCGCCATCCCAGCAGCAATGGCTGCTGTCACCCCCCCTCCCACCACACCGGCCACCGACAGCACAATCGAACGGCCGTCGAAGATCACGCCCGGCGCATAGTTCACCGGGTTCATCATCCCCAGCAAGGCCACCCCGCTAAACAGGATCCCGAGCATCACCTGGCGGTTCAGTGAGGGCTTGTTGAAACGTGATAAAACAAGCTGACCTGCTGCTACCAGAGCAATCAGGAATGCGATGTTGTTGATCAGATTGATAAGCATGCTTTGGTGTCGGGCTGGTTTGGTATCTCAGTCATCATTTCAGCTGGGAGCCTGTCGGACTTTGGTCGTCGATAGCGAAAATCGGCACCGGCGCGGTCGATTTGCAGCCTACGATTGCAAAGTCCTACAGGCTCCTGTGCCGACTATACGCAAAACGAATCGTATACGACGACTTCGTGGTTTCACTTAAGGTTTATGAGTGAACCAGCCATTTAAGGGGCTGCTGTAAGGTGAAAATGAATTTCCGCTTCTGGCCGAGCCCTTTGGTGATAGATGCCTGAAAGCTGACATTGGGCATCTGACGGAATTTCCACCGGCGGACCTGTCCTGTCGGCCATGACATTTTAATCGCGGTCCCCCGCCTGCTTGGCTGTCACATTGCCATCTGCCAAACTTCTCCAATGAAATTGAGTGAACTTGGTCTGGATCGCTGGTTTGCGGACAAAGCCAGCGAACTATGTGGGCCCGATTTGTCCATCGCCAGGATCACTGCGGTTGATCGAGGGCGCTACCTGATTCGAGGCGAGGATGGCGAGGTGCCAGCCGAACTGACCGGCAAATTCGTTCACCTTGCCGAGTCCTCCACCGAACTTCCATGCGTCGGCGATTGGGTCTGCGTGCACTATCGCGATGCCGGTGCGCAGGCCAGCATTCATCACCTGCTGCCACGCCGAACCTTCCTCCGCCGCAAAGCCGCCGGCCGCGACGTCGAGTTCCAGATGATTGCGGCAAACATCGACGTGGCGTTCATCGTGCAGTCCTGCCACTTCGATTTCAATCTCCGACGGCTGGAGCGCTACCTCGTGATGACCAGGGACGGCCTTATCGAGCCCGTGGTGCTTCTAACGAAGACAGATCTGGTCGCCCCGGAAGAACTGGAACACTTGATCGGCCAGATCCGACTCATGGGGATAGATGCGAAGATCGTCTGCGTCAGCACGGTGACGGGCGCGGGTGTCGATCAGGTTCGCGAGCTCATGGCTACCGGCAAAACCTATTGTCTGCTCGGTTCGTCTGGCGTTGGCAAGACGACGCTGATCAACCATCTGCTCGGTGAGGACGCGCCCGAAACCGGTGGGGTCAGTCATACCGGCGAGGGGCGTCACACCACCACGCGGCGCCAGTTGATCGCGCTTGAGCAGGGCGGACTGTTGATCGATATGCCGGGCATGCGCGAACTGGGGATGCTTGGCGCTGGCGAAGGCATCGAGGAGACGTTCGCGCACATCAGCGCGCTTGCACGCGGCTGCCGTTATCCCGACTGCCGGCATGACAGCGAACCGGGTTGCCGGGTTCGTGCAGCCATTGATCGGCACGAGCTGAGCGAAGCGCATTTGCAAAACTATCTGAAGCTGCGCAACGAATCCGAATTCCACGACCTGTCCTACCTTGATCGACGCAAAAAGGACAAGGCATTCGGCCGGTTTGTTCACACCTACAAGAAACAGAAGGACGGGCCGGGCTGGAATTAGCCCGGAATGTGGATACGGCGTGCCGACCATGCGCCAGCTGCAATGAACGGCCGTTGCGGAGAGTCAGTTGTCCAGCGTCAAGTGATTGATCGTTACGTGTCGGGCTTTTGAATAGGTTCTTGTGCAAGGCCCGCAGCCTCGCCAGAGTGCAGATGACATTACTTTGCCGTCGCCGCTGTTACTCGGCACAGTTCGGACACAGCCCCTGAATGGTCAGCTCGGCCTTTTCGTAGCGGAATCCAGCCGGCAAGGTCAACGCGAAACTCGGTTGCATCTGTTCCAGACAAAACACCTTGCCGCAGCGGGTGCAGTGGAAATGCGCGTGTCCGTGCTCGGCCTCGGTCACCGTCACCGCGTTGAAGCGCCAGACGCGGTCACGCCCTTCGATCTTGTGCGCCAGCCCTTGGGTCACCAGCCAGTCCAGCACGCGATACAGCGTGACCCGGTCGAAATCGAGACCCTTCTCGTGCGCGGCGGCTTCAATTTCTTGATGACTCAGCGCCCGCGTTGTGATCAATAGTATTTCGAGCACTTGCTCGCGCGCCGGCGTCGCGCGCGCGCCAACGCCGAGCAATCTATTACGCGCCGGGGATGGATTGGATGAGTTCGCTTGCATGATCGTACGAGAAACGGGACAGGACTGAAGTATGCCGCCGGAAGGGCGATGCTGTCGTCAGTTGGCAGCGCTCCAGTGATTTATCGCCTTGCTATATGCATCCCGTTCCAGCAGTCCTGCAGGGCTCTGGTCGTCGATAGGAAAATCGACCGCGCCGACTGGCTGCTGGCGGCGTTTAGAATGTCCCTTCATCCCAGCCGAAGGCCCTGACATGGAAATGGAATCCGACGAAGTAGATCTGCCGAACTATTCAGTTACGCCGGAGCTGGCTTTGTTGATTGCGCGCGGCAACGATCTGCTGACCAGACTGGATGCCTGGTTGCCGCCGGTGCCGCCGCGCATTGACTGGCGTGACACCTGGGCCTGCCGCTGGCGCAAGCATGCCGGCAACGGCATGTTGATGCCGGTGACGACATTGAATTGCCCGCCCTGGGCGGCGCTGTCGGCAGTCGATGAGCAGAAGTCGGCGCTGGACCGCAACATGCGTCAATTCATCAAGGGCCTGCCGGCCAACAATGTGTTGCTCGCCGGCAGTCGCGGCTGCGGCAAGTCATCGCTGATCAAGGCGCTGTTGCCGCGCCATGCGAAAAAGGGTCTGCGTCTGGTGGAAGTGGATCGCGACGATCTGATCGATCTGCCGGAAATCACCGCGCGACTGGAAAACCAGCCGTTCAGTTTCATCCTGTTCGCCGACGATCTTTCCTTTGAATCGGGTGATGCCGCTTACAAGCCGCTGAAGGCGGCGCTGGATGGCTCGGTTGCAGGTTTGCCGGCGAATGTGCTGATCTGCGCCACCTCGAACCGGCGCCACCTGATGCCAGAGTTCTATGCCGAGAATCTGGAAACCCAACATCTCGGCAGTGAAGTACGTCCGGGCGAAAGCACTGAAGAGAAAATCTCGCTCTCCGACCGCTTCGGCCTGATCCTGACCTTCTATCCGTTTGATCAGGATGCCTATCTGGCGATTGTCGAAAACTGGATCGTCGCGCTGGGCGGAGCGAGCGCCGAGGCAACCCGTAGCGAAGCCCTGCAATGGGCGATCCAGCGCGGTGGACGCTCCGGCCGGGTGGCGCAGCAGTTCGCCCGCGACTGGGTCGGCAGACAAGGCCTGAAGCATCGCTAACCACAAAAATCACAGGGAGTACGCATGAGTTTAGCCATCGTCAGCAGCCGCGCGCTGGCCGGGATGGAGGCGCCGGAGGTGATTGTCGAGGCGCATCTGGCCAACGGTCTGCCCGCCTTTACGCTGGTTGGACTGGCCGAAGCCGAAGTCAAGGAGTCACGCGATCGGGTACGCGCCGCGCTGCTGCAATCCGGCTATGAGTTTCCGCAACGGCGCATCACGGTCAATCTGGCGCCGGCCGACCTGCCGAAGGAATCCGGCCGCTTCGATCTTCCCATCGCGCTTGGCCTGCTCGCCGCCTCCGGCCAACTGCCCGGCGATGCCCTGAAGAATTACGAATTCGCCGGCGAACTGGCGTTGACCGGCGCCCTGCGGCCGATTCGTGGTGCCCTGGCGATGATGTTGGGCGCCGCCCGCAGCGGCCGCGCCTTCATCCTGCCGCGCGCCAGTGCCGAGGAAGCGGCGCTGGCCGAAGGTGCGGAAGTCTACGCCGCCGACTCGCTGCTTGAGGTCTGCGCGCATCTGACCGGACGCACGCTTTTGCCGCGCGTTGTTCCACGTGAAACACATCGCTTGCCGGACTTTGCTGCGGGTTATGCTGATCTCGCCGATGTAAAGGGACAGCAGCACGCCCGGCGGGCGCTGGAGATTGCCGCAGCCGGCGGCCACTCGCTGCTGATGACCGGCCCGCCGGGAACCGGCAAGTCGATGCTGGCCAGCCGCCTGCCTGGCATTTTGCCGCCGATGACCCAGGCCGAAGCGCTCGAATCCGCCGCTGTGCTGTCGCTCACCGGCAACTTCCGCAGCGAGAACTGGCGCTTGCGGCCGTATCGATCACCGCACCATACCGCTTCCGGCGTCGCACTGGTCGGCGGCGGCAATCCGCCGCGCCCGGGCGAAATCAGCCAGGCGACGCACGGCGTGCTGTTTCTCGATGAACTTCCCGAATTCGACCGGAAAGCGCTGGAAGTCTTGCGTGAACCTCTGGAAGCCGGCCGCATCACCATTTCACGCGCGGCGCGGCAGGCCGACTTTCCGGCACGATTTCAGCTCATCGCGGCAATGAATCCATGCCCTTGTGGCTATCTTGGCCATCCATCCGGCCAGTGCCGCTGCTCGCCGGAACTGGTGGCGCGTTACCGCGGCCGCATATCCGGCCCCTTGCTTGATCGCATCGATCTGCATATCGAAGTTGCCGCCTTGCCGGAAAATGAAATGACTTCCACCGCCAGCGGTGAAGCCTCAGCCACCGTCAGGCAACGCGTGACGGCGGCACGAGCGCTGCAGATCGAGCGCCAGGGCAAGCCGAATGCGCAGCTGGGCAGCAAGGAGATCGACCTCTACTGCCAACCCGACGCCGCCGCGATGACGCTGTTGAAACAGGCCATTGCGCGTCTCAACCTATCCGCCCGCGCCTACCATCGCATCCTGCGCGTGGCGCGCAGCATTGCCGATCTGGCTGGCGACGGGCAGATCAACACCAGCCAGGTTGCCGAAGCGGTGCAATATCGGCGCGGCATTCGTTCCTAGAGGTATTTCACATGCAAACCAATCCAACCCAGGCGCTGGCCAGCTGGCAGGAAGAAAAGCGTTCCGCCTGGCTATATCGCGTCGTCTCCGACGCCGAATCCGGTTCTACCCGGCAGGTTCTTTTTCTTGAACTGGCACAAGCCGCTGAAAACCAGGCCCGTCTATGGCAGGCGGAGATGGACAAGCTCGGCATGCCAGCGCCGCAGTTCACCCCCGATCTGCGCGCACGTCTGGTCGCCTGGCTGATTCCGCGTTTTGGCGTCAAGCCGCTGAAAGGAGTTCTGGCGGCAATGAAGGTGCGCGGCATGAGCCTGTATCACGCTGCGCCGCCGCATGGCACACCCACCAGCCTGGAACAGATGCGCGGCGAGAAGCACCGGAATGCCGGCAGCGGCAACCTGCGTGCGGCGGTATTTGGCGTCAACGACGGCCTGATCTCGAATGCCAGCCTGATTCTCGGCGTTGCCGGCGCCGGTGCCGGCGCCGACATGATTCTGCTGTCCGGCATTGCCGGCTTGCTTGCCGGCGCATTTTCAATGGCAGCGGGTGAATATGTTTCGATGCGCTCGCAACGCGAATTCCATGAGTACCAGATCGCGCTTGAACGCGAGGAACTCGACCAGTATCCCGGTGAGGAAGCCGCCGAACTGGCGCTGATTTACCAGGCCAAGGGGGTTGAAGCGGAAGAAGCCGGCCGCATGGCGCGGGCGTTGATCGCTGATCCGGACCGGGCGTTGGATACCCTGGCGCGGGAAGAACTCGGCCTCAATCCGGATGAACTCGGTTCGCCCTGGGGTGCGGCGATCAGCTCTTTCATTGCCTTCTCGATCGGCGCCTCCTTGCCGGTATTGCCTTATGTTTTATTGTCCGGCAGCCATGCTTTTTATGGCGTGCTGGCAGCGACCGGGATCAGCCTGTTCGGCGTCGGCGCTTCGCTCAGCCTGTTCACCGGCCTTAATGCGTTCCATGGCGGCTTGCGCATGTTGCTGATTGGTGCCGGTGCCGGCATCGCCACCTGGTTCATCGGCAAAGGCCTCGGCATCGTGTTGGCGTAATTCTTGTTGGCACAGTGATAGCGAAAGGCCCGGTTAGAATGCCGCTCTCTTCTTCCCTTCACCGTGCCGCGATGACTGACCGTACCTTCAGCCTTGAATTCTTCCCGCCGAAAACGCCCGAGGGCATGGCCAAGCTGCGCGATACCCGCGCACAACTGGCGCTGCTGCACCCCGAGTTTTTCTCTGTCACGTTTGGCGCCGGCGGTTCGACCCGCGATCGCACACTCGAAACCGTGCTCGAAATCCAGGCTGCCGGTCTCGCGGCAGCACCGCATCTGTCCTGTGTTGCATCGACCCGCGACAGCATTCGCGAGATTCTGGAAACCTATCGCAGCAATGGCATCCGCCATATCGTTGCCTTGCGCGGCGACCTGCCTTCCGGCATGGCGGAGCCGGGTGAGTTTCGCTATGCCAATGAGTTGGTCAGCTTCATTCGCCAGGAAACCGGCGACTGGTTCCAGATCGAGATCGCGGCCTATCCGGAAACCCACCCGCAGGCACGCAATTACCGCGAAGATCTGTTGAATTTCAAGCGCAAGGCGGATGCCGGCGCTAATGCGGCGATCACGCAGTATTTTTTCAATCCGGACGCCTATTTCAATTTTGTCGATGACTGCGCCCACTTGGGCGTCACATTGCCGATCGTGCCCGGCATCATGCCCATTTCCAATTTCAGCCAGTTGTCACGTTTCTCCGCTGCCTGCGGCGCCGAAATACCTCGTTGGTTAAACAACAAGATGGAAAGCTATATGGACGACACCGCTTCCATCAAGGCATTCGGTCTCGATTTCGTTAGTGGCATGTGTGACAAACTGCTGCGTGGCGGCGCTCCCGGTTTGCATTTTTATACCCTGAACCAAGCCGGATTGACTTCATCTATCTGGCAGCGCCTCGGTCTCTGACCCCTTGCTTAGAATCGCCATGCAACCGTTTGGTAGGAATAGGCATGCATGCCAGCCAATCAAGCGGTGCGCACGGCACACCCTACAAAAATCAAAACGGGAATGACATGAAGATATTGCTGGCCGATGACCATCCGCTATTCCGCGAAGGGGTGAAACCGGTTCTTTTCAAGCTTCACCGTCGCGTCAGCCTGACGGAAGCACACGATTATCCATCCGCATTTGCCGCAATGAAGCGCTTGAAAGAGGTCGATCTGGCGCTGCTCGACCTGTTCATGCCCGGCATGTCCGGCCTTGATGGCGTCATCCGTTTCCGCGCGGCTTTCCCGGACATACCGGTGGTCGTGTTATCCGCCTCCGAACAAGTCGAAGACATCCAGAAACTGCTGGCGGCCGGTGCGCTTGGCTATATCACCAAGGCTTCCCCGAGCGAGGTCATTCTGGATGCGTTGCAACAGGTACTGGCAGGCGGCGTCTATATGCCACCGAGTTTGTTTGACTACCCGCCCGAGCCCGACGAAAGTCCAAAAATCAACCACCATGCGTTGACCACGCGCCAGATGCAGGTCATCCGCGAAATGGCAAAAGGACTGAGCAATCGCCAGATTGGTGAAGTTCTGCAAGTCACCGAAGGTACGGTGAAAATCCACGTCGCCGCAATTTTTCGCATGCTGAAGGTGAATAACCGAACCGAAGCAGTTTTGGTGATCCAGAAAATGAGTCTGCACAAAGGCAGAAAGTAGGCTGACGCCTGCTTCAACGACTACGCTCCGCCCCCTCCTGATGAACCGTTTTGGCCCGACGATGAGCTTGCGGCTGCGCATCCTGGCAGTGGCATTGTTGCCGCTCCTTCTCGCTGTTGGACTGCTGGCGATCTACTTCACCCAACGCAGCGCCAACGAGATGGAACGGGCGTTGGATCGACTCGGTCACGACAGCGCCAAACACCTGGCCGACACCATCGCCTTCGATCTGTTCTCCGGCAATCTGCCGCCAGCCAAACGATTCCTTGATTACGAACGTAATTTCCGCCGCATCGAGGCAGCTGCGGTAACCGATGGTGTGCAATGGGTGCTGATCAGCGGCCAGGCTCATTTGCTGCCCGAGCTGACCGGGATGCCTCCCTCAGCACAATCAAGCAAGGAATCCATGTTGTTTTTTGCGCACCCGGTGCTGTTGCCGGCAACAACCGAATTCGATCCTTATCTCGATCCTTCGATCACGCAGCAGGCAAAATTCTACTTGGTCGTCAGCCTGAGCCGATCGCCGGTTGAGCTGGCACGTTCTCAGGCCGGGTTCGCCGCATTCGGCACGGCTCTGCTCGCCATGCTGTTTGCGCTGCTCCTGGCCTGGCGATTGTCAGGCGGGCTCAGCCGCCCGCTGCTTGTTATCACCCAGACCGTGGCGCAACTGGCCAACGGCAAGCTGACTGAACGCACACCGGAAATGTCACATGGCGAAATTGGGCTGCTCGAACGCAGCGTCAATCAGATGGCGCAGGCGCTGGAACAGAATCAGCTCAATCTGGAATTGAAAGTGCGTGATGCCACCGCCGAACTGCTCGGCCAGAAATTGGCGGCGGAAGCAGCTGTAAAGGCCAAATCACGCTTCCTTGCCGCCGCCAGCCACGACTTGCGGCAGCCCCTGCATGCACTGACCTTGCTTATCGCAGCTTTGCGAGATGAGGTGCCCGATGGCGAACCCGGCCGCCTGGTTCATCACATCGAAGCCTCCGCCACTGCCATGGAAAGCCTGCTCAATGCGTTGCTCGATTTATCGAAACTCGATGCCGGTGTGGTGCAAGCACGGCCACACTGCTTTCCGGTCAGCGCAGTGTTCCATCAGCTCGCCAACCAGTTCCTACCGGTTGCCCAGGCGCGCGATCTTCGCCTCAGGTTTGCGCCAAGTTCCTTATGGCTGAACTCCGACCCGATTCTGGTCGAACGCATCCTCGGCAACCTGATCTCGAACGCGTTGCGCTACACCGAACGCGGTGGCGTGCTGATCGGCGCGCGCCGAGTTGGACAGGACACGTTGCGCTTTGAAGTGTGGGACTCCGGCAAAGGTATTCCGCATGAATACCAGTCGCGAATCTTCGAGGAGTATTTTCAGCTTGAAAACCCGGAACGCCAACGAGACAAGGGACTTGGCCTCGGCTTGGCCATCGTAACGCGTCTGGCGCAACTCCTCGGCAGCCGCATCCAGGTACGCTCTCAGCCAGGACTCGGCGCCTGTTTCTCATTTCAATTCTCCCGTTGTGAGGCGGTCCCCATCCAACCTGTTGTCGCTGTAACGTCGAATTTCTTGTTGCCGCTGAAAAATGCACTGGTTGCGTTTATCGACGATGACGAAACCATACTGGCGGCAATGGTCGAGGTGTTCGACCACTGGAACGTGGCTTTGGCGGCTGGCGAGGATGCCGAACAGGTTCGCATCGAGTTGCTGGCACTGGGTCGGGCGCCGGATCTGATTCTTTGCGATTACCGCTTGCGTGATGGTCATACCGGCATTGAAGCTGTCCGGCTTTTACGCGGTGCCTTTGGCGCGCAAATTCCGGCTGCCCTCTTGACCGGCGATACTGCCCCCGAAACCATCCGGGAAATTCAGGCAGTTGGCTTGCCCGTACTGCATAAACCGCTAAAACCGGCCAAACTGCGCGCTTTTCTATCTCACTTGCTGGCGGAAAACACCAGCTCACCCATTCCTTCAAAACCGTCTGAACCATGAAAAAAATTTCCCTGCTACTCCTCATCATCGGCCTGATCCTGGCACCGGCTTATTGGATTTACAGCAAGTTCTACACCGGCAAACAAACCGCCATGTTGGCTCTGGATAAGGTCGCCGGCGTCGATGCCGCTACCCCGCTCTGGCGTTCAGCGCCTTTCCAGCTGAAGGACGACATGACCCCGGTCGGCCTGATTCTGCATCTGGATGCCAGTTTTGACCCGGCCTCCGACGACCTCAAACCGCCAATCGACCGTTACAACGTCACACTGTCCAAGCAGGGCGAATCGGCAAAACCACTGTTGATTACGTTGAAAGCCGGCAACTCTGCGGAAGGCATTCAGAACTTCAAGGAACATCTGCTGTTCATGGAAAAGGTTCAGACCGGCAGCTACCAGATCGAGGTGTCACCTGCTTCAAATTCGATCATGAAGGTCGGCCAGATGCGGCTGGAAATTCGCCAGAACCTGCAGGAACCCAACAGCAACATCGTGACTGGCGGCATCCTCTTGCTGGTGCTTGGCTTGCTCGGCTTGATCGCGATCTGAACATCGGCCTGATTGAACCTTAAAACCGGGTCAGGATGTTTTCCTCGCCCGCCAGCACCTGAGCGCCGGAGCCGACCAACAGCGTATCCGGCTGGTGCGCGACATGCAGATCCTTGTCTGGATAGGGCAGGCTGTGCAGGAAATGCCGCATGCAGTTCAAACGCGCCCGCTTCTTGTCGTCCGACTTGATCACCACCCAGGGCGCATCTGCTGTATCGGTATGGAAGAACATTGCGTTCTTCGCCTCGGTATAGGCATCCCACATATCGAGTGACTTGATGTCGATCGGCGACAGCTTCCAGTGTTTGAGCGGATCGTCACGGCGCGAGATGAAGCGGCGCAATTGTTCCTCGCGGCTGACCGAGAACCAGTATTTATAGAGCTGCACGCCACTGTTCGCCAACATGCGCTCGAATTGCGGCGTCTGGCGCATGAATTCCAGATATTCGTGCGGCGAGCAGAAGCCCATCACCCGCTCGACGCCGGCGCGGTTGTACCAGGAGCGATCAAAGAAAACCATTTCGCCTGCGGTCGGCAAATGCTGCACATAGCGTTGGAAATACCATTGGCCGCGTTCGCGATCCGACGGCTTGTCCAGCGCCACCACGCGGGCACCGCGCGGATTCAGATGTTCCATGTAACGTTTGATGGTACCGCCCTTGCCTGCAGCATCACGGCCTTCGAACAGCACGACGATCTTCTGGCCGCTATCGCGCACCCAGCTTTGCACCTTCAACAACTCGATCTGCAGCTTTTCCTTCTGCGCTTCATAGTCGGTGCGGCGGATACGGGTGCGATACGGATAGCTGACCGGCAACGCCGCGTAATCGCTGTCTTCGCTGCTGCCGTGCGGCGCATGCGCCACCTTCAGTGCAACCGGATCATGGCTGACCGCTTCGATTTCGGCCGCCGCCTTGGGATTCGGCGCAGGCATTGCAGCTGCCGGATCAGTCACCTGGCTGCTGGCTGCTGCAGTTTCGGTCGTTGCGACAGACACCCCTTCCACTACCGTTTTCTTGACCGGCGCAGCGCGGCGACGGCGTGGTTTGGCGGCAAGCGGGTTTGCGGCATCGGTGGGTTTGTTCTCGGCCATGCAGGTACTCCCAGTGCAAAAAAACGTGGATTATCCTGCTGACTTTCATGCTGGGTGATGCATTCTTCTTATATGCTGAGCCGGCTGCAGGCTTCGCTTTCCGCCTGGTTTGATTCGGTTATAAAGACAGCTTGCTGGTGCCATAGTCCATCCATGCCCTTCCAGTCACGGGCTAAACGTGACAATTTCGCGCTTCCACTCAATTCCGGTATCGCCATGCATAGCCACATCACATTTCTCTTTACGTTGGCGTTGCCAGCACGGCTGGCCTGAGACATCCATGCAGTTGTTTCGCATCCTGCAGTCGCAAGGCATCGGCACCCGACGCGAGTGCCAGCAACTGATCCACCGCCAGCAGGTACTGGTCGCAACGGTATTGGTGACCAATCCCGAGCAGGAGTTTGAGCCCCACGGCCTGAATTTCAGCGTCTCGGGTGCCGCCTTTGAATATCGCGCCCATGCCTATCTGGTGCTGCACAAACCCGCTGGCTACGAGTGTTCGCAACAGCCGCGTGATCATCCCAGCGTGTTTTCATTGCTGCCGCCATACCTGTTGCGGCGCGGCGTGCAGAGTGTCGGCCGACTCGATCAGGACACCACCGGTTTGCTGCTGTTTTCCGACGATGGCCGCTTCATCCATGATCACACTTCGCCCAAAAAGCAGATCGGCAAAACCTACCTGGTCACATGTAAACATGACTTTTCCGCCGCCTTGATCGAGCAATTGCTGGGCGGCGTGCAGCTGCACGACGAACCTTCGCCGCTGCGCGCCAATCAGTGTGTAGCGTTGACCGAACGGCGTCTGGCACTGACCATCCAGGAAGGCAAATATCATCAGGTCAAACGCATGATTGCGGCGGCGGGTAATCGCGTCGAAGCGTTGCATCGGAATGCGATCGGAAGTTATGCCTTACCAGACGACCTCGCGCCGGGCGCATGGAAATGGCTGGCCGAGAATGATCTTGTCGCTTTGAAATCGAATGTTTTGTCTTTATCCCACCATAAATAGGAGTTATCGATGACCAGGATTTTTGCAGTTGTGATGGGTTTATTTCTGGGTTTTCTCCTGACCGTCTCGCATGCCGGCGCCGCCGAAATTCCGGCACCCGTGATGGTCAAGGTGAATGACCGCATCCATGCCTTGCTCGGCCCAATGGAAATGCCGACCAAACAAAACCAGGGTTACATGGTCAACAGCATCCTGCTGATCGGCGATACCAGCGCGATCGTGATCGATACCGGCCTGTCTGACGAAATCGGCGCCATGTTGGCGCGGCATTACGCCAAACTCACCGACAAGCCGATCAAATATGTCATCAACACCCACCATCATGGCGACCACACCCTGGGCAACGCTGCCTTTCCCGGCGCCAAATTCCTCAGTTCCGAGATATGCCGCCAGCTGATGCTGGAAGACGGCCCGACCTGGGTCTCCATCCTCGAATCGATCAACGAACGCAAATTCCCCAATACCAAAGTTATCCCGGCCGATACGACTTACCCGAAAGACAGCCGCACCGAGCTGACCCTGGCTGGCATCAAAATGGTGTTCTGGGTGCCGGAAGCCGCCCACACCATCGGCGACATGATGATCTGGCTGCCCGACGATGAGGTGCTGCTCGCCGGCGATGTGCTGGTGAATCAGGTGACACCGAGCTTCCGGGACGCCAAATTGAAGGAGTGGATCCAGACACTGGCTGAAGTCCAAAACCTGCCTATCAATACCATCGTCCCCGGCCATGGCCCGCTGATGAGTAAACAACAAGCTGCGGCCATGCATCAACGCATGCTCAGTCTGTATAACGACATCACTGCAGGCGTCAAACAAGGACTGACCGACAACGAAATCCGCCAGAAAATGGACTTGGGTGAGTGGATAAAACTGCATAACTTCAATGAGCAGATGGGCAACAATATCAACCGGGCCTATCTGGAGATTGAAGCCGATAATTTCTGACGGCCGCTGCCTGCCCGCGAGGTGCGAAGCCAGCAGGCTAGGTAACTGCGTAGGTTGGGCTGACGTCAGGAAGCCCAACATGAGCGGCCTCACAAGGCTGTTGGAAGCCTACGCAACCAGGCTAAGCGCCACCGCTTCGGCAACCTTGATGCCGTCGACGGCGGCGGAGAGGATGCCGCCGGCATAACCGGCGCCTTCGCCGGCTGGATACAGGCCGCGCGTATTCAGACTCTGGCAATCCTCGCCGCGCGTGATGCGGATCGGCGACGACGTGCGCGTTTCCACGCCGGTCAGCACCGCATCGTCCATCGCGAAACCCTTGATCTGCTTGTCGAAGGCAGGCAAGGCCTCGCGAATCGTGGCGATGACGTAGTCAGGCAGGCAGCTGGAAAGGTCGGTCCAGCGCACCCCCGGCGTATACGAAGGAAGCACGCTGCCCACCTCGGTTGACGGCCGTCCAGCCAGGAAATCGCCGACCTTCTGCGCCGGCGCGCGGTAATCGCCACCGCCGGCGACAAAGGCGGCCTCTTCCCAGCGCCGCTGGAAATCCATGCCGGCGAGTGGATTCTGTTTCAAATTGTCGCCAAAATCGCGCGGTTCGATGCCCACCACGATGGCGGCATTGGCGTTGCGCTCGTTGCGCGAATACTGGCTCATGCCGTTGGTCACCACCCGGCCCGGTTCCGAAGTTGCGGCGACCACCGTGCCGCCCGGACACATACAGAAACTGTAGGCCGAGCGGCCATTGCCGGCGTGATAGACCAGCTTGTAGTCGGCCGCACCAAGCAACGGGTTGCCGGCGAAATCGCCGAAACGACACTGGTCGATCAGCGACTGCGGATGCTCGATGCGGAAACCGACCGAGAACGGCTTCGGCTCGATGTGGACGCCGCGCTCGAACAACATGCGGAAGGTGTCGCGCGCGCTATGGCCCAGCGCCAGCACGACATGATCGGCCGCGATGCGCTCGCCATCCGCCAGCACGACGCCCTTGACCTGGCCAGCTTCGATGTCGATATCGACGACGCGGCTCTGAAAGCGAATCTCGCCGCCCATTTGGGTGATCGACTCGCGCATGTGCTCGACCATGGTCACCAGCTTGAAGGTGCCGATATGCGGCTTGCTGACGTACATGATCTCCGCCGGCGCGCCGGCTTTGACGAACTCTTCCAGCACCTTGCGGCCGTGATGCTGTGGATCCTTGATCTGGCTGTACAGCTTGCCGTCGGAAAAAGTTCCGGCACCGCCTTCGCCGAATTGCACGTTCGATTCCGGATTCAACTCGCCTTTGCGCCACAGGCCCCAGGTATCCTTGGTGCGTTGGCGCACCGCCTTACCACGCTCCAGCACGATCGGCTCGAAGCCCATCTGCGCCAGCAGCAGCGCGGCCAGCAGACCGCATGGTCCAGCACCAATCACCAGCGGGCGCGAGTGGAGTTGTTCCGGCGCCTGCGCGACATAGCGGTAGGCCATATCCGGCGTCGGCATCACATGTTTATCGCCGCGCAGACGCTTCAACACAGCCGCCTCGTTCTTCACCTCGACATCCAGCGTGTAGATCAGCGCAATCGCGACGCGCTTGCGGGCGTCGTAACCGCGCCGGTGAATCTCAAAGCGCAGCAACTGATCCGGCGCAATCGCCAGACGTTTCAGAATGGCGGCACTTAACGCCGATTCGGCATGATCAAGGGGAAGTTTGACTTCGGTTATTCGCAACATGGAGCAACCACCCGGCCATGAGCCAGGTGCTTCTGGGGATCATCGAGTTCCGGATTTTATCCCGCTCCGGCTTAGAATCTTGACGTTCGCAACCCGGAAGAATCGCCATGAGCAACCCGATCGGCCACGAAATTGGAAAGAACCTCGCTGCCCTGGACCAGGTGCAAAGCACAGCCATCGAACTGGGCATGCAATTCGGTCCGAAGTTGCTGGTTGCCTGCCTGATCTTGCTCGCGGGCCATTTCGTCGGGGGCTGGGTCGGCCGCATGCTGGCCGGTTTGCTGCTCAAACTGGATCTCGATATTACCGTCCGCATCTTGCTGGTGCGTCTGGCACGCCTGATCGTTCTCGGCATGTTCGCTATTCTTGCGCTGCAGAATCTGGGCGTGGAATTGCTGCCGCTGATCGCCGGTCTCGGTGTCGCCGGCGCCGGACTCGCGCTGGCCATGCAGGGCGTCCTGTCCAACCTGGCGGCCGGGCTGACCATCATCTTCACGCGGCCGTTCAAGGTGGGCGAATACATCTCCATCGTCGGCGAAGAAGGACAGGTCGAAGTAATCAGCCTGTTCAACACCATCCTGAGCCACCCCGATCTATCGCGCGTGATCATCCCAAACCGCAAGATCGCCGGTGAAATCCTGCACAACTACGGCCAGGTCAGGCAGGTGAATTTGAGCGTGGGCGTGGCCTACGACACCGATTTGAGCGCCGCACTTAGCCGCATCGACGCACTTCTCGCATCAAATCCGAAGGTATTGAGCGAACCGGCACCGCTGGTTCAGGTCGCCACCCTGGCCGACTCATCGGTGAGCATCGGCATCCGACCCTGGGTGTCGGTGCAAGACTTCCCCAGCGCTGTCGGCGACATCAACAAAGCCGTGCTGGAGAGCTTCCGCGCAGGCGGTATCGCCATTCCATTCCCGCAACGGGAAGTGCGTTTGCTGGGGCAGATCTGAGTGATGTCGCCTGACTTAATCGGCTACGGCGCAGCCATCCTGACCACCGCTGCATTCGTACCGCAGGCGCTCAAATCCTGGAGCAGCCGCGATCTTTCCGGGGTTTCGCTGAGCATGTACAGCCTGTTCACGCTGGGCGTGGCGCTGTGGCTGCTATACGGAATCGTCTTGCAAAGCTGGCCGATCATCCTCGCCAACTGCGTCACGCTGGTGTTGGCCGGACTGGTTTTGGGCCTGAAAATCAGCCACCTGCGCAGAAAGTAGGTGGCTGCTGCGGCCATTCCAGCCGCAGCCATTCGCAATTTCCGAGACTGCCGCGCGCAGCCGCTTCCACATCCAGTCCAGCCAGTGCGGCAGCGGCCTGAATTGGGTTTTCATGCGAAACCACGAGCACGATTCCTTCGGGATGAAGCTGTGCAATTTCATCGAGAAAGTCACCTACCCGCTGCATCTGCTCCAGAAACGATTCGCCATTCACCGGCTTGATCCGAACCGGATCTGGTCGCACCAAGCCGTTGAACGCCTCCACCGGTTGGCCATCCAGGCCGGAGCGGCGTTCGTTCAAGCGGGCGTCGATACGAATCTGTAGATATCGGTCCGTCAGGATGATCTCGGCGGTCTGCCGGGCGCGCGGGAAGTGCGAGGCATAGGCATGGCTGAAACTGATGCTGCTTAGAGCTTGTGCGGCCATTGCTGCCTGCGCGCGTCCCTGGGTAGTCAGCATCACAGGCTGAGTCGCATCATCGTTGATGAAGCCACCGACATTGGCTTCGCTTTCACCGTGGCGGAGAAGAAATACCAACATCAGGTTCAGAAGAATCGGGCCTCAAACGTCCAGATTCCTCACCCCCAACGCATTCGTCTCGATGAACTGCCGGCGCGGTTCGACTTCTTCGCCCATCAACGTAGTGAAGATGCCATCGGCGGCGATGGCGTCTTCGATCTGGACGCGCAGCAGGCGGCGGACTTGCGGGTCCATCGTGGTTTCCCAGAGTTGTTCCGGGTTCATTTCGCCTAGACCTTTGTAGCGTTGCACGCCGAGGTTTTTCTTGACCTCGTTGAGCAGCCAGTCGAGTGCCTGCTTGAAGTCGTAGGCTGGTGCGCGGGCTTCGCCGCGACGGATTTCGGCGCCGGGTAGCAGCAGGCCAACCAGGATTTCTGCTGTACGACGGAGTTGATCGTAATCGCCGCCTTCGATGAAGTTGTAGTCGAGGTAGCTGGTGTGGCCGATGCCATGTTTGCTGCGGATGATTTCCAGCCGCCAGCCGAGGTCGCCTTCGTATTGCAGCGGGTTGATCTTGACCGGGCCGAGCTTGCTCAGTTGCGTGGTCAGTTGTTGCGCGGCGGCATGGGCATCCGCTTCAGTGTTCAGGCTGATGCTCGAAGTCTTCAGCAGGCTATACAACACGTCCGGGTCGTAGCGGCGGGCGAGACGTTCGATCATGGCATCGGCCAGCAGGAATTCGCGCGCGATGCGTTCGAAGGTTTCCTTGGTCAATGCTTCGGCGCCGGCGGCCGGGATCAATTCAGCGCCGTTGAGGGCTTCGCGCAGCAGGTATTGCTTGAATTCGTAATCGTCCTTCAGATAGGTCTCGCGCTTGCCTTGCTTGACCTTGTACAGCGGCGGCTGGGCGATGTAGATGTGGCCGCGTTCGACCAGTTCCGGCATCTGCCGATAGAAGAAGGTGAGCAGCAGGGTGCGGATGTGCGAGCCGTCGACGTCCGCGTCGGTCATGATGATGATGCGGTGATAGCGCAGATTGGCCGGGTTGTAGTCGTCTTTGCCGAGGCCGGTGCCGATGCCGGTGCCGAGCGCGGTGATCAGCGTGACGACTTCCTGCGATGACAGCATCTTGTCGAAGCGGGCTTTTTCGACGTTGAGTATCTTGCCCTTCAGCGGCAGGATGGCCTGGAACTTACGGTCGCGTCCCTGCTTGGCGGAGCCGCCGGCAGAATCACCCTCGACCAGGTAAAGCTCGCACAAGGCGGGATCCTTTTCCTGGCAGTCAGCCAGCTTGCCGGGCAGGCCGGCCGAATCGAGCACTCCTTTGCGGCGGGTCATGTCGCGCGCTTTGCGGGCGGCTTCGCGGGCACGCGCGGCTTCGACGATCTTGGCGCAGATCAGTTTGGCGTCCGCCGGACGTTCCTGCAGGTATTCAGAAAGCTTTTGCGAGACGGTTTCTTCCACCGCCGGACGCGCTTCCGAGGAGACCAGTTTCATCTTGGTCTGCGAGCCGAATTTCGGGTCTGGCATCTTCACCGACAACACGCAGGCCAGGCCTTCGCGCATGTCGTCGCCGGTGATTTCGACCTTGGCCTTTTTGGCGATCTCGTGTTCTTCGATGTACTTGTTGATCACCCGCGTCATCGCGGCGCGCAGGCCGGTCAGGTGGGTGCCGCCATCGGATTGCGGAATGTTGTTGGTAAAGCAGAGCACCTGTTCCTGGTAGCCGCTGTTCCATTGCATGGCAACTTCGCTGCTGATCATGACGCTGCTGTCGCCCACCTTGGATTCGCCGGTAGCGTAGAACACGTTGGGGTGCAGCACCGTCTTCGAGCGATTGATGTATTCGACGAAACCCTTCACGCCGCCGGAAAAGGCGAAGTTCTCGGTGCGGCCATCGCGTTCGTCGATCAGTTCGATCTTGACGCCGTTGTTCAGGAAGGAGAGTTCACGAATGCGTTTGGACAGCACGTCATAGTGGAAGTCGATGACGTTGCCGAAGATTTCCTCGTCGGCGGAGAAATGGATTTCCGTGCCACGCCGGATGCTATCGCCGATCACTTTCAATGGTGATACTTCGATGCCGTTATGGACTTCGATCAGGCGATTGATCGGCGCACCGCGATGGAACTCCATGAAGTGTTTCTTGCCATCGCGATGAATGGTCAGACGCAGCCATTTCGACAAGGCATTGACGCAGGACACGCCGACACCGTGCAAGCCGCCGGAAACCTTGTAGCTGTTCTGGTTGAACTTGCCGCCGGCATGCAGCACGACCATGACGATCTCGGCAGCGGAACGCTTCGGTTCGTGCTTGTCATCCAGCTTGACGCCGACCGGGATACCGCGACCGTTGTCGGACACCGAAATGGAGTTGTCCGGATGGATGATGACCTTGATATCGTCGCAGTAGCCGGCCAACGCTTCGTCGATGGCGTTATCCAGCACTTCGAACACCATGTGGTGCAGACCGGAGCCGTCCGAGGTGTCGCCGATGTACATGCCGGGACGTTTACGTACCGCCTCCAGGCCTTCCAGTTGCTGAATGCTGTCCTCGTCGTAGCCGCCGTTACCGCTTGGATGTTCCACGTGAAACCTTTTCTGTAGATTAAGCGCGCTTTCCGCACTGATTAGACACACTGCGCGGAAAACTCATTGCTGAACTGCCACTGCTGTGAAACTGAAATCAATTACCACCAAATCTCCTAGCCCAGAGCGTGGCCTATATGCGCATGGGCATCACCACATAGTGGAAGTTCTCTTCACCCGGCACAGTAATCAGGAGTGAGCTGGTGGGGTCGCCAAAAGAACACAGAACGGATTCCGCTACGATGTTATTCAGGACATCCTGCAAGTATTGAATGTTGAAACCAATATCCAGTGGTTCGCCCTGGTAATCAATATCAAGTTCTTCCTGCGCTTCTTCCTGTTCGTTATTGCTGCAGGCTATACGCAGGCTTTCAGGCGTCAAGGCTATGCGTACACCACGATATTTATCATTGGTCAGAATCGCTGCCCGATTCAGCGATTGCGATAAACGCTGCCGTTGGATGGCAAATCTTTTATCGTGCCCGACCGGAACCACGCGCTGCCAATCCGGGAATTTTCCGTCGACGACTTTGCTGCGCAATTCAAAATCTGGACGTCTGAAGACCAACTGATTTTGATTCACCTGGATATGCACCGGCTCATCGCTATCGTTCAAAAGCTTGCCCAGCTCAAGCACAGTCTTGCGCGGCAGGATGACATCAACCCCTTGCTCGACTTCTTCTTCCATATCGGTGCCGTCTACCGCCAACCGGTGGCCGTCGGTAGCTGCGACAGTCAAGCGTTTGCCTTGCACTGAGAAAAGCATGCCATTCAGGTAATAGCGGATGTCCTGCACTGCCATTGCGTATTGCACGCGCGATAACAGTTGCTTGACCAAACCTTGCGGCAAACTGAAGTTGATTCCCTGGCTTTCAGGAATTTGAAGTTTTGGAAAATCCCGCGCCGGCAAAGTTTGCAGATTGAAGCGGCTGCGTCCGGATTGAACCTTCAGTTGGTCATTGTTGAGATCAAGCGAGATGGCTTCAGTATCTTGCAACGAACGGCTGATATCGAGCAACTTTCGAGCGGATACCGTGAAAGCGGCATCAGAAGCGGCCTGTTCATCCATCCAGGTCGTGATTTGCAGTTCCAGATCAGTAGCGATAAAGGCAACCCGTCCACCGACAACTTCCAGCAAAACATTGGAAAGGATAGGTAGCGTGTGCTTGCGTTCCACCACCCCGGCCACTGCTTGCAGGGGTTTGAGCAAGGCGTCCTTGGAAGATTTAAGTACAAGCATTTATATAAATTCCTGGTAGTAGTAATAGGTAACAGCGGTTTACTGGGATAAGCCGATAAATTCTATCAAAATCATCGATTTAAGCTGTGGAAAAAGAGGCGGTACAAGTTGTGTATGGCATGTCTTCAAATTGTGGATAAGTTTTTTTCGTAGGCGCTTGGGTGGCCTTATCCACAAATCAGTCAGTGCCTGTCCACAGGGTTATAAGCAAGCTGTGCAATGTTGAAGAAAATTCAATTTCATCCGGTAAGTACTTGAATCAATAGGTTGTAATCTTTTCTCAAGGTTTGATCGCTGGCTTTCAGCTCTTCTATCTTGGCGCAGGCATGCAGTACGGTTGTGTGATCGCGGCCACCAAACGAAAGCCCGATTTCCGGGTAAGACAGATTGGTCAGTTCACGCGCAAGGTACATGGCCATCTGACGCGGTCTGGCTACGATCCTTGTGCGTTTCTTGGAATACATATCGGCCACTTTTATCTTGAAATAGTCGGCCACTGTTTTCTGAATGTTCTCGATCGAGATCTGTCTGTTCTGCACCGCCAGCAAGTCTTTCAGTGCTTCCTTTGCCAGTTCCACAGAAATTGGCAGCTTGCTGAAGCGGGCATACGCGATAACCCGTTTCAAAGCGCCTTCCAGTTCACGCACGTTGGAACGGATCTGCTTGGCAATGAAAAACGCGGTGCCTTCATCCACATCGGCTTTATCGATGCGCGCCTTATCTAGCAGGATGGCGACCCGCATTTCCAGTTCAGGTGGTTCCAGCATCACCGTCAGGCCCCAACTGAAGCGTGACTTGAGGCGTTCCTCAATGCCTTCCATATTTTTCGGAAAAGTATCGCTGGTGATGATGACCTGTTTATGTTCTTCGATCAGGGTGTTGAAGGTATAGAAAAACTGCTGCTGAGTACCTTCCTTGCCGGCAAAAAACTGGATGTCGTCAATCAACAACAAGTCGAGGGTGTCGTAACGACGTTTGAAGTCATCATAAGAGTTTGTGCGCACGGCGCGCACCACATCAGACACATAGCGGTCGGCATGGATGTAACGAATGCGCGCTTTCGGGTCGAGCTGCAGCATGTGGTTGCCAATGGC
>CAMDHJ010000043.1 GCA_945897865.1 Tepidiphilus sp. J10
GTGCTGATTTCCCTGATCAATGTGCTGGTGATCTGGGGCCTGGTTCTGTTCGGCTGAGCAGGATGCCGGAATACGCGCCAGATTCACTCCGCCAGCTTGCCGGCCGCTTTCCCCGCCCGGGCCGTATCGAAGCGATTTATCTGCGTCCGCAACGTCGCGCCCCGGTGGAACAAGTGCTCAGCGCGCAGGCCTTGGCCGGACAAGGCCTGCAAGGCGATCACACCGCCAGTCGCCAGCCGAACCGGCCGCAAGGCGGCAAACGCCAGGTCACGCTGATTCAGTCAGAACACTTGCGGGTGATTGCCGCGCTGGCGGGAAAAACCGAAGTCGATGCCGCCTGGTTGCGCCGAAATCTGGTGGTATCCGGCCTCAATCTGCTTGCCGCACGCGCGTTGTTCAAGGATGCGCCGCTACACCTGCGCATCGGCGAGCATGTCGTTCTTGAAATCACCGGCGCCTGCGCGCCATGTTCACGCATGGAAGAACTACTTGGCCCCGGCGGCTACAACGCCATGCGCGGCCATGGCGGCATGAACGCGCGGATTCTGCTGGGTGGACTGATCAGCGAGGGCGACGAAGTCATTTGCGCGCCTGCCTGATTTTGCTGCCGAAAGCACGTCTCAGAAATTGACCCGATTACTCGGGAATTGCATACTTCTCGCTCTTCATAATTCTCGAATATTCAAATGTTCGCCAGATTGCGGGAAGACATTCGCGTTGTGTTCGACCGGGATCCGGCGGCGCGCACCTTTTTCGAGGTGCTGACTACCTATCCGGGCGTGCACGCCATCCTCTGGCATCGCATGTCGCATCAGTTTTGGCGCGCCGGGTTCAAGTGGCTGGCGCGTTTGTCGAGCCATCTCGCGCGCTGGTTGACGGGTATCGAGATTCATCCGGGGGCCACTATCGGTCGGCGGGTGTTTATCGATCACGGCATGGGTGTGGTGATCGGCGAGACGGCTGAAATCGGTGACGATTGCACGCTTTATCACGGCGTTACGCTGGGCGGCACTTCATGGAACAAGGGCAAGCGGCATCCCACCTTGATGCCCGGCGTGATTGTCGGTGCCGGTGCCAAGATACTCGGACCGATTACGTTGGGTGCGGGCGCCAAGGTTGGCTCCAATGCGGTGGTGGTGAAGGATGTACCGGATGGCGCCACGGCGATCGGCATTCCGGCGCGGATTCTTGATGCTGAAGTGGATAAGGTGCGCGAGGAAGTGGCGAAGAAGCTGGGCTTTTCCGCCTATGCGGTTTCCAGCGACATGAATGATCCGATGGTCAAGGCGATCCATGGCCTGATCGATCACTCCGCAAATACCGATCAGCGCCTGGCCTGGGTCATGGCGGAACTGGCGCGCCTGGGCGGGCACAAGGAAGCGAGTGCGGCCAACGACCATTTTGATCCCGCTTCATTGAACAAAATGGTCGATTGATGGACTTGCAAATTGAATAGTTGACCAAATTAATCGGGATTAGTAGAGTGTCACCATTCATTCATCAACAACGAGGCAAATCATGCGGCTTACCACCAAAGGGCGTTTTGCGGTAACGGCAATGATCGATCTGGGCATGCGCCATCAACGTGGTCCGGTCACCCTGGCCGGTATCAGTGAGCGGCAACGGATTTCATTGTCTTACCTTGAGCAACTGTTTGGCCGTTTGCGCCGACAGGGCATTGTCGACAGCGTGCGTGGCCCTGGCGGCGGATATACGCTGGCTCAGAGCATGCTTGACATCTCGGTCGCGGACATCATTCGCGCGGTGGATGAACCGATCGATGCCACTCAATGCGGCGGTCTCGGCAATTGCCACGACGATCGTGAATGCATGACCCATGATTTGTGGATGAGCCTGAATTCGCGCATCTACGATTACCTGGATTCAGTCAATCTGGACGAGCTGGTGACCACCCAACTTGCCAAGCAGGCCGAAGAGGTTGCGCATGGTCAGGCACAAGGCCACAAACACGACACTCGGCGTGTCGTGGGGTCGGCGGATATCACGCCCGGCTTGATGCACAAGTCTGGTCAGGCACACAAAACAGTCGTTAACGGTTGATGGAGCATACAAAGATGGTCAAGACCCCCATTTACCTCGATTACTCGGCGACCACGCCGGTAGATCCTCGCGTTGCCGCGAAGATGATTCCCTACCTGACCGAAATGTTCGGCAACCCGGCTTCGCGTTCGCACGTGTTTGGCTGGGACTCCGACAAAGCGGTGGAAGAGGCGCGGGCGCATGTCGCGGCGCTGGTTAATGCCGATCCGAAGGAAATCGTCTGGACTTCGGGCGCGACCGAATCCAACAACCTCGCCATCAAGGGCGCGGCGCATTTCTATCATGGCAAGGGCAAGCACCTGATCACGGTGAAAACCGAGCACAAGGCGGTGCTGGATACCTGTCGAGAACTGGAGCGTGAAGGCTACGAAGTGACCTATCTTGGCGTGCAGCCAAATGGTCTGATCGATATGGAAGAGTTAAAGGCGGCGATTCGCCCGGACACGATTCTGGTTTCGGTGATGTATGTGAACAACGAAATCGGCGTCATCCAAGACATTCCCGCCATTGGCGAACTGTGTCGTTCGAAGGGCATTCTGTTGCACGTCGATGCGGCGCAGGCCACCGGCAAGGTGGAAATCGATCTGGTCAAACTCAAGGTCGATCTGATGTCGTTCTCTGCGCACAAAACTTACGGTCCGAAAGGCATTGGCGCGTTGTATGTGCGGCGTAAACCGCGTGTGCGGCTGGAAGCCCAGATGCATGGTGGCGGCCATGAGCGCGGCATGCGTTCGGGTACGTTGGCAACGCACCAGATCGTCGGCATGGGCGAAGCCTTCCGTATTGCCAAGCAGGAAATGGGCGCTGAAACCGAGCGTATCCGCAGCCTGCGCGACAAGCTCTATCGCGGCTTCCTGGACATGGAAGAAGTGCATCTGAACGGTGATTTTGAACGTCGCATTGCCGGTAACCTGAACGTCAGCTTCAATTTTGTTGAAGGCGAGAGCCTGATCATGGCAATCAAGGATCTGGCAGTTTCCTCCGGATCGGCCTGTACCTCGGCCAGCCTGGAGCCGTCTTATGTGCTGAAAGCGCTGGGTCGCAACGACGAACTGGCGCATAGCTCGATCCGCTTCACCATCGGCCGATTCACCACCGAGGAAGAGATCGACTACACGATCAAGCTGCTGCACGAAAAGATCGGCAAGCTGCGCGAAATGTCACCGCTTTGGGAAATGTTCAAGGACGGTATCGATTTGAATACGGTGCAGTGGGCTGCACACTGATCTAAGACAAGGAGCAGGAAAATGGCATACAGCGAACAGGTTCTGGATCACTACGAAAACCCGCGCAACGTTGGCGCATTCGGCAAGGATGACTTAGGGGTAGGTACCGGCATGGTCGGCGCGCCGGCCTGCGGCGACGTGATGAAGCTGCAAATTCGGGTCAACGAACAGGGCATCATTGAAGACGCCAAGTTCAAGACCTACGGCTGCGGTTCCGCGATTGCGTCATCGTCCCTGGTCACAGAATGGGTCAAAGGCAAGACGCTGGATGAGGCGATGAATCTGAAGAACACCCAGATCGCAGAAGAACTGGCGCTGCCGCCGGTGAAGATTCACTGTTCGATCCTGGCTGAAGACGCGATCAAGGCGGCGGTCGCCGATTACAAGCAGAAACATGGCAACACTGCCGGCAGCAGCGAATACACCGCCTGCAACCCGCCCGTTACGGCTTGAGCAACGAGGAGATCAAGATGACCACAGTTGCTACTGGAGTGACACTTTCCGAGCGTGCTGCCAACCACATCAAGAACTTCCTCGCCAAGCGTGGTAGCGGTGTTGGCCTCAAGCTGGGTGTGCGCACCTCTGGCTGTTCCGGCATGGCTTACAAGCTGGAGTTTGCTGATGTCGCCGATCCGGAAGATCTGACCTTTGAATGTCATGGCGTGACGGTATTCATTGATCCAAAGAGCCTGAGCTATCTCGAGGGCACCGAACTCGATTTTGTTCGCGAAGGCTTGAACGAAGGTTTCAAGTTCAATAATCCGAACGTGAAGTCGGAGTGCGGCTGCGGCGAATCTTTCAACGTTTGATCGCCAAGGGTGATGGGTGATGGGTGATGGGAGATGGGAGAAGAGTGATGGGGGTGCGTAGCCGGCTTGTTTTTGCCATTCCCCATCACTCATCACCCATTCCCCATCACTCATCACCCATTCCCCATCACGCTTCAAATGCCCCTCGACTTCTCAAAAAACCACTTCGAACTGTTTGCGCTGCCGATGACCTTTGCCATCGACGCGGACCAGCTTGATCAAGCCTATCGCGGAATTCAGTCCGAGATTCATCCGGACAAGTTCGCCGATGCCGGCGATGCCGAACAGCGGCTTTCGATGCAGTGGAGCACGCGCGTCAACGAGGCCTACCAGACGCTGCGTAAACCTTTTGAGCGCGCCCGCTATCTGCTGCAATTGCATGGCGTCGATGCGATGGATGCAAAGAACACTTCGATGCCGGCGGACTTTCTGATGCAACAGATGGAATGGCGCGAGGCGTTGATGGATGCCGTTGAAATGCGCGACATCTCGGCATTGGAAGGTTTGGAAAAAGAACTGAAATTGCATGCCCAGGGACTGCACAGCCAACTTGCCGGCCTGCTGGATGAACAAGGGGATTTCGTCGCGGCGGGCAACGTGCTGCGCAAAGTTCGATTCATGGACAAATTGCTGGAAGAGATTGACGCCGCTTACGAGGACATCGAATAAGTCCTGGTTTTTCACTGCTGTTCAGTTGCAATAATTTCGCAATACCACCGCTTACCGCTCAATCAATGGCCTTACTTCAAATCTCCGAGCCCGGACTGTCCACCGCGCCACACCAACATCGACTCGCCGTCGGCATTGATCTGGGCACCACCAACTCCCTGGTCGCCACTGTGCGCAATGGCGTATCGGTGGTGCTTAACGATGCAAGAGGCCACGGCCTGCTGCCTTCCGTAGTGCGCTTTCTTGGCGATGGCTCGACTTCGGTCGGCTATGACGCGCAGGCCCTGGCGGCACAGGATCCGCACAACACCATTACCTCGGTGAAGCGATTCATGGGGCGCGGCATCAAGGACATCCCAGATATTTCAACGCTGCCGTATCAGTTCATCGATGCGCCCGGCATGTTGCAGTTGAAGACGGTGGCTGGTGTCAAAAGCCCGGTCGAAGTCTCCGCCGAAATCCTCAAGGTGTTGAAAGCACGCGCTGAAGCTTCGCTGGGCGGTGAACTGGTCGGCGCGGTGATTACCGTGCCGGCCTATTTTGACGACGCGCAGCGCCAAGCCACCAAGGATGCGGCGAAAGTCGCCGGCTTGAATGTGCTGCGCCTGCTCAATGAACCCACCGCAGCCGCCATTGCCTACGGCCTCGATAACGCCGCTGAAGGGATTTATGCGGTGTACGACCTGGGCGGCGGCACGTTCGATATTTCCATCCTGAAGCTGACCAAGGGCGTGTTCGAAGTGCTCGCCACCAATGGCGACTCGGCGCTGGGCGGCGACGATTTCGATCGCCGAGTGTATTGCTGGATGCTGGAACAAGCCTGTCTGCATACCCTCAGCGATCACGATAAAACCCTGCTTATGGCGCGCGCTCGCGATGCCAAGGAGATGCTTTCCGAGCATCCTCAGACACAGATCACCGCGGTGTTGACCAGCGGCGAGGTGATCGACCTGACGCTGACGGAACAGTCGTTCAATGAAATGACCGATAGCCTGGTCAGGAAAACCCTGGCGCCGACGCGCAAGGCGCTGCGCGATGCGGGCTTGCAGGCCAGCGACGTCAAAGGTGTTGTGATGGTCGGCGGTTCCACCCGCATGCCGCGCATCCAGGCCGCGATTGGCGAGTTTTTTGGCCAGATGCCGTTGACCAATCTCGATCCAGACAAGGTGGTCGCCCTCGGCGCGGCGGTGCAGGCCAATGTGCTGGCCGGTAATAAGGCAGGCGATGACTGGTTGCTGCTCGACGTGGTGCCGTTGTCACTCGGTCTGGAAACCATGGGCGGCCTGACCGAGAAGATCATTCCGCGCAACGCCACCATCCCCACCGCGCGGGCGCAGGAGTTCACCACCTTCAAGGATGGCCAGACAGCGATGAGCATTCACGTCGTGCAGGGCGAGCGTGAACTGGTGACCGATTGCCGCAGCCTGGCGCGGTTTGAACTGCGCGGCATTCCACCGATGGTGGCTGGCGCGGCGCGCATCCGGGTCACCTTTCAGGTCGATGCCGATGGTCTGCTGTCGGTCACCGCGCGTGAAACCGGTACCGGCATCGAATCGCATATCGCGGTGAAGCCTTCTTATGGCCTGACCGACGATGAAGTCGCCGGCATGCTGCGTGACTCCTATGCGCATGCGCAGGACGACATGACCGCGCGCAATCTGGCGGAAGCGCGTGTCGATGGCCAGCGTCTGGTTGAAGCCACGGAGGCGGCATTGGCCGAGAACGGCGCGCTGTTGTTGTCCGCAGAAGAATTGCAGGCCATTGAAAATCGGCTGGAAGACCTCAAACTGGCTTTGCAAGGTGCTGACCTTTCGACCGTCAAGCGCAGCACCGAAGCCTTGAACAAAGGTACGGTTGAATTCGCCGCACGCCGCATGGACCAGAGCGTGAAGAAAGCGCTGACCGGCCACAAACTGGATGAACTGGAGTTCTGAAATGAGCTTGTTTGAACCTGAATTTATTGCTGCATTACAGGAGCGTCTGGATAAACATCCGATTTATGCCGCCGTCGAGACCGTCGACGATCTGCGCGTGTTCATGCAGCACCACGTTCATTCGGTGTGGGATTTCATGTCGTTGATCAAATACCTGCAACATACCGTCGCCCCGGCGCGCTGGCCGTGGACGCCGGGCACCGACGCTACCGTGCAGCGTTTTATCAACGAACTGGTGCTGGAAGAAGAGACTGATGAAGCCGGCCCCGGCGCACCGGGTGAGTTTTCCAGCCACTTCGCGCTGTATCTCGGCGCCATGCGCGAAATTGGCGCCGATGCGGACATCCCGGCGCGCTTCGTCGAGATCGCCGGTTGTGACGGCATTGCCGCCGCGCTGGCCAGCGGCCTTGCGCCGGCCCCTTCCGCCAACTTCAATCGCACTACCTTCGCCTATATCGATGCCGACCAGCCGCACACGGTTGCCGCCGCGTTGGCGCTTGGCCGCGAGCACATCATTCCGGCGATGTTCCGCGCCTTCCTGAATCGGATGGCGGTGACTGAAAACCAGGCGCCGGTATTTCATTACTACCTGAACCGTCATATCCACCTGGATGAAGACTTCCACGCGCCACTTTCCCTGCGCTTGCTGGAGGCGTTGTGTGGCGGTGATCCGGTGAAAATCGAATAAGCCCGCTCTGCCGCCATTCATGCCGTTGAAGCACGCGTCGAATTCTGGGATGGCGTCCTAGCCGCGTTGCCCAGCCAAAAGAATCTCTCTGCCCAACAGGAAGCCACATGCCTCAATTGATTGTCTTGCCCCACGTCGAATTGTGTCCGGATGGCGCGGTCATCGATGCACAGAAAGGCGTTTCCATTTGCGACATCCTGCTCGACAACGGCATCGACATTGAGCATTCCTGCGAGAAGTCCTGCGCTTGCACCACTTGTCACGTCGTGTTGCGGGAAGGCTTCGACTCCTTGTCGGAAGCCACCGAAACCGAGGATGACTTGCTCGACAAGGCCTGGGGTCTGGAGCCGACCTCGCGCTTGTCTTGCCAAGCGTTGATGGGGAATCAGGATGTTGTCATCGAAATTCCAAAATACACGATTAACATGGTCAAGGAAGGACACTGACAGCATGAAATGGACCGACACCCTTGATATCGCTATCGCCTTGGTCGAGCATCATCCCGATGTCGACCCGCGCAACATCCGCTTCACTGATCTGCATCGATGGGTGATGGCGCTGCCCGACTTTGCCGATGACGCCAATCGCTCCGGCGAGAAAATTCTGGAAGCCATACAAATGGCCTGGATAGAGGAAATGGATTGAACTTGAACATCATCAATCGGTTGCTTGGTGCAGCCTTGTTGCTGACTGCGATACCTTCGCCGGCAGCGGAAAAACTCAGCTTCAAGGGTGTGGAACTCGGCTCCAGCCTGGCCCAGATCGCCAGCAACCCGAAATATGAATGCCATATTGTCAGCACGCCGATCGCCGACAAGATCTGCAGTCTGCGCGCGCACGAAAAGGAAACCATCGCCGGCGCGCCGATCGACTCGTTGTTTTACTTCTATGACCAGAGCAGCCTGACCAGCATTGCGGTGAATCTGTCCGAAGCGCACTTTCAACCGGTGATTGCCGCGTTGAGCGAGAAATTCGGCCCGCCTGCGCTGAAGACCGAAACCATCAAGAGCCTGAAAGGCGTCGCACACGAGAACCGGTCGTATCGCTGGCAGCGTCCGGAAGGCTCCCTGCAGGCCGAACGCTATGCCGGTCGCCTGGATAAATCCTCGATCCGCTTTACTGACGAAAACGCCGCCCAGCGCGTGCAGCAACGCCGCGCCCTGCTCGCAAAGGATCCGCGCAAGGATCTGTAACCCGCGGAGCTGTTTCAAGGTTCATGGTTGCATTTCACAATGCGGACCATGAAAGTCCGATTTCACTATCCCAGTTCCTTCCTGAAGTTCACGCTGCTCGGTTTTGTCGCGGCGGCGATTCCAATTCTCGCTGGCCCGTTCTACAGCGTGATCTCGCTCGATCGTCTGGCCCAAGTATGACACTTCCAAGGCACATATCCGCTCACGCCCCTGCACTTGCGCGAGTTCCCAGGGGATAAAAGCCAAAGCACCTTGTCACACGGATTGTTGATAAACGCTGGATTAGGCTCCTACCATGGATGCCATGAACCTACGCGAGAGCAAACAATGGCGGGCTGACTGCAGCGTCAGCAAGTCGGTTCGCACCATTGCATCCAATACCCTGGATATCTGTTACTGGGTCGAGACGGAGAATTACAGCAACAACTCGGTTCGTCTCGGCGACCGCTCAACCGCAGTCCTACAAGCGCAAGCCCTGGGGGCTGAGACCGATCTGTCTAGGGCATATCGGTCTCACTTTGAGCCGGCGCAAGTCTTCGATGCTCCTTGCTAGCCGGGAATGAAGCCAATATTGAAGCCAATTCCAAGGCAGGCTGGGATTTCGGGGGAGCAATGCCCCCTTTTTTTGTTTCAGCAAGCCAACTTGGCAGGGTGTAGGTATCGACCCTGATGCTTAGTGGAGGTTGCTTGCGACAACATGTCGCATCGTTTCGATTTGTCACCCTCATTAAGATCGCGGCCTCTCCAACAAATCCGCGAGGCCAGTCCGATGAATCGTACCCCCCTGTTCGTTCTTAGTGCACTTTGTGTGTCCGTGCTTGCCGCGTGCGGTGGCGGTGGAGATGGTGGATCCTCAACGTCTTCGCTGACCGGTACGGTGGCCGATGGTTATCTCGAAGGCGCAAAAGTGTGCCTGGATATCAATTCCAACACTGTGTGTGACACGGGTGAACCCTCTGGAACGTCAGGAGCGAACGGCGCTTACACCATTTCCGGTATCACCGGCGGTGACGAAACCCGTTACCCTATCGTCGTTGAAGTACCGGCCACAGCGCGGGATTCGGATGATCCGGCCGGCGTCACCGTAGGGCAGGCGTATGTGCTGACCGCGCCAGCCGGCAAAGGCAGTTTCATTAGCCCGCTGACTACCCTTGCGCATCGGGAAATGCAGGCGGACAGGGTACTCACCGCCGCCACCGCAGCTGACAAGGTCAAGGCAGATACCGGTCTGAGCGTTGATCTGTACAAGGACTACATCAAAGAAAAGACCAATGCCGACCCGGCAGTCAAAGACGCAAACACCACAGCGCACAACGCTGCCAAGGTGCTGGTCAATTCTCTGAAGCTGAATTCGAATCAGATCGGTAGCGAGATCGCGGACGGCGATCAGCGTACCTTGCAAGGTCAATTGCTGCTGCTGGCCAAACAAGCGCTGATGAGCCAGGGCACCTCACCCGATCCAAGCAAGCCGGTTGGCGTGGAGGACGTGAACACCTTGCGCGCGTTGCTGGCCGCCAAAAAGACGACGGCGGCGGAAGCGACCCAGGATGTCAGCATCAATTTCGATCTGGTCAACGGAACGACCCCTGTTCGTTGCGGGGAATCGATTAGCCTTTCAAATATCGTTTATGACCACACCACACTTGCGTCGGTGAGTCCGGTGCAGGCGCAAAGCACGGTCGGCAAGATGGTGGATACCCGTTTCTACATTGCCAACGTGATGTTGATCGATGCCGCCGGCAATGCGACGCCGGTGTATTTGACGGCAAATAGCAATCAGGCGAAGAACTTGGCCATGCTCAACTTCGGCTATGACGCAACCGGCGTCGGCAATGCCTGTAACTCGGTTTACAACACCGCCATCGTCGGCAAGGTCAAGCCGGGCAACTATGTCGGCATTAGCATGACCATGGGCGTGCCGGTGCGTTCAGCGGACATGCTTACCAAGATGAACCACAGTGATCCGACCAATGTGACGGAAACTCCGGCGCCGTTGCAGAACAGTGCGATGAACTGGCAATGGCAAAGTGGACGCAAATTCATGAAGCTGGAATTCCGTCCTGATACGCCGATTGCCAAGGCGGTCGGCACGACCACGAAGTGGAATGTCCACATCGGCTCCACCGGTTGTGCGGGCGATCCGACCACTGGCAAGGAAACTGCCTGCACCAATGCCAATCGACTGAGCATGAAGTTCGACAGCTTCAATCCCGCAACTCAGAAGGTTGTACTGGATCTGGCCCAGTTGTTTGCCGCTTCGGATGTCACCTGGGAAGGTGGCGGTGCTGTCGGATGCATGTCGGGTGTGACCGATCCCGAATGTCCGGCCATCTTCAAGGCGCTGGGCCTTGGTCTGACCGGCGCAAACGCTGGCCGTACCTTGACAGGGGCGGACGTTCAGACCGTATTCAAGGTTCAATAAGCCTTGTTCGGCATGTCATCCGTGGCCGCCGTTCTGGCGGCCATTTGCCTGTTTGCATTCCTGGGTTGCTCGCGAGAGCCCGAGAGCCAGGTGGAGCCCGCCTGGCAGTGGAAACTACCGGCCGGTTTCCCGGAGCCGCGTGTCCCCGCCGACAACCCGATGTCCGAGGCCAAGTTCCAGTTGGGACGCCATCTGTTCTATGACCAGCGCCTTTCCGGCAACGGAACACAGGCGTGTGCGTCCTGCCACTTCCAGCATCTGGCCTTTACCGATGGGCGCGCCACCTCACTCGGTTCTACTGGTGAGGCGACATCAAGAAGTGCGATGAGCATTGTCAATGTGGCGTATTACCCGACGCTGACCTGGGCGAATCCGTCGCAGTACACCTTGGAACTCCAAGCCCTGGTGCCGATGTTTGTCGACAACATCGGAGTTGAACTGGGCATCAACGACGAAAACAAGGACGCCGTGCTGGCACGTTTTCGAAACGACCCCGTTTATCAACGCTTGTTCACCGCCGCTTTCCCCGGTGTGGCCGAGCCGTTCGACTTTCAGCGCATCGTGCAGGCCATTTCCACTTTCGAGCGCGGGGTGATGTCCGGCGATTCCCGCTATGACCGGGCGCAACGTGGCGTCTTGCGTCTGTCCGCCGCCGAGGAACGGGGACGCGCGCTGTTCTTCAGTGAACCGGCGCAATGTTCGCAATGCCACAGCGGTTTCAATTTCAGCGACCAGACTGTGCATGTGGGCACCACGAAAGTATCCCTGTCGTTCCATAACACGGGTCTTTACAACGTCGATGGCAAAGGCGCTTATCCGGATGACAACCCGGGTCTGATCGGCGTCATGCCGCAGCCGGAAAACATGGGCAAATTCCGTGTGCCGACGCTGCGCAACATCGCCGTCACCGCGCCCTATATGCACGACGGTTCGATACCGGACCTGCCCGCAGTGCTCGATTTCTACGCCGGCCACGGCCGCGAGATCAAACACGGGAGCTTCATGGGAGATGGTCGCAAGTCGCCGCTGAAAGACCCGCGCATCGACCGCATTCGCCTGGATGCGCGCGACAAGAGCGATCTGATTGCGTTCCTGCACACCCTGACAGACGAGGGTTTATTGACCAATCCCCGATTCAGCGATCCATTCAAAAACACCCAACAAAATTCGAAATGAAGCACATCCCAATTCTGATCAAGCTGGCTCTGCCCTTGCTGCTCACGGCTTGCGGCGGCGGCGGCACCAGCACTACCGATGTCGGCGTGACAAGCGCAGCCTGGACCTGGTCGCTGCCACCCAATTTTCCGGTGCCGAGCGTGCCGGCCGACAACCCCATGTCCGAGGCAAAGTTCCAGTTGGGCCGTCTTTTGTTCTATGACAAGAAGCTTTCAGGCGACGGCACTTTTGCCTGCGCCTCCTGCCATCTGCAAATCCTGGCCTTCACCGACGGCAAGACGGTATCGACCGGCGCCACCGGTCAACAGACGTCTCGCAACGCGCCGTCCATCGTCAATTCGGCCTATCACGCCACGCTTACCTGGGTACATCCACAACTTTTTTCGCTGGAAGCACAGATGGAAACCCCGCTGTTCGCCATCGACCCGATCGAAATGGGGGTCAATGACAGCAACCGGGCCATCGTGCTGCAACGTTTCGAGAACGATGCGGACTACCGTCAGCGCTTCAGCGAAGCATTCCCGGATGCAACCACACCAATCACTTTCAGCAATGCCATCAAGGCTATCGCCGCCTTTCAGCGTGCTTTGCTGACCGGAGGTTCGAAATTCGAACGCTATCAACGTGGCGAGGCAAGCCTGAATGCTGCGGAGGAACGCGGGCGATTGTTGTTCAATTCCGAGAAGGCCGAATGTTTCCATTGCCACGGCAGTTTCAACTTCAACGATCAGGTCAATTTCCTCGGTGCCCGGCCGACGGAAAACCTGTTTCATAACACCGGCCTTTACAACATCGGCGGCACTGGCGCATTCCCGGCCAACAACCGCGGCCTGATCGAGTTCACCGGCGTCGCCAGCGACATGGGGTTGTTTCGCGCGCCCAGTCTGTTCAACGTCGGCGTCACCGCGCCGTACATGCATGACGGCAGCATCGCCACACTTGAAGAAGTGCTCGATTTCTATGCGGATGGCGGGCGCAACATCACCTCCGGCCCGCATGCCGGCGATGGTCGGCTGAACCCGTTCAAAAGTGACCTGATCGCCTTGATCGACCTGAACGAGCAAGAAAAAGCCGACATCATCACCTTCCTGAAAACCCTGACCGACGACAGTCTGCTGACCAATGCGCGCTTCTCCAATCCCCATCCTTAGTCCGTTTTTCAGCGCCTTCGCGGGCTGCTGCCTGGTGTTCAATCCGGCAGCCGCGCATGACATGGAACATGCCGCCGGGACCGTGTTGTTCATTGGCGGAGGCGTGCAGTCTCTGCATGCTTCCGATGCCTGGCCGGTGCCGCGTCTGCCCGGTGTGCTGGAAGCCGGTAGTCCGCGCGAAGATGCGCGCGGCGAGGCGCTGAGCTATCTCGAATTCGGCCTGACAAGTCCGTTGCCGCTGGGGTTGAACGGTGAACTGAAGGTGGCGAAACATGGTGAGAGCGCGGATTTCGAACTGGAAAGCGCCTGGATTGCCGGTGATATGGCGATGCAGCAGCGCACGCTGACCTATAAATTGGGGCGCCAACTGTTGCCGCTGGGTTTGTTGAACCAGGAACACAGCCATGCCTGGGCCTTTGGCGCAGCCCCGATCGCCCTGCGCGCGGCCATCAACGACACCTGGCAGGCCGACGGCCTGCGCGCCGATCTCGATCTGGCGGACGGTATCAGTCTGGGCATGGGTATCTGGCGCAACGAAGGCTTTCCCGGCGCACCATCGGATAAGCCACAGGTGGGCACGTTGCGGGCCGGCTGGCTGGGCGACGCCTGGCAAGTCGAGGTCAGTTACGCCCATGCCCGCGCCGACGGTCGCGCGTTGACCACTCTTGGCAGCGGCGGCCATAGCCATAGCCTGCCGTCATGCGGCACGCTCGATGCCAACCGGGTCTGCTTCGAAGGCGATGTCGATCTGCTGGGTCTCGCGGCGCGTTGGTCGCCGGGAGACAAACCCTGGTGGATCGCTGGTGAATGGCATGCAAAACAGGATCAAGGCCGTCTCGATAGTCTGCTGGGTACACCCGATTACCAAGGCAAGCTCAATGGTGGCTGGCTGGATTTTGGCTGGACCTTCTCGCCCCGGCTGGAAGCCCGTTTACGCGTCGAGCGGGCGGTCGCCACGCATGATGTGGCGGGGGCCAATGCCACGCTGGTGGCGAATCAGGCCGGCATTCTGAATTCCGACAGCGCCTTGCTCTCGCATGGTGCAGTGGTCAACTGGCGGCCGGCAAAAGGCCATTTCGTCAGCGCTGAATGGCACCACGAAAACATCGCAGCACAAAGTGACGATATGTTCATGCTGCGTTATCAGTACACCTTCAAGCATACGATTGGCCGGGGCGCTGAGTGATCGCGCCTGAGCCTGTCATTGCTGCGTTGCAAGTTCATCTGGCCGCACGCATACCCGCAGTTCTCTCGAAATGCGGTATTCAATCCAGCAGGCACCTAGCCGAACTGTGCCCGCAGACTCTCCAGGGTTGCCGGCTCGCCACGCACGCTGAAGAACGCACCGTCTTCGTCGGCGCGTTCCGCCAGTACCTCACAACGCGCGAAAATTTCGCCGCGCAATTGCTGTGCCGACCAGGGCAGAAACAGTTCGGCCTCGACCAGATCGCGCTGGAAGAAGGCCACGACGGCGTGGTGCAATTTTGCGATGTCGTGCGGTCGGCGCGCGCTCATCACGATGCAATCCGGGTAGTGGCTGCGCAGCATGGCTTCGCATTCGGCTTGCGCCGCCGCGTCGCCGACGTGATCGATCTTGTTGAAGACGCGGATGCGCGGCACTTCCTGCGCATTGATCTCGGCGAGGACAGCGTCGGTGGTTTCGAGTTGACGTTGGTAGCCGGCATCGCTGGCGTCGATGACGTGCAGCAATAATGCTGCATCCAGCGCCTCTTCCAGCGTCGACTTGAAGGATGCGACCAGGCCGTGCGGCAGATTCTTGATGAAGCCGACCGTGTCGCTGACCAGCACGCGTGGAATGCTCTCCGGATGCAGGCTGCGCACGGTGGTGTCGAGCGTCGCGAACAGTTTGTCGGCAACCAGCACCTCGCTGCCGGTCAGCGCCCGCATCAGTGTCGATTTGCCGGCGTTGGTGTAGCCGACCAGCGCCACGCTGGCCAGACTCTGGTTCGCCAGCCGTCGCGCGCGCTGCGTCTTGCGTTCCAGTTCCAGCGCGACGATTTCCTTTTGCAGATCGGAGATGCGATCTCGATTCTTGCGTTTGTCCAACTCGGTATGCGATTCACCGGCGCCGCGACCGCCAGTGCCGCTGCGCTGCCGCCCCTGCGGCCCGGCCAGCTTTGCCGCCTCGCGCAGACGTGGTGCCAGGTAGCCCAGACGGGCGATCTCTACCTGCGCACGGGCGGCGGGAGAACGCGCGTTGCGGTGGAAGATTTCCAGGATGACCATGGTGCGATCCATCACCTGGCAACCGACTTCCTTTTCCAGATTGCGCGCCTGCGATGGCGTGATTTCGTGATCGACCAGGATCATGTCGATCGGCACATCCGACACTGCGCCATCGCCCTCGATTTCCATATCGCCCAGCCCGGATTCCTCCTCAGTCAGGTTGTTGACGTAGTGGCGGATTTCCTGACGTTTGCCGACCCCCATATAGGCCGCCTTGTCGAAGCCGGTGCGTTTTTGCACGAACGTGCGGGTGACCTTGAGTCCCAGCGTTTTTGCCAGTTCGCGCAGTTCTGCCAGCGACGCCTCGAATTCCGCGTCGTTGACTCCCGGCAACTGCACCGCCGCCGCGATGGCATATTGGGTCTTGTCCTGATCATCTATTTGCATACGGCAATGGTTTCTGTTGAGTGGGCGAGGGCGGATAGTACCCGGCAAGTGCAATGCTGCCGCGATAGAGCAATAACCCGCGGCCGGTTCAGACCTCTACCGCCAGATCAAACTCAGCGCGCAACACGCTTGCAAGTTGATCCGGCGTCACCGTCTGTACGTTGGTTTCGCCGCGCACCACTGTCTTCAGCCGGTCGCCGAACAAAATGACGCGGCCTGCCGGCGTTTGCCGCATGACGATCAGCGTCTTGACGAACAACGTGTCCGGATGTGTCGAGTTGAGCCAGTTGGCGGGCAGGAAGTCGATCCACTCGTGATGCGACAGGTCGAAGCAATACTGGTTTGCCCAATCACCATCGACTTGCGCGCGCAACTGGAATTCGTGTTCGTTCGATTTGAACAGTTGAAAGGTATCGTCGTCCTGGCGCACCTCGCCGGTCTCGTTCAAGCGCATCGGCGCGCGTATGCCGTAGCTGCCGAAGCCAACATCGCACAGCCATTCCTCGCCGTTGAAGCTGGCCAGTATCGCCATGTGCGTGCGCGGCCGACGCGCCAGGTAGGTCATCGGCCGGCAACCGACGAAACGGTAAGGCACGCCCAGCGCGCCTAGTGCCATGGCGAAGAGGCCGTTGACCTCATAGCAATATCCGCCGCGCCGGCGTGCCACGATCTTGTCGACGATGTCTTCCAACACCAGCGAGATGCCTTTGCCGGCTTGCACGTCGAGGTTTTCGAATGGCACAGCGCGCAGATGGTGGCGCATGATTTCGGTCACGCTTTCGAGGTCGGGGCGTGCCGCACCGGTGTATGCAATGCGCTCGAAATAGCGCTGGAGATTGAAGTTATCGGCGTGCATGGCGTGGTCAGGTGGATGTCCTGGATGTTGCAACAGGTGGTGGGAGTGGGCTTGCCATTGTCAGCTCGGCCATACTCCGCTTGCGCTCGGTGGTGTACGCCCACCACGGCTGGGCCGGATCGCCAGCCATGAAACGGGTCACGGACAGGAATACATCCAGCACGCAGGGGTCTTGGCGCATGCCGGTGCGCATGCAGAGTTCTTCGTATAGCGCGTAGGCATCCCGTCCGATCAGGTCGGCCGGGGTTCGAATGTCCAACAGGTTCAGATCGCGGAACATTGCCTGACCGATGTTGGGCAGGTCTTGCAGGCGCGCCAGCCGGTCACGCCGAACGCGAGCGGGGTTCATGCAACCTGTTCCAGCTCAATTGCCTGCCGAACGTAGTCGGACAGGTGTTTGGTCGCGATGTCGCCAGGATCGCGCAGCTTGATGTGACGCCGGAACTTGCCCTGGCCTTCCAGCACGCCATGCGGATCAAGCAGTTCTTTGCCACGTCCGAATTCGACGGAGACATGCTCGGCATAGGCGAACACCCCGCAACACTGAGCCGGGGCGGAAAACATGATGCCGCCGTACATGACCCGTTCGGCGGCATCTGGCGCCACCGCCAGAATTGCCTGTCGGATCGCCTGCACCAGCGCATGCCGCTCCGGGTTGGCGAGTTCAAGATCGCTTAGCAGTTGTTCGACGCTGGTTGTGGCCATGACGATGGACTCCCATCAGGTTGGAAAGGGCATGCATGCTGAGGTTGGATGCCGCTAAATAAATGTGTAGGGATGTATTCGTAACTCTTTGCAATCAGATTTTCCAGCCAAAACCCAGAATATGCAGGGCAGTTCGGAATTTGTCTGCTTGATCCGTTCGCACCGCCAGGTGGCGCGGGCCGGCGGGCAGGCAGAGTTTGGCGGTTTCCTTGTGTTCTGCAATCTGCTGGGCGATCTCCGCGCTGGCACATTCAAGCAGGACAGCGCTGGCGACGGATTTCAGCGCGCCGCCTTGTTGCGCAACCGCCTTGATGAAAGCCTCGACGCTGTCAGGCAGCGGTTGGTCTTCAGCGGCGATCAGGAAATTGTGCAGTAGCGTGATGTCATGGCCTTGCTCGACCGCCGCGACAGCGCGGGTTCGGTCGAGCCGCCAGGCGGTATCCGTTTCCCGTGTCGCCCAGGTTTCCAGCAGCAATGATTCCTCCGGGCTGGGTTGCCCGACTACCACCTTGATGTGCAGACTGGGCAGGATGGAGAGCCGCAACGTGCTGGGCGGTCGGCATGGCGTGTAGGTGTCGCGCAGGCCAAGTCAATAAGCGCCGAGTTCGGTCAGTCGAAAATAAACCAGTCCGTCATATCGACTCAGAAAACGCAGATCGTCGATCCCCCACATGTCGCGGAAATCCTTGCGCGCGCCCTCCGGGGTGATAAAGGCAACGTCGATCATTCCGAGCGGCGCTGCATATTCGAACAACAGCGTGAGCAAGTAACGCAGTTGCAGAATTTCCCAGTCATGAAAGCCCTGATAACCCAGCGCGCCATAGTGGGCGTCGCTGATATAAAGCCGCCAGGGGTCGTGACAAACCGAGAAGTCCATGTCCTCCGCGCGCATGAAGCGGCCGAGTTCATCGACCTTGACCCAGGCCCCCACCGGGCAGTGACGCAAGGCTGCATCAATCGCCGCGCGACGCGGCGCGATCGCCGTCATGACGCGGCCTTTGCCTTTTTGCCCCTTGATGACATCCACCCGGCTGAACTCGTCGAGCAGGGTGTTTTTCAGCCATTTGTTCCAGAGTCCGCGCAATACTTCTGCGGGTGGCGCGCTCAGCGCTTTGAGGCCAGCCCGAGAAAGCGCCAGTTTTGTGCCCTCTTGCTGCGCGAGCCCGCCAGCCTGCAGCAGCATCGGCCAGGCAAACGCTTTGATCGCACCGATCTCCTGATCCCAGGTGTTTTTCTTCGGCGGCTCGACGTAGAAATCGCCATTGGCTAGCTGGCCGGCCAGTAACAGTGTCGTGGCCGTGCCGGGCAAGCGTGATTTGTCGCTGACTTTGACCTTGCCTTGTTCGATCAGGCGCAGAACCCTGGACAGGTCGCCCAGTGCCTCGTTTTCCATCACCCGTACCAGCAACGGCGAAGCATCCGACGCCTCCGGCAGCGCTTCTTCTGACTTCAGGCTGGCAGGCTTGGGTGCGCTGACGAAGGCCTTGAGCGGCTCGCGCAGATCGAGCGGCACGCAACGACCGCCCCCTTCGTGAAACAGGAACAGGGAAAGCAACGTGGGCCGATCATGGCGTTCCGCTTTGACGCTGAATACCGCACTCCTGCCGTACTTGGCGTGAAATTTACGCGCATCGAAATAACCGCCGATGCTGTAAAGCGCCTCGGCCACCGCCGCCTGCTCAAGTGTGTCCAGCCGTCGCCATAAACTGGATAGACCCAAGCCTTGATACTGGTGCATGACCGCCGCAACCAACTCATCCTTGCGGCCGACCAGGGTGGCATCTGGTAACAACTTGCTGAAGTGCTTGAGTTGGTCAACGGTGAAATTGGTGAGAGCTTGGTGCAGTGTCAGCATGGCGGCGGATGGTGGTGGATCGTCGTCGGAAGGATGCCTGTGGAAACGGCATTCGAGAAGCGGTCACTCAGCCAGAATTTCAGGCCTATCACTGTTGGCCGACTCGTTGCGGCCTTTGGTTGCGTAGAACGACACTGTCTATTCAGTCCGTCCACGGCGCGGGCCATGTCCAGCGGGTGAGCGCATTTATTGAGCGGTATCCGCCAGCTTTTCGCTTTCGTCGAGCAGGATTTTCAACGTGGCCAGTAAACGTTCGCTCAGCGCGTGGAGTGCAATCATTCCCGACCGGGTTTCCTCGCGCATTCCCGTTGCGTGGTGCCGATACAGTTCGTTGGCGAGGTCGTGAAGATGGCGGTGCAACATGTCGAGGGTGGCGAAGCTCGACGCCAATGGGTCCGGTTGTTGGACGCGGTTTTTTTCCAGCCACCGGCCGAAGAGCGATTGGTTCGGCTCCAGAGGCGGCGGCGTATCGCTTTTACCGGTCAGGACGTTGTCCATGATCAGCATCCAGGCCCGGTGCTCGACGCCGGCATAGAGCACGGGCAATCCCTTGCCGGTGAGTCGAGCGATGCCGGACCAGCTTGATGGCGGCCGCCAGTCCGCGATCCAGCGGGGGATGGCGGTTGCGGCCATCGGGAGGGCAATGCCATAGCCCTGGGCGAGATCGCATCCGAGTTGCAGCAGCATCTCGCCGTGGGCTTCGGTTTCGACGCCTTCGGCGATGATGCTGCGGCGGAAGGCGTAGGCCAGGCCCAGCACGCCTTCCAGGATGGCGAGGTCTTCCGGGTCGTGCAGCATGTCACGCACGAAGCTCTGGTCGATCTTGAGCACATCCGCCGGCAGGTGTTTGAGATAGGTCAGGGAGGAATAGCCAGTGCCGAAATCGTCGAGGGCGAAGCCGACGCCGATACTGGCGCAGGTCTGGATGATGTGCGAGACGTGGCGGATATCTTCCAGTGCGCTGGTTTCCAGCACTTCCAGTTCGAGGAATCCGGGGCGCACACCAGGGTGTCGGGCCAGCAGGTCTTGCAAGCGCGACATGAAGTCCGCTTGTTGCAGATGCAGGGCGGAGATGTTGACGCTGATCGGCAATGGGTTCCCTTGCTCGCGCCAGGTTTCGATCTGGGCCAGGGCAGTATCGAGCACCCAGTCTCCCAACTGGATGCCGAGGGGGTGCTTTTCAATGACCGGCAGGAATTCAGCCGGCGAGAGCAGGCCCCGCTCGGGGTGCTGCCAGCGGATCAGGGCTTCGGCGCCGATCACGCTACCTTGGCGCAGGTTGACCTTGGGCTGATAGAACAGCACGAATTCGTTGAGGTCGAGGCCGCGCCGGATGGCTTCGACACTTTCATGGCGGTTGCGCACATGGCGGTCCATTTCGGAATCGAACACCTGATAGCAGTTTTTACCCGCCAGTTTGGCCTGGTACATGGCTTGGTCGGCCTGGCGCAGTAGCTGGTCGGCTTCGATCTCTTCCGCTTGCGGATAGAAAGTGAAGCCGATGCTGCCGGACACATGCAGGACGCGATCGTCGACATTCACCGGTTCCGCAGTTGCGGTCAGCAGGCGCAGGATCATGGGCATGCTGGCCTGGCTATCTACCAGATCGACGAGGACGGCGACGAATTCATCGCCGCCCAATCGGGCGATGGTGTCGCCTTCGCGCAGGGAGTCGCGCATCCGGTTGGCAATCGCGATCAGCAGTTCGTCACCGGCCGTATGGCCGTTTTGGTCGTTGATCGCCTTGAATCCGTCCAGGTCGATCAGTGCGACGGCAAGCTTTCGGCCGTGCCGTTTGGCCTGGGCCATGGCCTGGTGCAGACGGTCGGCGAGCAACACCCGGTTGGGCAGTCCGGTGAGCGCGTCGAAATGGGCGATCCGCTCAAGTTGCAGTTGATGTTGTTTTTGCGGGGTAATGTCGGAAAACAGGGCGGCGTAGTTCTGGAGTTTGCCGCGGCTGTCGCGTACTGCGCTGATGGTCAGATACTCGGCGTACACCTCGCCAGTCTGGCGACGGTTCCAGATTTCACCGGACCAGTGGCCGCATTTGATGAGTGAGCGCCAGAATTCGGTATAAAACTCGGCGCTCTGGCGTCCCGACTTAAGGATACTGGCTTTGCGCCCGACGACTTCATCGAGGCGATAGCCGGTGATGTCGGTGAAGGCCTGGTTGACTTCGACGATATGTCCGGTGGGGTCGGTGATCATGATGCCTTCGCGGGCACTGGTGAACACCTTGGCGGCAAGCTGGATCCGTTCCTCAGCTTGTTTCCGTTGTGTGATGTCGTAGCAAAAGCCGATGTAGCCAATGAATTGGCCGGCGCTGTCGTAGCGTACGCTACCTTCTACCCAGATCCAGCGATAGCCGCCGTCGGCATGCCGCAGGCGGTATTCCATGCCGAAAGACTCACGCCGTTCAAAGGCCTGACGATACGTCTCCAGGTACAGGGGAAGGTCGTCCGCATGCACGCTATCCATCCAGCCATTTCCGATGGACTGTTTCAGGGTGCGACCGGTGAAGGCGAGCCAGGTTTCATTGAAGTAACTGCAGCCTTGGTCAAGTTCGGATTGCCAGATCAGGGCCGATCCACTGTTGGCCAAGGTGCGGAAATGCTGCTCGCTCTCGCGTATCGCTTGTCCTGCCTGTGTGCGTTCCTGTTCCAGCCGCACCAGTTCGCGATTACGGTTGGTCAGGCGGAATACCGCCAGCAACAGCGTCATTCCGACCAAGGAAATCAGCGTGATCCAGAGCCAGAGCCAGCGCTCCCAGACCTGCCTCAGGGTGAATTCCGGAAGTTGATCGAATGGTGGCAGGCGCAAAGAACGGGCCAGATTCTCCACCGGCAGGTAATCGCCGGGCGGCGAGAATCCGCCGATGCCGGCTGCCAGGGCGACGGGATGATCCTCCTCCAGCGCCAACAGACTGCTGGCCACCCGGCGAATGACATGGCTGTTGACGTCGGGCGAGGCGATGAACGCCCATTCTGGATACAGCCGGGTAGAGACCCGATAGGGGAAACCGGGCGGATACTGTTCATTCAGCACGCGCAGGCGGGTGGGATCGAGTTTGCCTTCACGGGTCATCTCCTCGATGACGCCGGTGCGGATGAAACCGACATCGACCTTTCCGGACAGCACCGCCATCACAACGGCATCGTGATTGGTCAGGATTTCCAGCGGCGAGTCGTCGGGCAGATGAATATCCGCCTGCAGCAGTTCGTAAGCCTGGGTCTGGTAGCCGCCGAGGAATTTCAGGCCAGGCACACCGATTTTGTGGCCTTTCACGTCGGACAGCAGGTTAAAGCGGCCATCGTCTGAACGCGCAATGATGACGCCACCAAGCGTGTTGACCGCCTGTCCGCTTTCCTTGCTGACCAGCGTGACCAGTGCGCCGGTAAAGCGGCTGCGACTGCGCAACAGAACATAATGGCTGGGATTGGTGAAAACCAGGTCCAGCTCCTTGCGTGCAACCGCCTGCTCCATCTCGGCCTGGGTCAGTACGCGCAAGATGACCTTGTTGTTCGGCAACTGTGTAGTGAGGTAATCCGCAAGGGGCTGATAGCGCTCTTCCAGAACTTCCTTCGGCCGATAAGCGAAAACGCCCAGCGTCAGCGTATCGGCAGCCGCAACCACAGCCGATATTGGGAGCAGAACCAGGATGATCAGTGTTCGGACCCTGCGCATCATCCTTGAATCCTCTGTTGATAGCTCCTCAGCCTTCGAGGCATCACATGTATGCAAGCATTAACTTCTCCGATCACGCTCAGCCATTGGGTGAGCCCGCTACGTGTTCAACAGATGAATCAAGGATCAACTTTTTCTTGCCATTCGCATTCATGGTCATCGTGTACAAGTGCAAACGAACTGTCATGGCAATGGCTCCAGATGCTACTCGACTGAAGGTTAAGGTGCTCCGTTTTGGCTTCTTGATCAGATATCGGCTTCGGCCCGGTGGGCTTTCTCGGCCGGAGCGTGTAACCGGGCGCGAATGTCCGGGCGAATCTTCAGGGTGTCAGTTTGCATGTGGCGTTCCCCTAAGTTGTTGGCTGGATGTTACCTGTTGATTTTTCTTGTTGGTAACCCGGCGCTGTTCAATGCCCGCATTTTTATCCCCGTGCATGCCGGCTTCAAATACTGGGTTCGTCGCACTCGAATTCGAACGCAGCCGGTTTATGCGCGGCGCCCCTCCTACAGGCAGCCGAACGGCACGCCGACCAATTTCTCATCCAGCATGCGTGGGCGTTCATCATTGTTGATCCAAAATCCGGCAGTTGACCGCGTTGTAGGAGCGTCCGCTTGCGGCGCGAGCGTTGAGGGATCGGTTCCGCAAGCGGAGCTTCCTACAGCGTGTTCCACCTCACCCGACAGGTGAATGCGGAAATCGGCTTCTCGCCAGTATTCAGGCGGCCAGGGCTCCTGCTCGTCTTCTGTCAGACTGTCCCACCAGCCGCCAAACTCTTCGGTGTATTCGACTTCCCAAGACATGGCGTGAATATAGTCTCGAAAAACATTCCATCAATAGAATGTTTTGTATACGGAGAGCAGGAAGAATAGCTGCAATGGGGACACGGTATTTACAGAACTGCGGCCATGTCTTCCTTCAGGTCTTCTTCGCGCATCGTTAACGGGATGGCGGGTTCACGATTCATTTCAGCGAACTCCCATTGGTTGAAGCCTCCTAGTTCGCATGCCTTGCCGAGAGAAATGCGCCCGTGTTCATAAAGGAAAAGGGCCAGTATGCGGCTAGTCTTTTCGCAGGCGTTTTCCGGGGTCAGACCGGCTTGCACGCCGAGCGGCGCGGGGATATTGAATTCAACGTGCATTTGGTTCAAGGGAGAGGCTTCCAGCGAGTGATCGTCATAAATGTCGATACCTCCCCCGCGTTTCAACAACGGCTTCTAATGCTTCCCGGTATGGCTCGCCTTGTTCTTCGCCACTTGCTCCGGCGTGCTTTCGGCGATGGTCCGGCCACCGCCTTCGTCGCCTTCCGGGCCTAAATCAATGACCCAGTCAGCAGTCTTGATGACGTCGAGGTTGTCCGGCAGGAAGTGCATTTCCACCTTGATCATGCCGCCTTTGACGTTGAACGAGCAGCGGCCGACTTCGTAGCCGCGTTCGCGCGCCTGCACGGTGCCAACGAACAGTTCGCGGATCCTTTTGCATACCGCAATGGCTTGCGTTGAGTGGGCAAGGCGGAAAGAGCCTGCCAAGCGGAAGCTTTGCAGGGGTTGTGTCTGCATGGCTATTCATCTTGTTGGTCAGGTAACCTGGGTTACAGCTGCCAATGTTCTGGCGGTAACATCGCGTATCCGTTATGAGGAACATGGTATGCGAACCGACACACTGGAAATCCGCCCCGAGATTCTCGCGGGTCTCCACGACTTGGCGATCGAAACCCAGAGGCGCGAAGCGGACATGCTGAATGAAGCGCTGGCCGCATATCTGACCCACGAACGCTGGGCCATCGCCCGGCTACGTGAGGGTTTGGCTCTTGCGGACAGGGGCGAATTTGTCCCGGATGAAGAAATGGAAGATTTCTTTGCGCGTTACGCCGACTGAACCATGCGGGTGCGCTACACCCCCGCCGCGCTGGCGCATCTGACCGAGATTGGCGACTACATCGCCAAGGACAACAGAGAAGCGGCCAAACGGGTCGTCCAGGTCATCTGAAGTTCCGTGGAACAACTGCGAGAAAACCCGAATTGGCTCGTCGGGGTCATCTGGAGGCTACTCGCGAGATTGTCATTCCTCGCCTCCCCTATTACGCGGCTTATCGTGTGACGGAAACCGCAATCGAAGTTTTTGCCGTCATTCATACCGCCCGGAACTGGCCGAATAAATCTGAATAGCGGGTGCGTCTTCAATCCGGCGATGCCCGTCACGCAATAACCAAACACACACATGGAATCCGCATCGACTCGAACGGCGCCGGTACGTGCGCCGCACCGTTCAACTGGTTGGCGGAGATGGTGTACAGCGTGTCGTTGATCAGCGTTGATTTGCCGGAGCCGGAAACGCCGGTCACGCAGACGGAGATGCCGGTCGGCAGGTTCGGCGTGATGTTCTTCAGATTGTTGCCGTGGGCGCCGATCAGTTTCAGCATGCGGCCTTAGCGCGCCGTGCGACGGCTTTCCGGCCGGACAGGTATTGCCCGGTCAGCGAGGCTTCGCAAGCGAGGATGTCTGTCGGCCAACGTACCCTTCAACCTTGATTCCTCTGTTGAAGGTTCCCGGCTGCGCCTGGTCATAGCGTGCCCAACCTCGCGGATAAAAGCGCTGTTTGAACTCCACTACGTCGGCCAGTGTCACTGCCGGATGTAATTTGATACAGCATGCCGATTGAAAACTGATACACCGAACGAGGACGATCAGGGCTTTTTCGGAGCCTTGATGATCAGTGACGAGGTGTATGTGGAAATCAAAGTTTTGAGAAAGCAGGGACTGAGCCTG
>CAMDHJ010000044.1 GCA_945897865.1 Tepidiphilus sp. J10
GTGACGGGCGAATGGACGCTGGCTTGCCTGGCATGGAATCTGAAACGCATGGCGGTATTGCGCCATCAATCCGTTCAAAATGCGTGAAATACACGGAAAACCCATCAAACGAGGAGAAATCGAGGCAATAAGCGAGTAAATATGCCTAAATATTGTGCAAACCCTGGCGGCGCCAGGATTCGGCCTGTCTGCGACGGGGCAAGTCCGACAGGCTGCTAGGGCTTCGAGGTCCATGCCCACGACCACGGCGAGTTCTGCAACAAGGCATCCTCCCATTCCCCCAGGGTTTGCATGGCCCGGACCTGATCCATCAAGGGCAGGTCCAGCAATGCTTGCCAGCGTTCGATGTAGAAAGCGCTACAGGTGCGGTTGCCGCGCCACAGCGCCAGCATCTCCCGCGCCCGCGCAATTTTATCTTCTGCGGCAGTGGGGTCGCTGGCCAGCGTCAGCATGAGGCGCAGGTGGCGCTCCCGCTGCAAGGCCAGCTTGCCTTGCTGTTCCAGCCTGGCGATTGCCCGCTCCTGGGATGCCAGGCCGATGGCTGGCTTGAGCTCCAAGGAGTCCAGCAGGCGATCGAGCACGTCGGTTTGCACATGCAGGGCCTTGCCCTGCTCAAGCTGAGAGAGCGTGGTTCGCGAGACCCCCGCTTGCCGAGCCAGATCTTCCTGCCTGATCTGCCGGGAGAGGCGCTGATCTCGAATCATCTTGCCGAATTGATGGGCGAGCATGGCGGTTCAAAATAGTGTGCTGCGTTCAGCATAATGAACATCTAGCTTTGGCGTCAATGAAGGTCTGACGGGATGGGGTCACTGTCAGTGAAGACCGGCGCCAAGGCTGATCTTTGCCAGGTATTTGCGTATTGCTGACCCCATAGCCCCCAGACTGCCACGTAGCGCCATCCGGGCTAATGGCCGCAGTTTTTTCTGGGTAACAATGATTATTCATAAATTAATATATTTATTGTTGCGTGTCGTTATTTGGCTCTGTGTTGTGTGTAAGCAGTTGAATTAACGAAGAATATTGGGTCTGCGTCGGCCTGGCATGAGTCTCGCATAAGCATGATCACCCCATTCCAAGAGGTCAGTATGAAAAGCGACGCTGTCCTCCCTCTCGTTGTCCATCATTCCGGCATCGCCACCCATGCCGCCGTGCGCATGCAGCAGCGCGGCATTTCCCCGGCTTTCGTCGAGGCGGTCCTGGAGTACGGCCGCACCGTCCATGCCCGCGGCCTGACTTTCCGCGTCATCGGTCGCAAAGAGGTGGTTCGCTATGCCGACCTGGGCCTGGACTTGTCCCGCGCCGAGGGCGTGCATGTGCTGCTGGAAAACGACGGCGCTGTGGTGACCACGTACCGCGACCACGACTTGCGCAAGATTCGCCCGAGCAAGCGCAAGCATCCCATGCACCACTGATTCCCGTATCCATGGAGAAACTTATGAACATCGAAATCCTCACTGCCATCCTCGCTTCCCTGCTTTTCGGTGCCCTGCTGGCCTGGTTGCTCATGCGCCAGAAGGTGGCCGCCGCCCTGGAACAAGGCCGTACCGAACTCGCTGCGGAGTTGGCGGTCCTGCAGGAAACGATGAACCAGCAGACCCGGGAAACCGGGCGTGCGACGGGGGAAGCGGAAAGCCTGAAAACAACCCGTGACCAGCTCCAGCAGCAACTCGACGCCGTGCGCCAGGATCGGGCGCAACTGCAGGTGCATGCAGAGCGGGTCAAACCGCTGGAAGATGATTTGGAGCTTGCCCGCCAGGAATCCCGACGTCTGAACGATGATCTGCTGCGCCTCAACAATACCGATGGCCAGAAAGCCCAACGGATAAGGAGGCGCTGGTCAAATGCCTTTCCCAGGCCCCTGCCGAGAAGGCCGGCGTCGACGAGCAGTTGCTGCGCCTGCAGGAACTGACTTCCGAACTGGCCACGGCTCGGGAAGCCCTGAACAAACTCCAGGCGGAAAACGCCTGTCATCGGGAAAAGGTGGGCGAAGTCGGCAGCCAGAACCAAGGCCTGCAGCAGCAACTGGTGGAAATCCGCGAAGCGCTGACTGCAGCAATGGCTGCGAAGGAGGCGTCGACAATCTAATGGATGAGCGAGCTGAAACCAATGTCTTCTATGTGCAGCTCTGAGATATGACTGTTGAGCCATCAAACATGGGCATGGACTTCCAGCTCCGGCGCTTGATCCTCATCGATCCTTACCGGAGTGACTCGCCAGTGTATTGCCATGCACACCTGCAAAATGAAATAAGGAAACCAGCATGCTCGGTGCTGTGATCGGCGACATGGTTGGGTCCGTTTACGAATGGGACAACCGCAAGTCCAAGGATTTCTCACCGTTTTTCCATGCGCGCTCGCATCCAACCGACGACAGCGTGCTGACCATCGCCGTGGCAGATGTGCTGTTGAACAAACGTTCCCCGGTTCACGCATTCAAGGACTGGGGAAGGCGTTATCCCGAATCGGGCTGGGGCGGACACTTCAAGCGCTGGTTGTTTTCCGACGAGACCGCGCCTTACGGCAGTTTCGGCAATGGCGCGGCCATGCGTGTGTCGCCAACGGCGCTGGTGGGCAAAACCCTGGACGAGACGCTCGCATCCGCCAGGCGGGTTACGGAAATTACCCATGACCACCCCGAAGGCATCAAAGGTGCTACAGCGACTGCCCACGCTATCTTCCTGGCATACGAAGGCGTCGAACTGGCAGAGATTCGGGCAGTCATTCAGGAGGCGTATGGTTATGACCTGGAACGCACTGTCGATGGCATCCGGCCTGGCTACAAGTTCGATGTGACCTGCCAGGGCAGCGTGCCGGAGGCCTTGATCTGCGTGTTCGAGGGCACCGGTTTTGAAGATGCGATTCGCAACGCTATTTCAATCGGTGGCGACAGTGACACGCTGGCTGCGATCGCCGGGGGATTTGCCGAGGCCCGCTTCGGCATCCCGCCTGAAATTGCTGCCGAAGCCTGGCACCGCTTGCCGCCAGATATGCGCGGCATTCTCGAGACGTTGTACAAAAACACGCATCGGCCGCCCCCGGTCCGATGACGAAGGCAAATCAACAAAGGGACCCCATGAAAAAAAGCAGTCAGGCGAAAGACTTTGCCCCCCTACTCAGGCGTACCTGGAATACGCGTGAATTGCTGGAAACGTATCGGCCACACCACGCACATCCGAACAAGGCGCTGTTGTTTGATTGGGCTTAGGACGAAGGTCTGGCGCCCACCGGCGAGATGACCTTGTCCCGTTGGGCGACCTTGCCGCTTCCGGCAACCATCGGCCAGCCGGCAGCAGCATTCAGGATCAAGGCCATTCCTGGGCATTTCACCTATGCGCCCCCCGGCAAGGCAGACACCCTGGAATGGCATCTTAACTTTGCCGACCGGGATGCCTTTGCAACCTGGCGAACCGCGCTGTTTGCGCAGGACGAAATCCAGGTGGCCGAGCATCCAGCACTCGCCGCGCTTCATCTGGCGGCCAGAGAGCAGGACATCAGCATGAGAACGGTGGATGAAGCGCTGGATTACAGCAGCCGCCCGACACCCGTGCTGGTGAGCGGTGTGGAGCGGCGAATTGAAGTGGAGACCACTGCAAGCGGCCTCTATGGCAACGCTTTTCAACGCGCCACCCAGGAACAGGTCAGCCATGTCAATGCCGATTCAAAATTGACACACTTTCCTGCTGATTTGCCGATTTAAAACTGACACACCCCCATTGCCTGAAGTGATGCGCGGAGTGTTCGACCCGGAGTGAAGGCCGAAGGCCGGAACGTAGGGTCGAACACTCCGCGCGGCGCTCAGGCTACGCCGGTTCTTTCCGCTGTTGTTTTCACCATTCCGGCCCGGCGCTGGTGTTTCAACCGGTAGCTCTCGCCACTGATCGGCACGATATGGGCGTGATGCAACAGCCGATCCAGCAGAGCCGCCGTCAATGTGGCGTCCTGCGCGAAGGTCGCATCCCACTGGCCGAATGGCAGATTGCTGGTCACGATCAGACTGCCGCGTTCGTAGCGCGCGGCAATCACCTGGAAGAACAGGTTGGCCTGTTCCCGGCTCATCGGCAGGTAGCCGATTTCATCGATGATCAGCAGCCGGTAGGTGCTGGCGGCTTGAAAATAGCCAATGCGATTGCGGTCTTGTTGTTGAATCAAGACTTCAATTTCTCTGGGACCGTGATAACCAAGGGAACTTGATTCAGGGCGTGCAGCCAGAAGTGCTGCAACCTGCCCGCAAAATTGCTGACAAAGCGCCCAGTGCTTCCCAACGTCTCAGAGAAGACCAATGACGTAACGAAGCTTGATCCATAGCCCAGCGCCGCCATTCCCATCTGAACCGCTGATTCATCCGACAGACTTTATTCCTACCCGACAGACTTTATTCCTTGCGATCACAATTTCACAATTGTTGGGAACTTCCTCCGATTAGCACTCTCATTGGTCGAGTGCTAATATTCAATTGACTGCTTCAAGGAGGTTTACCGATGACTGCTGCAAGCCTGAACTTTCCCGTTCCCAATGTACTGGGAAGCTTGGAGAACTATATCCAGGCAGTTAACCGCTTTCCGCTACTGAGCGCGGAGCAGGAACATGAACTTGCCGTTCGATTGCGTGATGAAGAGGATCTCGAAGCCGCGCGCCAACTGATCTTGTCGCATTTGCGTCTGGTAGTCGCCATTGCGCGTGGCTATCTTGGCTATGGTTTACCGCATGCCGATTTGATTCAGGAAGGCAATATCGGCCTGATGAAAGCGGTAAAGCGCTACGACCCGGATCGTGGTGTAAGGCTGGTCTCTTTTGCGGTGCACTGGATCAAGGCCGAAATTCACGAATTTGTCCTGAAAAACTGGCGCTTGGTGAAAGTAGCGACGACCAAAGCGCAACGAAAACTGTTCTTCAACTTGCGCAGCATGAAGACCGGCAGCAATTCGCTTTCCGCCGATGAAGTCTCAGCCATGGCCACCTCGCTCAATGTCCAGCAATCGGACGTGCGGGAAATGGAAACGCGGATGTATGGCCAGGATATGGCGCTGGATGCAAGCACGGATGACGATGACGACGCCTTCGCGCCGATCGCATATCTTGCCGCGCCGGATGCCGAACCAACGCAACACATTGAAATTGCGGAGCGTGAGAAGCTGGCCACCGAGGGGCTCGGCAATGCGTTGAGCAGCCTGGATGACCGTAGTCGCCACATCATCGAAGCGCGTTGGTTGAACGAAGAGAATCCGGCTACTTTGCATGACTTGGCAGCGATTTACAGTATTTCAGCCGAAAGGGTGCGGCAGATTGAAGCGAAAGCACTGCAAAAGCTGAAGGGCAAACTGGCTGCTTAGGTTGGTTTGAGTTATTAACCAATCTTCCCAATGAAAAAGCCCCGCAATGCGGGGCTTTTTCATTGGGAACAATCTGGAATAGCGGATCAAAACAGCGAACTGACCGCCACCGAGAGAAAGCTGACCCATGCCCATACGATCATTACGACAACCAGAGTAATGGGCAATGCTGTTTTGTTAAATAGATGATTCATTACGAACTCCCGAAAAAATGTAGCCGGATTTTAGCCGCCAGAGACCTAACTAACCAACCCAAATGAAATCGGGAAAGCAGTCGTTGATATGAAAAAAGGGAGCGGAATACTCCGCTCCCTTGATCAGATATCAGACTGGTTTACTTGGCTGCGACTTTCGCCGCTTTCATCTTGGCCAGTTCTTCCTTCAACATCTTGATGCCGGCTTGCGAGGCATCGATGGAACGGGTCAGCGACTCACGCGCGGCATCCGGATTGTGGAAGCCGTCGGAGTTCTCGGCAGTCCACCATTCCCAGTACAGGTTGCCGTCATATTGGTAGTCGTAGGCCTTCTCCAAGACTTCAGCCGAAACGTCAGCTTCCTTGGCTTTGTTGATCCAGTCGATCAAATTGGCCAGCCAGAATTCCGCTTTCGCCATCTTGCCGCGAGAGTAGTTCTGAATCGCGTCCAAATGGTACTTGGCATCCTTCTCGGTCCATTCCTTGTGACAAGTCAGGCAGGACTCCTTCAGACGATAACGCGGCGACATCTGCTGGTGATTGGTGGTCACCTTGCCGTTGGCGGCCTTGTTCTTCGTCATGTGGCAGTCTTTACATTCAACGCCAGCGCGCTCGTGCTTTGAACCCCAGAAGGTTTCCATTTCCGGGTGCTGGATCTTGGGCAGCAAAGCGCCAGTAGAAGCGTGCTTGAAGTCCTTGAACTTGTTTTGGCCAACCATCTTGTCTTTGTAGCCAAACACATTCACCCAGGTGAACAGGTTGGTACGCGGATCAGCCATGGTGATGTAGTTCGGTTTGGCCGGATCGGAACAATCGAAGCCGGGGCCGCAGTTGTATTCAACGTGGCACTGGGCGCACATCAGGTTGGAGTCAGACTTGTTGAGCAGACCAATCGCGCGGAAATCCTTGCCGTCACGCTGGAAGGTAACCTTGGTCATCGTGGTCTGCTTGCTCTTTACCGGATCCATCGGATAGGTGCCTTCCTTACGATCCACAACAGCCTGGATCAGCGCATCGCGCACCACACGCGGGCCGGCGGAGTGCGGGTCATGGCACATGAAGCAGTTCAGCGGGTGTTTCATCGCACGCGCGAACTCGACTGGTTTGGAGGTGCGATCCCACTTGGCGCGCGGGTCTTTGTCACCCATGTATTTCCAGTCCAGGATGTGATCCTGCGTCTTGCAGTTCATACAAACCGGATTTACAGCGGTGGCCGACTGACGCATAAACGACTTCTGGTCAGAAGTGCTGGGCTCGCGATCGACGATCACATTCCAGGCGTTGTTGACAGCCAGCTCAGCCTTGTTGATGTAGGTCCAGTCCTTGAACTGCATGCGGCCACCGAAGGCCCGGTCAACCGCCCATTGGTCCACCAGCATGAATGCGTGCGAACGCGGTTCGGCGTGTTCCTTGGTAAAGCCGTAGCCTTCCATCAGCTTGTCGAACACCGGCGAACGACTCTTGGTGGTGGCCTTCTCGACACGGGCGTGCGATTCCAGGTTAGGCTGCACGAAGGTGTTGTATTGCTCGACGTGACAAGTAGCGCAAGCACGATGGTCGGTGATGGTGTTGGGACGTACGCCCCAGTCCTTACCCTTGGCCAATTTCTGGTGTTCGGCGGCATTGTCGTGACAATGCACGCAGTTCACTGTGGCATGGCGACCATTGGTGTGGAAATCTTCCACATCTTCATGACAGGAATAACACTTCTTGGCTTCCACCGGCTTGAACGGTGCTGCTTTCTCGGCCGGAGCAGGCGGCATTTTCGGGCCGGGTATCTCCACGGCTGCCTGCACGCCGAAAGCGAATAGTGCTGTTGCCAGCCCCATCGCCAGACGGCTTACTAATTGTGCAAATTTCATCGTCAGTCTCCTCAAAGTTCAGGCTTGATTGGTGGAGAAATGCGCTAATACATCCACGCACCCGCCACCGTTGGGTTAAACGTCGGTTGTGTAACTTGTGTATGCCATAGGCCTCCTCAGTTCAAAGTCAGCTTGGTAGGGTTGTTCACAAAGATCAGGCGAAGGCATCTGCCATGATGTTTTTCAGCCAGCCGATGGCGTACTCGGATTCCAGCTTCCGTTGCAGCACGAGTTGCGCTTCATCTTCCATATTCACTGGTGAAATGCCGCCGGCTTCGGCGATGTAAACCAGCTTGCCGTCCTTCACCCGATAGATGTGAACCACCGAGAAGCCCCATTCCGGCGCGGTGATGCTGTAGCAGGTGTTGACAAAGAAAGGTTCCGGCGCGGCCACGCCATTCAGTTTGGCGATAATTGCGCCGCAGGCGACCTTGGCTTGTGTGGCAGCCGAGTGAGCCGATTTCGGCGCACCATAGACAGGAAGATCACCATGCAAGCAGGCATCGCCGACCACGTAGATATCCTTCTGCTTGCTGGATTCCATGGTCAGCATATCGACCGGACACCAGCCCTTGTCGTTGGTCAGGCCGGCATTTTTGGCAATGGCGCCGGCGTGGTGCGGCGGGATGATGTTGACCACGTCGCCCTTGTAATCGTTGAAGTCGCTGGAAACGGTATTGGTCTTGGCGTCGAACTTGACGATCTTGCCGCCAGCCGCACCCGCTACCCATTCGATCATGCCGGGGTATTGGCGCTTCCAGGCCTGTTCGAACAAGCCTTTCTTGGAGAACGAGTCGTTGGCGTCGGCGATGATCACCTTCGATTTGTTCATGCCGTGGTGCTTGAAATAGCTGGCAACCTGCGAGGCACGCTCGTAGGGGCCGGGCGGGCAGCGGAACGGGCCGGGCGGCACGGTCAGAACAAAGGTCTGGCCGTCTTTCATGCCTTCCAGTTGCTTCTTCAGTGCCAGGGTTTGCGGGCCGGCCTTCCATGCGTGCGGGTGTGTGCTGTTGGCTAGTTCTTCGCTGTAGCCTTCGACTCCCGCATAGTTGAAATCGACGCCGGGAGACAGGACCAATGCGTCGTAATTGAGTGTCTTACCACCCTTCAGCTTGACGGTTTTCTTGCCGGCGTCGATGCTGACGGCGTCGTCGAAAATGACGTTGATACCGCGCTTTTTCAGGCCGTCGTAACCGACTTGTAAATCTTCGATTTTGCCGTGGCCGGAAATGACTTCATTCGACAGCGGGCAGGAGGTGTACATCTTCTGGCGCTCGACCAGGGTGACATCCAGGTTCGAGTCCATCAGTTTCAGGTACTTGGCGGCAGTGGCGCCACCAAAGCCACCACCGACGACAACGATGCGCGCACTTTTAGCGGCATGAGCGGTACTAGGTAGCGTCAAAAAAGCAGAAGCAGGCGCTGCAGCGATGGCAGCCTTGATAAATGCGCGACGATTGATCGGGTTCATATTACGTCTCCTGGATTACTTGGGCTGGGCGGCAAAGTACTTGGCGACAGCTTCGACATCGGCTTCGTCCAGCTTCTTGCTGTTGTTGCGCATTTTCTTGTGCGGCATCTTCAGCGATTCGGTCCGGTACTTGAGCATCTCCATATGCATGTAGTGCGCCCATTGACCATTGATTTTCGGTGTCTCGTCGTCATCTGGCTCGCTGCCGGTAGCACCGTGGCAGGTTTCACAACGCTCGCTGGCATCCTTGCCTTGGGCGATGATTTTGGCATCGACCTTCTGCACAACAGGAACCCAGGGCAGCTTCGAGAAATGCGTGGCAAGGGCCGCGATTTCTGCGTCGCTGTAGCCTTTGAAGTGGCGCCCCATGGTGGCGGAGTAACGTTCGCCGCTCTTCCATTGCAGCATGATGTTCTTCAGGTAGGCTTCTGGCAGGCCGCCAATGCTGGGCATCGTGGGGCCGACTGATACGCCGTTCAGGCCATGACAGGCGTTACATGTGCTGGCCAGGTTCTCAGTGGACGTGGCCGCATGTGCGGATGAAGCGGCAAGCCCAATCGTCACCAGGGCCATCAACATTTTGTTTCGCATAAACTCCTCCAACGGTTCCCGCAATCATGGACAACCCATGATTGGCATCAGGCGACGGATAGTAGGAATTTGCTACACCTCACTTCCTTGATGGGTATCAATTATTTCGTATATCAGGATGTCCTAAATTGGCTCCAGGACAAGCGTTCAGGCCGGTTTAGGGGTCTACTCAGCAAGGATGCAGGCGAGGAAACAGGCAATAAAAAAAGCGGCCGAAGCCGCTTTTGGGGGGTGAAAATCTTGAGTCAGGCCGACATGTCAGTTCAAGTCGCTGTATCCAAATTCTTGCCGACCGCAATCGGGCTCTCATGTTCCAGCCACTTGCGAATACGTTGCGCATCACCAATGCGGCCCCATTTACCAATCGAATCAAGCAGCACGATGATCACCCGATGATCCGCGATCCTGGTTTGCATCACCAAACAATGACCTGCTTCGTTGATGTAGCCGGTTTTTGAAACGCCGATATCCCAATCTTCACTGCGAGTCAGGCTGTTCGTATTGTTAAAAGCCACATGACGTTGCACGGACCGATATTCCTTGCGCATCTTGCCGTTCTTGCGGACCTTCACCACCTGGGTTCCAGGCAAGGTCACATCGTAGCTGCCGGTGGACGAAATTTCCCGAATCATGGGATAGCGGTAAGCCGCATCGACCATCTTCACCAGATCGGCAGCCGTCGCGCGGTTTCCGCTATTGAGGCCGGTAGAGTCGACGAAATGGCTGTCATGCATGCCGATTTCCCTTGCCTTACGGTTCATCGCATTAACAAATGCCAACCGCCCGCCCGGATAAATTCTGCTCAACGCTGACGCTGCGCGGTTTTCGGATGCAATCAACGCCAGATGCAACAACTCTTCACGCGTCAACCGAGCCCCCAACGCCAAACGCGATCCGGTACCTTTAAGGCGATCCACATCATCATCATTGACCTCGATCTCCTCATCCATCGACAGAGCAGCATCAAGCGTCACCATGGCGGTCATCAACTTGGTAATGGACGCGATTGAAGTGGGGACATCGATATTCTTGGCATACAACGCGGCGCCACTTTTTTGATCGACAACCAAAGCGGCGGAAGCGCGCAAATCCAGTTCCTGAGCCAATAATGTCTCTGGCGTCACCATACTCAGTGCCCGTAAAGGTGGCGGCGGAGCCTGGACATAGCGCTTCGTGTTGGAGCGCTTCTTGCTGGATTTCGTGCTTATTTTCTTGGATTTCGATTTTGCCTTGAGCTTTGCTTTTGTCTTGGTCTTTGCCTTGGCCTTCACCTTGCTTTTGGCTTTGCTGTTGGCTTTGGCGTTTTTCGACTTGCTCGAATGCGTCTTCGATTCGCTCGCAGCCTGTGTTTCCGGGACGTGCAGAATCGGCCCTGCCAGAAATGCAATCAGCGTTAGAAATACGAGGAATTTTTTCACTTTGTCACCCTTGTCGCAGCCCTGTTCCCACACCTTCAATGTAACAAATATCGGCAATTAAATTGCAATCTTTAGACTTCACTTTAACTTCTACCAGAAGTCTCATCAAAGCAAAAGCGACCGGGAAGGTTTCAGGACACACAGACACAATTTCATTTCTTCAATTCGCCCAGATTCATACTTCCTGATGCTTGGCTCATTGGCAATGGCACAGAAATATTAAACAGCGAAAGAACCAGATCGTAGCTTGGGCCAAGCGTAGCGGGCCCATCAATGCACCAAGCGTGATGGGCCCGCTACGCTTGGCCCATCCTACATGCCATGCGCGATTCCAGAATGCTCCGCAATACTTGGCCGGGAAAAAGAAAAATCAAAGAAAAATCAAAGAAAAATCAAAGAAAAATCAGCGATTTCCGCCAAGCAAGCCGCCAACCGCCTTCATGATATCGGCCGGCAGCACCACCACCTTCGCCCCATTTGATGCCCCCAGTTCCTTGATCGAAGTGATGTATTTTTCGCCCAACAGATAGAGTGCCGGCAGCTCTTTGTCGGGAATCGCATCGGTCACCAGACGAATCGCCTCGGCGCTGGCTGTCGCCAGACGAATCTGCACTTCCGCATCGCGCTTGGCCGATTCCAGACGCGCTTCCGCTTCCAGAATGGCGGCCTGTTTGTCACCTTCGGCGCGAGTCACCGTTGCCTTCCGTTCCCGCTCGGCGGCAGCTTGCAATTCCATCGATTTCTGCATCGTACCGGAAGGCGAAATGTCCTGAATCTCGACCGATTTCAAGGTTAAACCCCAATCCGCCACATCGTCGGCGATGGAAGTCTTCAACCGCGCCTTGATCTGGTCACGGCTGGACAACGCCTGATCCAGATCCATATCGCCAAGAATTGAACGCAACGAGGTTTGCACCAGATTCATCACCGCCATCTGGAAATTGGTCACGCCATACACCGCGCTCTGGGTATCGGTCACCTTGACGAAAGCGATCGCATTGGTGATCAGCACCGCGTTATCGCGAGTAATCACCTCCTGCTGCGGAATATCCAGAATCATGTCCTTGGTCACCACCTTGTAGGCCACGTTATCGATATACGGCACCAGAATATGCAGGCCGGGCAACAGCGTCTTCGAATACTTGCCCAACCGCTCGACCACCCATTCCTCGCCCTGCGGCACGATACGCACCCCTTTCCAGAGGGTGACAAACAGAAAAAGAATCAGAAAAACAGAAACAATTTCACCGCCCATGATGCTCTCCTAGAGTTGTGTGACTTTAAGTGTTTGCCCGAGCACATCGACGATGCGCGCGCGTTCGCCTGCTGCAATGGGCGCATCGGCCACCACCGGCCAACGGTCAGCGCCCAAGACCGGACGTTGAAACAGAATTTCACCTTCGCTGGTTTCGGTGACCGGCCGGGTTATCAAACCGGTAATACCCAAAACACCTTCCTTAGCCTGACCGGCATGCGTGCGATCCGGTGATTTGAAATACTTCATCCAGACCACCACCATCACCACCGAAGCCACAGTCCAGACCAGAATCTGAGCGGTGAACGAAAGCGGCAGCATGAAGCTGAGCAAGCCGGTAATCAACGCACCGAGGCCCATCCACATGATGAAAAATGTCGCAATGAACATTTCAAGGGCGATCAAACCCAGCCCCAACGCAACCCAATGCCACCACATCAATTCCATGTCATCTCCCCTCAATCAACCTGCCGCCATTGTGCCCGAGGCTGACGAACACCATGTTAAACCAAAAAATATTTGCCCTAAGTCAAGGATTTGAACGCCGGATCAAAACCATCCCAATCTCAAAAGGTATGCTTATCGACCATGTCTGTTGAAGGAGCTTCAATGCGCCCGCTCGTCCCAACCCCCCTGATTGCCATGATCAGCATTGTGGTCAGCATCACGTTCACAAATATCGTCCAGGCCGATGACGCGGCCGCCAAAGCCATCCACATTGCCAATGAAGTGTGCGCCGGTTGCCACGGTGTTGATGGCAACAGTCTTGTTCCCACCTTCCCGAAACTGGCCGGTCAACAAAAGGTTTACCTGCTGCGCGAACTGACTGATTACAAAACCGGCAAACGCGTCAGCGAAACCATGGCCCCATTCATGGAAAGTCTGACGCTCGAAGATTTGCCACATCTTGCCGCCTATTACGCCAAACAAAAGCCCGCCCCTGGCGTCGTAAGCAACCCGAGTTTGCTTGCAGTGGGCAAAACCCTCTTCCTTCAAGGCAACAGCAATACCGACGTCCCCTCCTGCGACAGTTGCCATGAAGAAGACGGCAGTGGCAGCGGAAAATTCCCGCGTGTTGCCGGGCAGCATAGCGAATACGCACTCGAACAATTCCGCCTTTACGCCACCGGCAAACGCACCAATGGCGCCCGCGTCATGAAAGCCGTTGCGGAACGGATGAGCGAAGAAGAAACCCGCGCCGTCGCCGAATACATGGCCAGCATGCCCTAGCATGAACAAACCAGCCCGAGGAACCCGAAACATGAACCGCCCCCAGCTCTCTTCCGCCCTGGCCCTGATCGCCGGCATCATATTTACCTGCCAGGCCGCGCACGCCGAATTCAAGCAACCGCACGCCACCGGCATCGAAACTTACGGCTATGCCTGGAACTCACCCGACCAGGACATGAACCGCGCCCTGGCCCACAAAGCCGATGCCGGCAAAGGTGAAGCCGCCTACAAGGTCTGCAAAGGCTGTCACAAGCCCGACGGTGCCGGCCTCGCCGAGGCCGACTACCCGCAGCTCGCCGGCCAACACGCAAGCGTCATCATCAAACAGATGATGGACATCCGCGCCGGTCGCCGCGACAACCCGCGCATGTACCCGTTTTCCGGCGAATGGATCGTCAGCGCTGAAGAAATCGCCGACATCGCCGCTTATCTCAACCAACTCCCCTTCCCGACGACAAACGGTAAAGGCAACGGATACAACCTGCCGCGAGGCAAAGCTTTGTACCTCAAGGACTGCGCCAGTTGCCACGGCAAAACCGGCGAAGGCGACGCGAAAAAGTTCTACCCCATGGTCGCCGGCCAGCACTTCAGCTACCTCAAGCGCGAAACCCGCGAAAGCCGTGACCACGGCCGCCGCAACGCCAGCCCGGAAATGGTCAAAGTGCTGAAGAACTACAGCGATGCGGATGTGGAAGCGGTGAGTGACTACATGTCGCGGCTAAACATTGTCCGTTGATGATTGTTCCGCCCATAACCTCAGGGGATTCATCTCCGGGGAGACGCATGGATATAGGCAAGTGGCCGGTGCGCACGCCGCACCCTACTTGCTGACCATATAAGATTAATCAGGCCGAATCAATAGTCGTTGGATCAATGACAGACCTGCTCAAACCTTGGTGCTATAGTGCAGTGGTGTATTACTATTTTGGAGGTTGCAATGGATGCAGTTGCTATTCAGCCAACCGTCAAGGTCATTGGCGCTAATGGTCAAATTTCGCTGGGCAAACAATACGCAGGCAGGCAAGTGTTGGTAGAGGAACGCGAGCCAGGTGTCTGGTTAATTCGCACCGCTAGCGTTATTCCAGACAATGAACGCTGGCTACACCAGCCCCAAGCTGCGGCAGATTTGCAAAGCGCACTCTCTTGGGCGAAAGCCAATCCCCCAGCCGATAAAAACGTGGACACCCTATTGGAAGGCTTGAATGAGCACTGACGTCTTGGTCAGGCTTGACCTTAACAATCCTGTATTTCAGGAGCATTTGCTGACATTGCAAAAACCAGAACGCCACGCAGCGCTGGATACACTTAATAAACTTAGGCAGATGACATGGGATCAGGTCTATCGCGACAACGGATTGAAGTGGGAGAAGATTATCAGCGTCAAACCTCAGGCGGACATTGATGCTATTTACTCATTGCGCATCACACAAGCACGCCGCGCAACAGCCTATCGTGATGCTGAGTTCATCCGCCTACTGACCATCTCCCAAGACCACGACAGCACCTATGGCAAGAAATAATTCCGAATATCGTGCTTACTTGATCTTGCCCCTGAATTCCGGACTCCATAGGCTAAGGAGACACTGAATAATTCGTCACCCCGGCGTAAGCCAGGGGCCAGGTTAAAGCAAGAATAGCCCGAATGGAATGCAATCGAATCAGGGGGTTATGGCCTTAATTTGCACACTGCAGGGTGAGATGGGCAGAACGGCCCCGAATTCCGCTGCGCTGCATCCAGACTACGAGTGCGCGAAAATGGATAGGCCTTAATAACGCCAACTGGGTCAGAAACGCCAACAGGGTCCGCCTCGCCATTCTTTCAATGGACTGAAACTGTTGCGATACAGACCCTGTTGCTATCACCATTTCACGCCATTCGCACCCTGCTTGATCACGCAGACCTGATCCTTGGCGTATCCCCCGTTGGGCCGTATCTGTCGGGTAACCAGAACCTGGCCCACACCGGTAATTTCGGCGCCGTTGTTGCTGGCCCACAGGTAGTGCACCTCGGATTTGACGCCGGTTCCGGCTGCTTCAGCTGCGCTGTCGTTCGCGCTGTAGTTTTTGTAGATCAACGAATTGGCCTTCACCGCCTGCCACGGCCCAAGGAAGTAAGGCAACCAGTTGCCGTGGACATCCACATCTCCGGAGCTGCCATTCAGATTGACCGCGAGCGGAATCGTGATCGGGCTTGCGGTTCCCATGGTCAGAGTCAAGCTGGTTTCCGAGATCGTGACGCTGCAATCCACGTCATTCGGGCCATCAGTTTGATTGCCTTTGCCGGTATAGGACACCGCATTGATGATGCGGGATTTGTTGGTATTCCAGGAGGTGTCGGTAATTGCGGAAATTTCGCTCAGCGCCGGCAGGTAACTTGAAGACAGCCTGCAGCTGGAAGCGCCAATCAACTCATTGGGCCCCACTGCAGTGATCAGTGAATTGCCCGCCAGTGTCACCGCCACTGCCGTTCTGTTGGGGTAGGTGCCATCTGAAGCTTGCAGAGTAATGGCTGCCATGCCATTGCCTAGATTGTTGGTGATCGTGTCTACGCTGTCGCCATTGATCCTGGCGCTCAGGTTTCTGCCATTGATGCTGGCGCTCAGGGTATCGCCCGATACGCTGAATGTGCAAGCGGAGTTGTCGGAGGTGCTTGTGCCCTGGATGCTGAATCCATCGAGATCCGCAATATCCGCTGCGACCGCGTTCATGAAGATTGAACCCGCCAAGGAATTGGCCGGCTTGGTCAGCAGCGTCACACGCGCAGTGCTGGTTCCACCGCCATTGTTGCCGCCGCCGTTGTTTCCTCCATTGTTGCCCCCGTTGTTGCCACCATCTACCGCGCTCACCGTCAGCAACAGGCTGCCATAAGCGCCATCGACCATCACCGCGACTGGCAGACCTGTGCCAGACAAACCGCTGGGAATCACTACCGACACAGTCTCTCCGTTTGCGCTCACCGTTCCGGTTGCTGTCGAGGCTGTTCCAAAATGAACTGTGGCACTGGCGTTGGCTGTCATCGGCTTGCCCATGATGGTGATCGTCAGCGTATCGCCTTCCTGTTTGCTGACTTGAGTCAAGGCCACATAGGACAGATCATCCAGCAACGTTCCCTGCCCGCCCTGGGCGACGCGTTGGCCCGCTTGCCCAAGATTCAGCCCGGCCCGTTCCAGTGCGTTGCGAATATTGTCCAGCACCGCATCGTGGCCGCTGCTGTCAGCGTTGAAGTTCACGTTGATCGGGTTGTCCGTGCCGATTGCATCCTGGATATCCACCGGGAAATAGTGTTTCACGGCAGCCAGCGCTGTCTGGATCGTATTTGCGGTAATCGCCGAGAAAGGCGGCGCACCGGCTCCGGTCCCGCCCAGTTGGCTATAGAACTCAGCTGACGAACGACCCGTACCCGCCAAATGGGAGAGCATCAGTTCAGTCAGCGAAGTGATGTTCAACCGGGCGGTCCCGCCGCTGGCCGAATCCAGCATCGAATGCAGGGTCGTCGTCCCATCGCTGGCTCGGGCGACACAGGGAAAACTGTTGTCCGGGACCGTATTGCTCCAGACCCCGTTTGTATCGGCGTTGACGTCGGCAATGCTGTTGGTCGCGCAGCGCATGGAAATGGTGGCGTTGGCCAACGGTGCGCCAACCGCTGCGACACCGGACACAACCACCGAAGCGGGGGAGCCGGTCCCCGCAGTGCTGCTCCCGTCGTCTCCGTCACACCCCGCCAAAGCCAACACGATGGGGGCCAGCGCAAAGAAATGTTTTGTCTGCATGATCTGCTTTATGAGTAAAAAGGTGGGCAGATGATGAAAAAAATGGCCGGAAATGTGTATCCCTTGAACAGGGGCATTCAATCATTCCGCTCGACTTAATCACGCCAGTCGAACCTCGCGCAGACTTCACGCACCAGGCGGTAGCAGCTGACTTCTGCGTCGCTGGCGCGTTCGCGGATCCAGTGCAGCGCGTCAGCTTCGAGAATGCACGTGGGGGAATCTGTTTGCGCCTGGCGTTTTGAACAATGCGGCGAGGGTGATTTCCGGCCGCGTCTGGTCAGCGGCGGCGATGCCGATTTCGAGATCGGCAGCCTGTATGGCCTGTTTGCGAAACAACGCGAAGCCAACAACACGCTGCGCAAGATTGCTGAAGCCTATCAACTTTGCCCGATCGTGCTCGGCCTGAAGAAGACCGCCCGCCAAACGATGTCGGGCAGCCGCGCCTGCTTTGTGTACCAGCTCCACCAATGCAAAGGCGCATGCATCGGCAAGGAGCCGATCAGTCTGCACAGCGCCCGCATGATGAGCGGGTTGGCGAAACTCAAACTTAAAGCCTGGCCTTACGGTGGACCGGTTGGTCTTGTGGAACGCGAGGGCTTTCTCGATCTGGAAGATGTTCATCTGGTTGATAACTGGCGCTATCTGGGTACGGCGAAAAGTGACATCGAAGTAGATGAATTGCTATCGCACGCCGCACAAGTCCCGTTCGACCGCGACACCTACAGGCTGTTACTGTCCCATCTGGTCAAGGGCAAGGTCAGCGTGCGCCGGTTTTGATGTTTCGCGTGATGGGCCCGCTTCGCTTGGCCCATCCTACGAATTGCGCCGGGGTGACTCAACCCCAACGCAGGCGAACTTCCAAACCGCCGCTGGCGCGGTTTTCGATCTCCAGCTTTGCGCCATGCAGTTCCGCGATGCGCTGCACGATGGCTAGCCCAAGGCCGCTGCCATGGCTGTTTTCGGCTTGGGCGGCGGCCTGGCCGCGATAAAAACGTTCCAGCAGGCGTGGCGCTTCTTCTGCGTTGACGCCGGGGCCGCTATCGCGCACGACCAATACCGGCTGCTGATTGGCCAAGTTGTCAACCAGATCGGCAACCAGGTCGGCGCGGACTTCGATGACACCGCCGGCCGGCGTATAGCGCAGCGCGTTTTCGATCAGGTTGCGCAGCGCCACAGCAAGCAGGTCGGCATCGCCTTGCATGGGAATCGGGGCTGTAAGTGAGGTAAAGCTGAGTTTTTGTTGTTTCGTGGCGGCCTCAGTCTGCATGTCGGTGACGACACTGGCGGCGCTGGCGGCGAGGTCAAGCGAATGCATTTGCGGCAGGCGGGCAAGCGGATCAAGCCGAGCCAGGCGCAGTAGTTGTTCGACCAGTCGAGTGGCGCGATCGGCGCCGACCAGTACTTGCCGCAAAGCATGTTGATGGTCGGTCGGGTCGGTGCTGGCGAGGGCGACCTGGGCCTGCACTTTCACTGCTGCCAGTGGGGTGCGCAGTTCGTGTGCGGCATCGGCCGTGAAACGGCGTTCGTTGTCCAGTGTGGCCGCCAGACGGGATAACAAGCGGTTCAACGCCGCCACCAACGGTTGTGCCTCGCGCAAGGTTTGTGGTTCGGACAGGATTTCCAGGTTGTCCGGTGAGCGCGCTGCCACGTCGGTGGCCAGTGCCTCCAGCGGTTTCAGGCTACCGCGCACGGAAAAATAAACCAGCAAGGCCAGGATCGGCAGGGCCAGAAGGATCGGAAGCGCGACCCAACTGGCGACTTCCAGTCCAACACGCTCGCGTTCATGAATCGGATGGGCGATCTGCACGATGTAGCGGCCGTCAGGTGAGCGCAGTGAGAGTTGGCGCCAGGGCATGCCGGCATGCTCGATGTCGCGATAAGTCGCGATTTCGCTGTTTTCCTTGGGGACGCCCAGATCCGGTGCCTGGGCTGAACGCAGTAGCGTAAGACCTGCCCGGTTCAGGACGCGAAACTCCAGATGCTGCTCATATGGGTGGCTGGCATCGTAGTTGAGGTTTTCCGTAATTTCGATCGGGTGATCTGCTGACAGGCCTTTGGCTTCAAGTTCATTCGTTTCATGCAGCACCTGAGCCATCAATAATTTGGCGGATTGCGCCAGTTGGCCGTCCATCAGTTCATCGGCTTCGTGCAATGCCTGATCGTAGCTCGCGACGCCGGCTGCACCCCAGACCAGCAAAGTAGCGATTGAAACAGTGACCAATAAACGCGCGCGTAACGAGCGCAGCCGAATCATCCAGCTTCTCCCACCAGGTAGCCGAGTCCACGCACGGTGCGGATGAATTCGGCGCCGAATTTCTTGCGCAGATGGTGGATGTATACCTCGACCGTGTTGCTTTCCACTTCCTCGCCCCATGCGTAAAGACTTTCTTCCAGTTCGCCGCGGGCGCGAATCCGGTTCTTGTGGCTGAGCAGATCGTGCAGCAAGGCGAATTCCCGCGCCGACAGGGTGACAGTCTGTCCATCCAGGCTGACCCGTTTGGCGGCTGGGTCGAGCACCACACCGGCGTGGCTCAGCGTTGGCGTCGATGCGCCGCCGGCCCGCCGGATAAGAGCGCGCAGCCGCGCCTGCAATTCAGCCAGATCGAATGGCTTGACCAGGTAATCATCCGCCCCGGCATCAAGGCCGGAGACCTTGTCGGCGCTGGTATCGCGGGCGGTGAGAATCAGCACCGGCGTAGCATTGCCGCGTCCGCGCAAATCCTTCAACAGGGATAAACCATCGCGGCGCGGCAGACCGAGATCGAGCACACACGCGTCATAGGTCTGATCGAGCAAGGCCAGGCGTCCGGCTTCGCCGTCACGCACCCAGTCCACCGCATAGTCGGCCAACTTCAGCCCGGCGCGAACGCCGTCGCCGAGTAACGGATCGTCTTCTACCAGCAATACACGCACGCGTTGTTACTCCATGTCTTTCTTGACCTTGGCGATCAAGGCCTGAATTTCCTGCCGCCGACCTGAATCCGCGATTTCGCGGCCGGGACGCGGTGCTGCCTTGAGCGCGATTTCCAGGTGACGCAGGGCGTCTGCATAGCGCTCGCGACCAGCCAGATAGTCGGCGTAGAAGAAGTTTGGATCAATCCCCTGTGGATTGATTGCCAATGCTTTTTTCAGCAATTCCTCCGCCTTCGCCTTGTCGCCAAAACCGATCGGCCAGCCGGGGACTTTGTAATACAGCGTGCCCAGGCTGGTATACGCCGAGCCGTTCAGCGCGTCGCCATTCAGTTGGATGGCGGCCTCAAGTTGCTTTTTGGCGGCCTTGGCGATCGATAGCGCGCCGAGACCCCCTTTGGCGCCAGCTTCGCTGGATAACGCGATGCCTTGCCAGATCAGCGCTTCAGCATGGTTTGGCTGTGCCGCCGCCAGTTGGCCGGCTTGCTCCGCCAGCGCGTGATAGCGTGCTGCCTGCTGTTTTTCCGGTACGCGATATTTGATTTCCGCCCATTGATTCTGAATCGGTCGGATTGCTTCTTCCGCCGGGTTGGCGAAAACGCTGCCGCTCAGGCTGGCGAGCAAGACGGCGAACAAGAGGGCGTGGGTGAGTTTTTGCATGGGGTTTCCTTGCTTCAGTTTGGAGGGAGTGTGGCTTCAAACATTGGGGCTTCAAACATGCCGTTTGACAATGGCCAGCTTGGCTTTCAACGCCTGGTCGATAAGGCTCGGCGCACAGCCGTTGAGCCAGGCGAACAGGCGTTCGGGGAAGCCGAAATGGTGTTCGCCACGGCCGGCGCGCAAGGCCGCAACGATCTGGCGGGCGGCGGATTCCGGGCTGTCTGCCTGACTGCCCAATTCGCGGTTCAGCGCATTTACTGCGTCGGTATTCAATGCGGTGGCGATGGCGCGTGGCGCAACATGCACCACTTCGACCCGGCTATCCGCCAATTCCCTGCGCAGGGCCTGGGAAAATCCGCGCAGGCCGGCCTTGGCGCTGGAGTAGGCGGTGAAACCGGGAAATGGCAAGCTGCCGAAAGTGGAGCCGATGTTGACGATGGCGGCTTGGTTCTGTTCCTTCAGCCAGGGCAGCAACGCATGGGTCAAATGCATGGGCGCAAGCAGATTGGTGGCAATGACCCGTTCGACCGTCAACCAGTCGTCGTTTTCGAACAGGCCAAAAGCATTGATGCCGGCGTTGTTGATCAATACATTGACACCGAAATCGCGGGCAGCGGCATGCAGTCTGGCGATGTCATCTGGCTGCGTCAGATCGGCGCTCACGCTTTTGACGTTGCCGCCCAGACGGGTGACGCAGGCTTCCAGTTTTGCCGTATCGCGGCCGGCCAGCAGCAATGCCGCACCTTGTCCGGCGAGCTCGTGCGCCAACGCCTGGCCGAGACCTCCGGTAGCGCCGGTGAGCAAAATGCGGGCGGATTTCAGTTGCATGTGGATTCCAATTGCGGCATCGGCAAGCCGCGAAAGATATCTGCGTAGAGTTTGTAGATGACGCGTGCGCAGTGCAGCACGTCGGCCTGATCTTCCGGTGTCATCTGGTTCACCAGTTCGGCCAGATGCCGGGTATGTTCCTGATCCAGCGTGCCGTGCGAGCGCAGATAGGAAAAGGCCGTATCGGGCAGTTTAAGCGCGGCCTGGATCAGATCGGCAGCCTGCAGCGCGAGGGCGACGCTGGTGCCTTCGAGTACAAACACCATGCCGAAAAAACCAGCCGGATTGCGCCGCTGTGTCAGGTCGTAGGCATACGCCACCATGACTTCGGCAGCCTGTTGCGGCTGGCTGGCGCGTGCGGCTTCGAGGTCGCCGCCGGCAGCGGAGATGTCATTCAGGATCCATTCCTCATGCCCGATTTCTTCTTCGATATATTCCGCCACCGGTTTGCGCAGCCACGCCAGCCGTTCCGGCAGTCGGCTGCCGACCGCCATCAACAGCGGTGTGGTGTGACGGACGTGGTGGAACGCCTCTTGCAGAAAGGCGAGGTAAGTTGGCAATGTAACCTGGCCTTGCAGACAAGCGGCGATGACCGGTGCGGCGAACAACTGTGCGCGCTCGTTGGTGGTGGCCGCGATCAGGTTTTCATAAAACGACATGGGCGGATTCCTTGCTGGTGTAGAGGGAGGCGAGGGCGTCGGCATGCTGACGCAGGATGGCGGCGCGGACCGGGCGACCGTTGCCGGTGGCGAGTCCATTGCCTGGGGTGAACGGCGCACAGGTCAACCAGTCGCCGATGTGGGCGTAGTCCGGCAGCGTCGCGTTGGCGCGGGCGACTGCTGCGGCGAGATCAGCACTGGCGTCAGCATCAGCCCAGCGCTGGGGAACCAGCAGCGCCGCCAACCAGGGTCGGGCTTCGCCGGTGACGATGGCTTGCGCGATTTCCGGTTGCGCCAGGAGCGCGGCCTCAACCCATTCCGGCGCGATATTGCGACCATAGGCGGTGATGATCAGATTGCTGCGGCGACCGGCCAGATGGAGAAAGCCGTTGCCGTCGCGGTGGCCGAGATCGCCGCTGGCGAACACGGCAAATTCAGTGTTGTTGCCTGCTGGCTGATCGGTTGTGATGCCCAGATAGCCCAGGAAGGCGTGGCTCTTGATGTGGATTTCCTGGTCGGCATCGATATCAACCTGCACATGCTGCAACGGTTGACCAACGCTGCCGGGCCGGTCGGCGCCAGGCCGGTTCAGGCTGATCACCGAACCGCATTCGGTCATGCCATAGCCTTCATACACCGGCACGCCAACCGCGCGGGCGGCATCAATCAGCCCGGGGTCGCAACGCGCGCCGCCGACAGCGACAAATTGAAGATTGGCGGGGGCGCGCTGCTTCGATAGTCGCAACGCCAGCGTCCACGCTTTGAGCAGTTCGGGCACCAGAATCAGGCTGCAGGGTTGCACGGCATCGATCTGACGCATGAGTTGCTGCGGATCGAAACCTCCCATGCCGCGCCAGCCCAGGTCGGCCAGTTTCGGCAATACCACCTCGGCACCACGCAGCAATGGGGCATAAACCCCGGCGACGTTTTCCAGCAACAGCGCCAGCGGCAACACGGCAAGATGGCGTGTGATCGCCACATCGGCCAGCGCCGCGCAGACGGCTTCGGCGGTATCCAGCAAGCCGGCCGCCGACAGGCAGACGCCCTTGGGCTGGCCGCTGCTGCCTGAGGTGTAGGAGATTTTCGCGGTGCCAGGTGGCAGCAAAGCAGGGGTTGATGATGTGGGCGATGCAATAACGCGCTGCAGTAGGGACAGGCCATGCCATTGATCAACTTCAGCAAAGCCCAGGTTTAGCCCTGTGATGCGCGCGGTCTGATCAGTCAGCACGACATCGGCGGCGCTGTTATGCAAGGCATGCCGCAGTTGGTCATCACTGAAAAAACCGGGCAACGGCAGTTGCACGATGCCGGCGTGCAATGCCGCCAAATCGGCACATACCCAGGCTGTACCGTTATCCGCCAATAGCGCCATCACCCTGGTTTGATGTTGCTGCAAACGTTGCGCCAGATGTTCAACTTCCTGTCTCAATGCGCCGGCGGTAAATGAGTTGTCCGCATCGGACAACACGCTTTGCCCCGCCGGCAACACCTGCCACGCGGCAAATATTCGTTCAAGCAGAGTTTCAGACACACACCTTCTCCGCCTGATTGCGCATGCGTTCCAGTGCCTGTCGGATGCGTCCGGCGACAACTACGGGCTGACTATCGTAGTAACTGCCCCAGTCATGCGCTGAATCGCCCAGACGAACCGGATCTGCGATGCCGAGCGCGAGCGGCGGCAGGCCAAGTTTGGTGAAAATGCCGATCAATTCCTGTGTCGCGGTGAACACAACCCATTCATAACCGAGACGATTCAGATGCTCAGCCAGGGCCAGGATCATGCGTACGCCGCCTCCCGGGGTGATGGCTGCCAGATTGCCGACTTCTGCGATGCGCTCGCGCGCAACGGACGACGTGGCGAGGCGGGCGATATGCGTCTCGACCGGTGCGTCAAGATAGGTTTCCAGAAACAACGGACCCTGTGCCGCACTGCGCCACCCGGCGGCGGCGGTAATCCGGCCGGCCTGCTCCAGCAGCATCAGATCGGGCGCAAAGCTGCGTACCTGGGCGGCGTAATGGCGGGAGAAAACACGACAGATGAAGTTTTGTGCTTCTTCCCGGCGAGGCGAATCAAGCGATATCAGGTGTTTCACCGAGGCGTAGCTTTCAGAAGCCGACGCGGCGGGGGCGAAAGTACACATGGCGCGGTTGACAGCATGGGCATGCATCGGAATTTCTTTCTTTCAGTTCGATGCGTGACAGTTTGCTAAGCCAGGATTAATCAAACCTTAAACCGATGCAGGACTCCTCTTTGCCACTGCGGTGCCCCGAGGCGGGTAGCCGAAAATTTCAGGCGCAGGCAACCCGCAGCGGTTCAGGACAGCGGGCTTGGAAAAGTTCTTCCTGAAAAATCAGACGTATGCAGCGCGAATAAGGGGAGAATCACGGGTCATGCGTTGGCTGGTAGTTTGTTACCAGTATTTGTCTGGGCTGTAATAGACTTGCAACCAGAACGGGCTAGATTCAATAACCCGCAAAAATAATGAATATGGATGGAGTCTGAAAAATGTTAAATATCAATGGCTTAGCGCCAGTCTGTGGAATCCCGGCGGAACTCCCAAGCCGTTTACTGCTACGCACCCGATTCGATTCGGCGCTGGATTTGCTGAAACCCATGCTGAGTGATTCCGCTGCGCTGAGTGGTACCCGCCTTTATCGTGCGATGAGTCAGTTGCACACAGCCTACCCTGAGATGCGTGGCGACGAGATCGAAGCTCTGGTGTCAGAAGTGATTCGATCCTTGCAGCAAGGCGATGGCAAGCATTGATTCTTTGGTTGCATCACCGGGTGATATCAACCCTTGACTCAACTTGCGGTTGAATTCCGGCAGCAAAATCCGGTTACATAAGTTCTGGTCATGCGCCCATAAACAAAGCCGCACTGACAAGGGGGAGGCGCGTCGGTAAACTCGCGCGCCATCAACGTCTTTCCCAATTTTCCAAGGAGTTGTCTCATGGCCACCCGCGACACCCTCGCCGCCAAAGCTGCGGCAAGTACCAGCGCCGCCAATCTGTTCGCTATCGCCCGCGACGCTTTTGAAGCGCCGGCTGATATGGGTTATGCCAAGGAGCTGCTGAGCAGCGCCGCGTTTACCGGTGATGCCGGGGCCAAAGCAGCACTCGACAAGGTGGCCGGCGACGCCATGTTCACCAAGGATTTCGTTGCGCTGGCGATTGGTTATCAGGCCATGGGTGACGCCGCCAAGGCCAAGGAAATGCTCGGCCAGGGTGCTGACTTTGCGATGGACGGCAGCGAGAAGGTCGCTGTCGGCATGGGCCAGTGGCTGGCTTTGGGTGATTCCGCTGCCGCCGCCAAGGCATTGGCCGGCGCACTGAAGGAAGTCTCCGTCACCGAAGAGCTGTACGGCCTCGCCGCCGTGGTTGCCGAATTGAACGATGCCGCGCTGTTTGGCCAGATCGTCGATAAGATCAAGACCAAGTGCGGTCGCGCCGGCGACTTTGCGCGTTTGGCCAAGATGGTCGCTGCGGGTGACAAGGCCAAGGGCGTTGAAATCATCAACGAAGGCGCCGCCAAATACAGCAGTCCGGCTGATCTGATCGCGCTGTCCGGTGCGATGAACGAGATCGATCCG
>CAMDHJ010000045.1 GCA_945897865.1 Tepidiphilus sp. J10
CGGTGAAGTCTTCCAGGTTGAGATCAATGTCTTCCATCGAGCCGTTCAGCTTGGCGGCATAGTAGTAGCGCAGCCATTCCGGATTCAGGTGGTTGAGGTAGCTTTCGGCGGTGATGAAGGTGCCGCGCGATTTCGACATCTTCAGGCCATTGACGGTGAGGAAGCCGTGGCAGAACACGCCGGTGGGCGTGCGGAAACCGGCATGTGCAAGTTCAGCCGGCCAGAACAAGGCATGGAAGTAGAGGATGTCTTTGCCGATGAAGTGGTACAGCTCGGCTTCTGAATCCGGTTTCCAATACTCGTTGAAATCGAGCCCGGTCTTGTCGCACAGGTTCTGGAAGCTGCCCATGTAGCCGATCGGCGCATCCAGCCAGACGTAGTAATACTTGCCCGATGGGTTGCCAAAATCGTCGGGAATTTCGAAACCGAAATAGGGTGCATCGCGCGAAATGTCCCAGTCGGACAGGCCGGCTTGCAGCCATTCGCCGAGTTTGTTGGCGGCTTCGGATTGCACATGCGCCGGATCAGCAGTCCATTGTTTGAGGAAGTCTGCACAACGCGGATCGGACAGCTTGAAGAAATGATGGTCAGACGATTTGCGTACCGGCTTGGCGCCTGATACTGCGGAATAGGGCTCGATCAGGTCGGTCGGCTGGTAAGCCGCGCCGCAGGCTTCACAGTTGTCGCCGTACTGGTCCTTGGCGTGGCACTTTGGGCATTCGCCCTTGATGAAGCGGTCCGGCAGAAACATTTCCTTGACCGGGTCGTAGAACTGTTCAATCGAGCGAATCTCGATCAGTCCGGCTGACTTCAACCGGGTATAGATCGTGTCGGCGTAATGCCGGGTTTCAGGTGTGTTGGTGGAATAGTAGTTGTCGAATTCAATATGAAAGCCGTCGAAGTCGCGTTTGTGCTCATGCCAGGTGCGGTCGATCAACTGTTCCGGCGTGATGCCTTCCTTCTCCGCCCGCAACATGATCGGCGTGCCATGGGTGTCGTCGGCGCAACAATAGAAGCAGGGGTTGCCGCGCATTTTCTGGAAACGCACCCAGATGTCGGTCTGGATGTATTCGACCAGATGGCCCAGGTGGATGCTGCCGTTCGCATAGGGTAGTGCGGAAGTGACGAGAATCTTGCGTGGCATGAGGCGTTTTGCGAGTTGATTGAACAATTCGCGTGATTTTAGCTGTCGAGCAGGCGGCTGCGCAGCGAAAGCGCGCTTGCAGGTTCACTATCCCTCAATTTTTACAAATAGCCGATTCTGCAATTGTGTCGGCAGGCGAACGTGGCTAGAATGCGCCCCGACCTTAGGCGCGTAGCTCAGCTGGTTAGAGCACCACCTTGACATGGTGGGGGTCGTTGGTTCGAGTCCAATCGCGCCTACCAACAAAAAAAAGCCGGAACCTAGGTTCCGGCTTTTTTCATTTCCGAAGGTATTTGGTATGCCGGTAATTCGACTTCCTGATGGTTCCGAACGTGTTTTCGAGGCGCCGGTGACGGTGGCTGAAGTGGCTGCCAGCATTGGCGCCGGTCTGGCGCGTGTGGCGCTGGCTGGCAAGGTGGATGGTCAACTGGTCGATACTTCTTTCCGCATCGAACAGGATGCTTCGCTCGCCATCGTGACCGACAAGGATGCCGACGGTATCGATCTGATCCGCCATTCCTGTGCGCACTTGTTGGCCTTTGCAGTGAAGCAATTGTTCCCGGATGCGCAAGTGACCATCGGGCCGGTGATTGATGAGGGCTTCTATTACGACTTCTCATACAAGCGGCCATTCACGCTGGACGATCTGGCAGCGATCGAAAAGCGCATGGGAGAACTGGCCAAGAAAGACATTCCAGTCACGCGTGAGGAGTGGGAACGTGACAAGGCTGTTGAATTCTTCAAATCGATTGGCGAACAATACAAGGCGGAAATCATCGCTTCGATTCCCGCTGGCCAAACCATTTCACTCTACCGCGAAGGCGATTTCATCGATCTGTGTCGTGGTCCGCATGTGCCGTCCACTGGCAAGATCAAGGCGTTCAAGCTGATGAAGCTGGCCGGTGCCTATTGGCGCGGCGATTCGAAGAACGAGATGTTGCAGCGCGTCTACGGCACAGCCTGGCGCAGCAAGGAAGATCTGGCTGAATACCTGCATCGTCTGGAAGAAGCTGAAAAGCGCGATCACCGTCGTCTGGGCAAGCAGCTTGATTTGTTCCATCTGCAGGAGGAGTCACCCGGCATGGTGTTCTGGCATCCACACGGCTGGGTGCTGTGGCAGGAAGTTGAGCAATACATGCGGCGCAAGTTCGTCGAATACGGCTACCAGGAAGTGAAAACCCCGACGGTGATGGACAAGTCGCTATGGGAAAAATCTGGCCACTGGGATAACTACCGCGACAACATGTTCACCACCGCGTCGGAAAACCGCGATTACGCGGTGAAGCCGATGAACTGTCCCGGCCATGTGCAGATCTTCAACCATAGTCTGCATTCCTATCGCGACCTGCCATTGCGTCTGGCCGAGTTTGGCTCATGCCACCGCAATGAACCGTCCGGCGCTTTGCACGGTCTGATGCGGGTGCGTGCGTTCACCCAGGATGATGCACATATTTTTTGCGCCGAAGGCCAGATTCAGGCCGAGGTTTCGGATTTTATCAAAATGCTGCAAGCGGTCTATGCGGATTTTGGTTTTAACGACGTGCTGGTGAAGCTGTCGACCCGCCCGGAAAAGCGGGTGGGTTCCGATGAATCCTGGGACAAGGCGGAAGCCGGCCTGGCTGCCGCACTTGATCAGAACGGTTTGGCATTCGACCTGCAACCCGGTGAAGGTGCTTTCTATGGCCCGAAAATTGAATTCACGCTGAAAGACTCGCTCGGTCGTTTGTGGCAGGTTGGCACCATTCAGCTCGATTTCAATCTGCCGGTGCGATTGGGCGCCGAGTTCGTCGATGAAGACAATACGCGCAAGCCGCCGGTGATGTTGCACCGCGCGATTCTGGGTTCGCTGGAGCGTTTCCTTGGCATCCTGATTGAACATTACGCAGGTAACTTCCCGGTATGGCTGTCGCCGGTTCAGGTAGTCGTGATGTGCATTACCGACAATCAGGCTGAATATGCAGCCCAAATTACGCAAAACCTTAAAAAACAAGGTATTCGCGCGGTTTCCGACTTGAGGAACGAGAAGATCACCTATAAAATCCGCGAGCACTCAATGCAGCGAGTCCCTTATCAGATCATCGTCGGGGATAAGGAGCGCCAGGATAACTTGGTGGCGGTCCGCAAACGGGGTGGCGAAGATCTTGGTCAGATGGACCTGGATGCTTTCCTGGTGAAGTTGCGTGAAGTTGATTGAGAGTGACTAAACAATCTGAGGAGCCGATGCACTTTATCGGCTCCTCGTTTTTTCAAGGGGCTTGAGATAGCACAGGAAAAGGAACCCCGGATCAATGGCGAAATAGATGTCTCGCCGATCCGTCTGGTGGGTGTGGAGAGCGAGCAACTGGGTATTGTCAGTTTGCGTGAAGCGTTGATGAAGGCTGAAGAGGCTGAGCTGGATCTGGTGGAAATTGCGCCGCAAGCGCAACCGCCGGTTTGTCGGATCATGGATTACGGCAAATACAAGTACCAGGAAAGCAAGAAGCAGCACGAAGCCAAGCTGAAGCAGAAGCAGATTCAGATCAAAGAAGTCAAATTCCGGCCGGCAACTGATGACAATGACTATCAGGTCAAACTGCGAAATCTGATCCGGTTTCTGGATGAGGGCGATAAAGCCAAGATCACGCTGCGCTTCAGAGGCCGCGAAATGGCTCATCAGGAGTTTGGTATGCAGTTGCTCCGCCGCGTCGAGGCTGATTTAGCCGAACATGGCATCGTCGAGCAATTCCCCAAGCTGGAAGGTCGCCAGATGATCATGGTATTGGCCCCGAAGAAGAAGAGTTGATTTTGAAGTTGTAGCTGTGCGGGGTAAATCGTGGTTTCGGCCGCATTTTCCCAATGTTGTAGACACGTGTTGTTTGGCCGTTCAAGTGTTCCCGTTGGGGGCCGCCAGACGCATAGAAAAACCAGGAGCTAACCATGCCCAAAATGAAGACCAAGAGCGGTGCCGCCAAGCGTTTCCGCGTTCGCGGTAGCGGCAGCATCAAGCGCTCGTCCGCTTACATGCGCCACATCCTCACCAAGAAAACCACCAAGCGCAAGCGCCACCTGCGCGGTATGTCCGACGTGAATCCTTCCGACATCGGTCACGTGCGTGACATGATGCCCTACGCTTAATCAAGGAGATCAGACATGCCTCGCGTTAAACGTGGTGTAACCGCTCGTGCCAGTCACAAGAAAGTCCTGAACGCAGCCAAGGGTTTCCGTGGTCGTCGCAAGAACGTATTCCGGATCGCTAATGAAGCGGTGATGAAAGCCGGCCAATATGCTTACCGTGACCGTCGCCAGAAAAAACGTCAATTCCGTCAGTTGTGGATCGCGCGTATCAACGCAGCGGTGCGCAGCCTGGGTATCGACATGAATTACAGTCAGTTCATGTGTGGTCTGAAGAAGGCATCGATCGATCTCGATCGCAAGGTGCTGTCCGACATGGCAATTTTTGATCAGCCGGCTTTTGCCAAGATTGCTGATCAAGCCAAGGCCAGCTTGGGAGCGTAAGCCCGTTCTAGTTCAAGCTGAGGGGAGGCCTGGCTAGGCCTCCCTTTTTCTTTGTGGCTTTGTTGTAACTGCCCAATGGGTTAGAGCATGAATCTCGATGAAATTCTGAAGGATGCCGAGCGCGAGTTCGCGGCTGCCGGCAGCTTGCCAGTGCTGGATCAGGTGAAGGCGCGCTTTATCGGCAAGAGCGGTGCAATCACTGAGCAGATGAAGGGGCTGGGGGCGTTGCCGCCAGACCAGCGCAAGGTGGTGGGGGCGCAGATCAACCAGATCAAGGATCAGGTCGAAGCCTTGTTAAAGGCTCGCCGTGATACGATTCAGGCGGATGCGTTAAATCACCAACTGGCGGCGGAGTCGCTCGATATCACGTTACCTGGCCGGGGTGGCGCGATGGGTGGTTTGCATCCGGTGAGCCGGACATTGGCGCGGATCGAAGAGCTGTTTGCTTCGATTGGTTTTGTCGTTGCCGATGGGCCAGAAATTGAGACTGATTTTTACAATTTCACCGCGCTGAACATCCCCGAGAACCATCCGGCACGTGCGATGCACGACACGTTTTACCTGGATGGCGGGGCACTGTTGCGTACGCATACTTCGCCGGTCCAGGTGCACTATATGCAGGATCAGAAGCCGCCGCTGCGGATCATTGCCCCGGGGCGCGTGTTCCGCGTCGATTCCGACGCCACGCATTCACCGATGTTTCATCAGGTTGAAGGCTTGTGGGTGGATGAGCAGGTCAGCTTTGCCGATCTGAAAGCTGTGGTGCAGGATTTCCTGCAGCGATTCTTTGAACGTGATGATCTGACCGTTCGTTTTCGCCCGTCGTTCTTTCCCTTTACCGAGCCTTCCGCCGAGATGGATATGAGTTGGGGCGATGCATCGGAAAATCGTTGGCTGGAAATCGGTGGCTGCGGCATGGTGCATCCGAATGTGTTCAGCCATGTCGGCATCGATCCTGAGCGGTATCAGGGTTTTGCTTTCGGCATGGGCGTCGAGCGTCTGGCGATGCTGCGTTATGGGGTCGATGACCTTCGACTGTTTTTCGAAAACGATGTCCGTTTCCTCAAGCAATTTGCCTGATTCTCAGGCTGATCGTCATTAATTTATTCATTCAGGCGCCATGCAATTCTCCGAATCCTGGCTACGCAGCCTTGTCAATCCCGCACTAGATTCGCAACAACTGGCTCATCTGTTGACCATGGCCGGCCTGGAAGTCGAGGCGATCGAACCGGCAGCAGCCGAGTTCACGCAGGTTGTGGTGGCAAAAATTCTCAGCGCCGAAAAGCATCCTGATGCAGATCGACTGCAGGTATGCCAGGTTGATGTCGGTGAAGCCGAACCGTTGTCCATTGTTTGCGGCGCGCCGAATGCGCGCGCCGGCTTGCTCACGGCATGTGCCCGTGTCGGCGCCAAACTGCCTGAATTCAGTATCAAGCAAGCCAAGGTTCGCGGAGTGGCCTCATTTGGCATGCTGTGTTCAGCCAAGGAATTGGGTTTGATCAACCCAACCGGAGTCGATGGCATTCTGGAACTGCCAGTCGATGCAACGGTGGGCATGAGCTTGCGCGAGTTGCTCGACCTGGATGATCAGCTGTTTACGCTGAAATTGACGCCAAACAGAGGCGACTGTCTCTCTATGGCGGGAATCGCGCGCGAAGTTGCAGCGCTGACCGATGCGCCCGTGCTTGACGTGGATTGCGCACCGGTCACTGCTAAACTGGCTGATCTGCAGCCGGTCGCGATTTACGCCGAGGTAGCTTGCCCAAGCTACTGTGGTCGGGTCATTCGCAATATCGATCCGAAAGCACAAACCCCGGCATGGATGGTGCGGCGTCTGGAGCGCTCGGGGTTGCGAGCGATTCATCCGGTGGTCGACATCACCAATTACATACTGCTTGAGCTGGGCCAGCCCATGCATGGTTTTGATCTGGCGCGCTTGCAAGGTGCGATCCAGGTCCGTATGGCGCGGGCGGACGAGAAACTGACTTTGCTGAATGAACAATGCGTCACGTTTTCTGCCGCCGATGCCGATATTTTGCTGATCGCCGATGCGCATGAGCCGCTGGCGCTGGCTGGTATCATGGGAGGGCAGTCCAGTGCGGTTAGCGAATCCACAACAGACATCTTTCTTGAGGCTGCGCATTTCACCCCTGATGCGATCATCGGGCGCGCCCGTCGTTTCGGTTTGTCGACTGATTCATCGCATCGATTCGAACGGGGCGTTGATTCAGCGTTACCACGCCGCGCGATCGAATGTGCCACTCGCTTGATCATCGAAATTTGTGGCGGTGAGTGTGGGCCAGTGCAGGAAACCGGTTCCGGTGCGGTAGCATTCGAAGCGGTTGAGTTTCGGCCAGCCCGGGCACGCCGGGTTCTTGGTTTCGATCTGTCTGATGCGGCCATGCTAGGCATCTTTAAACGTCTGGGCATGAAGGTGGATGAAGCTGGCGAATCAATGTGGGTGACGCCACCGATGTATCGATTTGATATCACGCGAGAAGTCGATCTGGTCGAGGAAGTTGCCCGCGTGCATGGGTATGAAGCTGTCCCTGCGGTGAGTTTGCGCGGTAAGCTTGCGATATTGCCGGTTAGTGAATCGAACCGCTCAGCGTTAAGTATAAAAAACATCATGGTAACAAAGGGTTACCAGGAGGTTATCACCTATAGCTTTATCTCTGAAGAGGTCGATCGAGACTTCCGTTGTGAAGGAGCGGCTTTGCCTTTGCTGAACCCGATTGCAAGCCAGATGGGAGTCATGCGGGGGTCGCTGGTCGGCGGTTTGATTCAGACACTGCGGCATAACCTGAATCATGGTCAGGAGCGTTTGCAGATTTTTGAAGTTGGTCGAGCCTTTCTGACTTCGGCCCCGGATCAGCAACCCGTTCGTCTTGCCGCGCTGGCTTATGGCAGCGTCCACGTCGAACAATGGGGCGAGAAATCGCGCCCGGCCGATTTCTATGACCTGCGCGCAGATCTTGAAGCCATGCTGCATCCAAAGTCGTTTGAGTTGGTTCGAACCGATATTGCCGCGCTTCACCCCGGACAAAGCGCGGAAATCCGAATTGGTGGTGTCAAGTGTGGCTGGTTGGGGGCACTGCATCCGCAATTGACTCAAAAGTATGGTTTCACCCGTTCGCCCATCCTGCTTGAAATCGATCTGCAGCCCTTGCTTGCTCAATCTCCGCCTTGTTATCTAGGGATTCCACGATTCCCGGCTGTTCGACGAGATATCGCGGTTATTGTTGACGCGAAAGTCGCTTTGGCCGACTTGATCAACTTGATCAAAGACGCTTCCATTCCCCTGTTGGTGAGCATCAATTGCTTCGATGTTTACCAGGGGCAGGGCGTTGAGCCAGACAAAAAAAGCCTTGCTTTCAATATGTTGTTACAACATACTGAGAAAACGCTTATGGATTCTGAAATAGAATCTACTGTGGCGGAAGTGGTCAACCTTCTAGCTAAAAACTACAACGCCATTTTGCGCAGCTGACGGAGCTTTACCCGCATGACCCTTACCAAAGCTGAATTGGCCAACCTGCTATTTGAAAAAGTGGGTCTCAACAAGCGTGAAGCCAAGGACATGGTAGAAACCTTTTTTGAAGAAGTCAGGACCGCGCTGGAGAATGGCGACAGTGTCAAACTCTCTGGTTTCGGCAACTTCCAGTTGCGCGAAAAACCGCAACGTCCTGGCCGCAACCCAAAAACGGGCGAAGAAATGCCTATTACTGCGCGCCGTGTAGTGACCTTTCATGCCAGCCAAAAATTGAAGACCATGGTGGAAGAAGCGCATGTCGGAACATCTGCCGAACTCTGAACTGCCCCTGATTCCGTCGAAACGCTACTTCACCATTGGCGAAGTCGGTGAGTTATGCGGCGTCAAGCCGCATGTGCTGCGATACTGGGAACAGGAATTCACCCAGTTGCGGCCAGTCAAGCGGCGTGGCAACCGGCGTTATTATCAGCACCACGAAGTCATGCTGATCCGACGTATTCGTGAGTTGCTCTATGAGCAAGGTTTCACGATTAGTGGTGCCCGCAACAGATTGTTGTCGGAAGTTGAAGCGGATGGCTACGCTGATGAGGTGGATGCTACGGAAGCAGAATCTCTAATGGACAGCGCATCTGTCCTGTCTGCTCAAGAAATCAAAAAAGAACTTGCCGAAATCCTTGACTTGTTGCAAGAGTGAACAATATTTAATCCTTTGTCGAACGTGTCCGAGTGAGGGTTGCAGGGTTGTTCGGCAAGTTGCGGCGACGTGCGTGGTCACTTGGTTACACCGAAACTTAGCAAGCTCGTTTTTGCTATCGACAAAAAAATTCTGACAGACCACTACACTCGAGTTCTTGAGGCATTTCGCAGGCTGAGAAGCAGTCAACGGAGGATTCAAGGATCATTGTGAAGGCGAAGTTTTCCGGTATCGTCTGAACTTCACAATTTTGGATTTCACTTGATATGTTCTTCGTTAATAAACAATTGCTTGCCGTTGTTTATTGTTTGTTTTCAGATTTGGCGGCGAACATTTCTGAAATCAATCGATTCAATCGTCATATCTTTTCGCTCGGCAGTATTTACGGCATGCTCTAGTGGCCTTTATAATTCACGGAGTTCGGGGCGTAGCGCAGCCTGGTAGCGCACCTGCATGGGGTGCAGGGGGTCGGAAGTTCGAGTCTTCTCGCCCCGACCATTTTTACTTTTTTCTTCATCGCGGCGAATGCGGATTCTAATCAGCAACGACGACGGCTACTTTGCACCAGGAATAGCCGTTCTTGCCGCAACACTCAAAAGCCAGGGTCATGAGGTTACGGTTGTTGCGCCAGAGCGCGATCGTAGTGGTGCAAGTAATTCGCTCACCCTCGATCGACCATTGATGGTGCGTCAATCATCGAGTGGGTTTACCTATGTCAACGGTACGCCAACAGATTGTGTGCATCTAGCGGTCACTGGGTTGTTGCCGATCCTGCCGGATATGGTTATCTCGGGCATCAATCATGGCGCGAACATGGGCGACGATACCGTTTATTCAGGTACTGTCGCTGCTGCCACCGAGGGGTTTCTGCTTGGCATTCCTTCGATTGCCGTGTCTTTGGCCAACATCCAATCAGAGAATTTCCAGTCAGCCGCTGACTTCGTCGCTGATCTGGTACGACGGTTTTCCGCCCAACCCTTCCCGGAACATGTTCTGTTGAATGTGAATGTGCCGGATATTGCTGCGGAAGCATTGTCTGGTGTCGAAGTCACACGGCTTGGCAGACGCCACAAGGCTCAGGACACGGTCAAGACGATCAATCCCCGCAACCAGACCATGTATTGGGTTGGGGCTGCAGGTGCGGCACAGGATGCCGGGCCGGGCACGGACTTCTACGCGGTTTCGCAAGGCAAGATTTCAGTGACTCCATTGCAACTCGATTTGACTCGCTATGTGCAAATGGGTCTGGTTGAAGACTGGTTGGCACGATGAGTGTCAGTGGTATTGGCATGACTTCGCAGCGTGCGCGCATGCGGATGCTGGAGAGGCTGAAAGAACAGGGCATCAAGGATGCGGTTGTTCTGGCGGCAATAAACGCGGTGCCCCGGCATCCTTTTCTTGAGGAAAGCATCCAGCAGCGGGCTTATGACGATACGCCATTACCGATTGGCCAGGGCCAGACGATTTCAAGTCCTTACACGGTAGCGCGCAGTTGTGAACTGGCATTTCGTGGTCAGACACTTGATCGCGTGCTGGAAATTGGCGGTGGGTGCGGTTATCAGGCGGCCGTGCTGTCCAAGTTGGCAAAAGAAGTGTTGAGTCTTGAACGGATTGCAAAGCTGGTTGGGCGGGCGCGGCTGACGTTGCGCGAATTGCGCATCAACAACGTGCTGATGAAGAATGTGGATGGCACGCTCGGTTTCAAGGCGGCGGCCCCGTTTGACGCAATCGTCGTGGCAGCGGTGATGCCTTACATTCCGGAAGCCTTGAAGTTGCAACTCAAACCGGGTGGCCGTCTGATCGCACCCGTTGGTGGCGGCGATTCGCAACGGCTGATCGTGGTCGAGGCTGAAACGGATGGCAGTTTCACAGAACGAGAGCTTGAGGCGGTGAAATTCGTGCCTCTGCTTTCTGGGGTAATTTGAGCGGTTATCCGTTTGGTTGGTTGTGGTTGGCGCTGCCCTTGATCACCGGCTGCGCGAGTTCACCCCATCCGGCCCCGGTTCGAGAATCAAGTTTTTCCAAATCAGCTTATCCGGATGCCCCGCCGGGACATTATCGAATTCAGCCGGGTGACACCTTGTACAAGATCGCTTTCCAGCATGGCCTGGATTACCGTGATCTGGCGATCTGGAATGAACTCGTCGATCCGGGTTTTATTCGCAGCGGCCACTTGCTGCGCATGTTTCCCCCCAAGCCGGTACTGAAAAAAGCGCCAATTGCGAACACGCCCTTCGCCCTGGTCAGTGAAATCAAGTCAAAGCCTCAAATTTCGCTGGAACAGACCGAAGATACGGAGCCGGCATTGTGGACCTGGCCCAACCAGGGGGTTGTGCTGGCAAATTTTGGTTCGGCGTTAAACAAGGGAATTGATATTGTGGGTCAGCGCGGTGAACCCGTTCTTGCCGCAGCAACGGGGCGAGTGGTCTATGCGGGTTCAAGCTTGCGAGGCTATGGAAAACTCATCATCATCCGGCACGGAAGAACGCTGCTTTCAGCCTATGCCCATAATGATCGAATATTGGTCACGGAAGGGCAGCAAGTGATTCGTGGACAATCCATCGCGCTAATGGGGGATTCAGACGCGGATCGGGTCAAATTGCATTTTGAGGTTCGCGAATTTGGCAAACCCGTGAATCCGCTCCATTACCTGCCTAAAATGAGCTGAGGACGAGAATGCAGGAGGATATTTTCCTTGAATCCGCGGACCCGGACCCGGAGTCAGACACACAACCGAATACTGAGCTGGATGTCAGCCAGCCGACTCAGCATTCTGAAGCTGAAGCAGAGTTCGATGATCTGCCTGACGTTACACAGCTTTATCTCAACGAAATTGGACGCGAGGGATTGTTGACTCAGCCGGAGGAGCGAGCACTGGCGTTTCGTGTGCGCGAGGGGGACTTCGAAGCCCGCCAGAAGATGATTGAGCACAACCTGCGCCTGGTAGTGAATATTGCCAAGCATTACCTGAATCGTGGAATGTCACTGCTTGATCTGATTGAAGAGGGCAATCTTGGTCTGATGCATGCGCTGGAGAAATTCGAGCCTGAACGTGGCTTTCGCTTTTCCACCTATGCCACCTGGTGGATACGCCAGAACATCGAGCGAGCGATCATGAATCAATCTCGCACGATCCGATTGCCGGTGCATGTCATCAAGGAGCTGAACATTTTCCTGCGTGCCCAGCGCCATCTGGAAACGCATGGTGTGCCAGATGCCGGTCCAGAGGATATAGCGCATCTGACCGGCAAACCGGTGGAGGAGGTGCGCAGGCTGCTGGCGTTGAATGATCGCGTCGCTTCGCTGGATGCACCGCTCGATATCGACCCGACCTTGTCGATCGGTGAGGCGATTGCCGATGACAGCTCGGAACGCCCGGAAGATATGCTCCAGGTGGCTGAACTGGAACACTATGTGCAAACCTGGTTGGCTGAACTGAGCGATAAACATCGCTGGGTGATCGAGCGTCGCTTTGGTTTCAATGATGAGGAAGTCGCCACTTTGGAAGAACTGGCTACGCATCTCGGTGTCACACGCGAACGGGTGCGTCAGATTCAGCTTGAAGCCTTGCAGACTTTGCGCCGCATATTGCGTCGCACCGGGATGTCAAAGGAAGGTTTGATATGAAGCCGGTTGTGGACTGGAAACAGATCGATACGGTTCTGCTTGATATGGATGGAACCTTGCTTGATCTGCATTTCGACAATCATTTCTGGCAGGTCTATGTGCCGCAGAAGTTTGCCGAACAACATGGCTTGCCCCACGCCGAGGCGCATGCGGAATGTTTTCGCCGCTACGATGCCAAGGCTGGGACGCTGGATTGGTATTGCGTCGATTACTGGACGCAACAACTCGAACTCGACATCGTGCAATTGAAGCAGGAACTGTCGCATCTGATCGCGGTGCATCCCGATGTGACGGATTTTCTCTCCGCACTGAGAATGGCCGGCAAACGGGTTGCTCTGGTGACCAATGCACATCGCAAAAGCCTTAATCTGAAGATGGACCGGACCGGCCTCGCGGTTCATTTTGATGCGATGCATGTTTCGCATGAGTATGGCGTCGCCAAGGAAGACCCGAGCTTTTGGCATGCACTTCAGCACAACGAACCGTTTGCTCCGGAGCGCACCTTGTTGATTGATGACAGCTTGCCGGTGCTACGATCGGCGCGCACTTTCGGCATTGCCCATTTGCTTGCTGTCTTGAAGCCCGATACGCGTCAGCCTGACAAAGATGTGGCTGATTTCGCCGCGATTCGCCGGTTTGGCGAAATCACGCCATCCGTTTCAGTGACCAGCGCATCGCCAACGATATTGTGATTACTCCCCTGCAACGATCCGATATTGACACCCTGCGCCGCGTGTATCTCTTTTCTGGCCTGGAGGATGACGAATTCCTGCAAGCTGTCTCACATGCGTCGACAGTGACTTTGGCCCCGGGCCAGCTTCTGTTCAATCAGGGCGATCCTGCCGATTCGTTTTATTGGGTGGCGGAGGGCGTGATTCGATTATTCCGTGCCTCGCCGCAAGGCGATGAAAAGGTGATCGACCTGATCGGCCCGAATCGATTTTTTGCCGAGGCGGTTTTATTCATGGGAAGCCGCTATCCAATCAATGCTTCAGCTCAGAGTCAGGCCCGGTTGATTGCGTTCGATGGGCGCAACTTTCGCGATTGGCTGGCGCAGGACGCCAATCGCTGTTTCAGGCTGCTTGCCGCAATGAGTGCGAGGATGCACAAGCTGGTGAACGAAATCGATAGATTGACGCTGATGAAAGGCGCTGATCGGTTGTTGCAATATCTACTTGACCATTCCGACCCGGATGAAACCGGTCGTCACAAAGTGGAACTGGAAGCGCCGAAACAGGTGATTGCCTCGCGCATCGGTGTCAAGCCGGAAACCTTCTCGCGTTTGTTGCACAAGCTGACCGATATCGGTTGCGTCGAAATGGATGGCAATACGCTGTATATCCGCGACCCGGAAGCGATGCGACATACCCGCATCGAATAGATCGCTTCAGCTTTCCAGAATCAACGCGGCAGCAACCCGACGTCCTTCGGCGGCAAGAATGTTGTAGGTTCGGCATGCCGCCGGGGTGTCCATGACTTCAACACCAATTCGAGCCTTGATCAGCCCGGCATAAAGGGCAGGCGATGGGAATCGCAATTTCCGGCCGCTGCCAAGCAGGATGATTTCGGGTGCCCGCACGGCAAGGGTGTCAAAATGCGCCGCCGATAACAGATTCAGCGTGCTTGCCCAACCGGTAATGACTTCATCGGGAAAAACGATCAGGCTGGTTTCATGGCGGGCTCCGTTGACCAGAATATGATCGCTGCCGTAGCCGGAAATCAAATTGGAATTGGCGCTGTGAGAAAGATGTAGCTTCATGGCGATATCTTGAGATTTGTGGGCAGAATTTTTTGTTGGTGACCACAAGGTGGTTCACGTCATCTTCGAATCGTGGCGAATCAAGCAACGACAAGATGCTTCAGATTGCTCGTGGATTGGGCACTCGGGTAACATTACACGCTTTTCCGAAGCCCTACTTTACAAAGCCCCGCGATGGACGAGTTTCCCAGAATTACACGACTGCCACCTTACGTCTTCAACATCACCGGTGACCTGAAAATGGCCGCCCGGCGGCGGGGCGAAGACATCATCGATTTCGGCATGGGCAATCCGGATCAGCCCACTCCACCGCATATCGTCGAGAAGATGATCGAAACCGCCCGACGTGGCGATACCCACCGATATTCTGTATCGAAGGGCATTCCGCGTCTGCGCAAGGCGATCTGCAACTGGTACAAGACCCGCTACGACGTCGATCTCGACCCCGAGAAAGAGGCCATCGCCACCATCGGCTCGAAGGAGGGCATTGCCCATCTGGCGCTGGCGACGCTGGACCGAGGCGATATCGTGCTGGTGCCGAATCCGAGTTATCCGATTCATATCTACGGCCCGGTCATTGCCGGCGCCGACATCCGCCATCTGCCGATGGTGCCGGGGGTCAATTTCTTCGAAGAAATGGAGAAGGCGATCAAGGACTTCTGGCCACGTCCGAAGATGCTGATCCTCAATTTCCCGAGCAACCCCACCACGCAATGCGTGGAGCTGGAGTTCTTCGAGAAGGTGGTGGCGATGGCGAAGGAGTATGGCATTCTGGTCGTGCACGACATCGCCTATGCCGACATCGTGTTCGATGGCTACAAGGCGCCGTCGATCATGCAGGTGCCCGGTGCCAAGGATGTGGCAGTGGAGTTCTTCACCTTGTCGAAGAGCTACAACATGCCCGGCTGGCGCGTCGGCTTCATGGTCGGCAATGCCAAGTTGTGCGCGGCGTTGGCGCGGATCAAGAGCTATCACGATTACGGCACCTTCACACCAATTCAAGTCGCGGCCATTACCGCGCTGGAAGGGCCGCAGGATTGCGTCGAAGACATTCGCCTGATGTACCAGAAGCGGCGCGATGCGCTGGTCAAGGGTTTGAATGAAGTCGGCTGGCATGTGCAGGCGCCGAAGGCCACGATGTTCCTGTGGACTCCGATTCCGGAACCCTATGCGCACATGAAATCGCTGGAGTTTGCCAAGAAGGTACTGGCCGATGCCAAAGTGGCGGTCAGCCCGGGTGTCGGTTTCGGCGATTATGGCGACGACCACGTTCGCTTTGCCCTGATCGAAAACGAAATGCGTACGCGGCAGGCCATACGCGGCTTGCGCGACATGTTCAAGAAAGATGGATTGTTGAAATGAAAGCTATCAACGTAGGTCTGTTGGGCATCGGTACAGTCGGCGGCGGCACCTGGACCGTACTGACCCGCAATCAGGAAGAAATCACCCGTCGCGCCGGTCGTCCGATCCGCATTACCGCAGTCGCCGATCGCAATCTCGATCTCGCGCGCAGCCTGGTCGGCGACAACATCAAACTGACTGATGATGCTTTTGCGCTGGTCAAGGATCCAGACATCGACATCATCGTCGAACTGATCGGCGGCTACACTACAGCGCGTGAGCTGGTGCTTGCTGCCATCGAAAACGGCAAACATGTGGTGACCGCCAACAAGGCACTGCTGGCCGTGCATGGCAACGAAATCTTCGCGGCTGCGCAGAAGAAGGGCGTCATGGTCGCGTTTGAAGCAGCGGTGGCCGGCGGTATCCCGATCATCAAGGCGCTGCGCGAAGGCCTGTCGGCCAATCGCATCCAGTGGATTGCCGGCATCATCAACGGCACCACCAACTTCATCCTGTCCGAAATGCGCGACAAGGGCCTGTCGTTCGACGCCGCGCTGAAGGATGCGCAGAAGCTTGGATACGCCGAAGCCGATCCTACTTTCGATATCGAAGGCATCGACGCCGCGCACAAGGCCACCTTGATGGCCTCCATCGCGTTCGGCATCCCGGTGCAGTTTGACAAGGCTTACGTCGAAGGCATCACCAAGCTGCAGGCCAAGGACATCCGCTATGCCGAGCAACTCGGCTATCGCATCAAGCTGCTGGGCATCGCCAAACGCAAGGAAAACGGCGTCGAACTGCGTGTGCATCCGACCCTGATTCCAAGCAAACGTCTGATCGCTAACGTCGAAGGCGCGATGAATGCCGTGCTGGTGCAAGGCGATGCGGTCGGCGCCACGCTGTATTACGGCAAGGGCGCCGGCGCCGAGCCGACTGCTTCCTCGGTGATTGCCGATCTGGTCGATGTCACCCGTCTGCACACAGCCGACAAACACCATCGCGTGCCGCACTTGGCGTTCCAGCCTGATCAACTGACCGATTTTCCGATCTTGCCGATCGAAGAAGTCGAAACCGCCTATTACCTGCGCATGCGAGCCGCCGACAAGCCCGGTGTGCTGGCCGACATCACCCGCATCCTGGCCGATCTGGAAATCTCCATCGACGCCATGCTGCAAAAGGAACCCGACGAAGGCGAGGATCAGACCGACATCGTGTTGCTGACACATCTGGCACGGGAGAAATCGGTGAATGCCGCGATGGCGAAGATCGAAGCCCTGAGCACGATTGCCGGCAAGGTCACCCGTATTCGTCTTGAAGAGTTGAACGGCTGATTCAGCTGATTTCCGCGAGGAGTTTGAAATGGGCGATATCCGGCAGAATGCCAAAGCGCTCTATAACGCCCTGGATATGGATAAGCCCATCGCCTTCGACCAGGAAGGTCTGGTTCCCCATGCTCTACCAGAGAAATTCTATGTAGAGGGGATTCATGGCGACGGTGGCGGTGATCCGGTGCAAGAACTGGCGGATCAGATCGATTGGTCGGAAGCTGCGGGTGCCTATCTTTTTTCAGGCAACCGGGGAACCGGCAAGACGACGGAACTGTTGCGCCTGGCCAAGCAGTTGAAGGCACAGGGCTGCGAAGTTTTCTACGCCGACATGTCCGACTATCTGAATCTCACCGTGCGTCTGGAAATATCAGATTTCCTCGTTTCGGTCATGGGTGCTTTTTCCGAGAAGATCAAAGCGCGCTTCAACGAAAAATCGCCGGGTGATCGTGGCTATCTGGAGCGTGTGCGGGATTTTTTGCAGAAAGAAGTCAGTTTAGGTGATGTCACCCTGCCGGCAGGCGGCGCGGAATTACAGCTCGCGCTACGCGACGATCCAGGTTTCAAGGAACTGTTGCAAAGGAATACGCGCGGCCATGTTGCCCAACTGGCCAAGCAGGCCAAGGATTTTGCGCTGGAAGCTGTCCATTTCATCCGCCTGGAACGTCGCAATCCCGACCTCAAAGTGGTGCTCATCGTCGATTCTGTGGAGCGGCTACGCGGTGTCGGCAACAGCGAAGATATCAACGAGGTATTCAAGAGCGCGGAAACGGTTTTTTCCAGCCATGCCGACAAACTGCGTTTTACCGGTCTATCGGTGGTGTACACCGTACCGCCGTATCTGAGCGCTCTGGCTGGCGGTCTGGGTGCTCACTATGCGGGGGGGCGGGTCTACATCCTGCCCAGCATGCATGTTTACCAATGTTGTCCGGCCCTCGGCCAAACGCCGGAACCTTCTGAGCAGGGCTTGTCCGCCATGCGGGCTATCCTGGGCAAACGTTTTGCCGGCTGGGAAGCCTTTCTGAGCCAGCCGCAGCTTGACCGTCTGGCCCTTTCTTCAGGTGGCGACCTGCGGGATTTCTTTCGCATGATTCGGCAGGTATGCCTGAAGTTGCCTTACCTGGCAGATGGCCGGGCGGATGCCCCGACTCTGGATCAGGCCGAGGATGCCGTACGCAATGACATGTTGCCCATCGCGGAGGATGACCTGAAGCGGCTGGCCGGCATCGCGCGTGCGCATGACCCCAAGATGGCCAATCTGGACGAGCTGCCTATCTTCGCCCGCTTGCTGCAAGGTAAATACATGCTCAATTACCGCAATGGCGAGGACTGGTACGACGTCCATCCGCTGTTGCGTGACAAATTGACTCCAGATTCCGTTGACCATTCCGACGCTTGAGGAAATCTGGGGGGAGCTACGCCTGCATGTGCAATGGGCGGAGGGCTTCTCGATCATTTTTCTGTTCGCTGGTCATCCCTATCCGGTCGATAGCGTATTTTCACGTCTGGATGACGCCCTCCGTCTTGCCAAACTACGGCCCTTTCGCCTCGCGCCCAAGAGCCTGACTGAAGCCGGCGAATTGTTGCAGACCCTGCTGGCGCTGAGACCAAACGGCAACAATGCGCAGCCTCCCATCTGGGTCGAACTCTGGCGTAATGGTACCGACCCGGAATGGCTCAGGTTTCGCCGCGATTTTTTGGCGCGTTTGAACGCTCAGCGCTACCAGCTTGAGCAGCAGGTTCGGCGTCCTTTGATCCTGGTTCTGCCGGAACAGGACAAACCTCTACTATCCACACTGGCTCCCGATCTTTGGGCCATACGCACTGCCACTTACAGTTTGCCGACACCTACTCCGGAAACTCAGGAGTTCAAGGTAACCGGCGTAGGGCGAGCGGAAGCGCCCATATTGATCCGTGTCGTGACACCAGCGGAAGCCGAATGGGCGCGCCAATACCGGTCAGGCCTGGAACCGGGGAAAATCTCCGCCGAAGACGGGATTGCCGCAGTCGAGGCCGCGCTGGAACGCGGCGCCTTGCCCGAGGCGCTTGAGTTTGCCAAGCAAGCGCTGGGAATGGCGCGGCAAGCGCATGATTTTGTCGACACGCCGCAGACAAAGCGAACGTTATCGATGGCGCTGGACGCCTTGGGCAAGGTCCAATTCGCAATGGGCGATCAGGAAGAAGCTCACGGCCACTACATGGAAAGTTTGGGGCTTTTTCGGCAAATACGTGCGGCGCTGGGCGACACGCCGCAAGCATTACGTGATCTGTCAATTTCGTTGAACAGGGTGGGCGAAGTAGCCAGCGTTCTGGGCGACCTGGAAGCGGCTCGCGGCTACAACCTGGAAAGCCTGATGCTGGCCCGGCAACAGCGATCGGTGCAAGGAGACACGCCGCAGGCGCTGCGTGATCTGATTCTTTCGTTGAACAACATAGGCGATGTGGCGATTGCCCAGGGCGATCTAGCGGCAGCACGCGACTATTACACGGAGAGCCTGGAACTGGCCCGGAAACTGCGCGCGGTTTTGGGCGATACGCCACAGACGCTGCGCGACCTGTCACTGTCGCTAGATAGAGTGGGCGATGTGTCGAGCGCGCTCGGCGACCTGGAAGCAGCTCGCAGCTACTATACGGAAAGCGTGAGTTTGACCCGGCAACTGCGCGCGGCGACAGGCGACATACCACAGGCTCTTCGCGACCTGGCGGTGTCGTTGAATAAGGCGGGGGATGTATTGAGCGCACTGGGCGACCTTGAAGCGGCGCGCGTTCTCTACACGGAAGGCCTGGACCATTGCAGGCAACTGCGCGCGGTGATGGGCGACACACCACAGGCGCTGCGCGACCTGACGATTTCGTTGAACAAGGAAGGCTATGTCTTGAGGGCGCTGGGTGACCCGGAGGTGGCACACAGCTACTACACAGAAGGCCTGGACCATTGCAGGCAACTGCACGCTGCTCTGGGCGACACGCCGCAGGTGCTGCGCGATTTATCGATTTCCCTAAATAACGTGGGAAATCTTTCTAGAGCAACAGGTGACCTGGAGGCGGCGCGGCTGCACTTAACAGAAAGCTTGGGTCTATGCCGGCAATTGCGCGGTGCTTTGGGTGACACGCCGGTTGCACTGGCCGATCTGGCTCGAGCACTGGGTTTATGGGGACAGTTTCAGTTGGCATCCAAACAAAATGAAGCCGCCATAGCCGCTTTCAGCGAGGGTTTGGCGCTGGCCGAGCGTCTGTTAGCATCGCAGCCCGATAATCCGGCTTACCTGAAACTGAAATCCGCTTTCACGGCCGAACTGGCTTCGCTACATTCAACATCTCGTCAGAACAACACGCCTTAACCATGAAATATCTCAGCACCCGCGGCAATCCATCCGCTCAAACATTCTCGCAAATCCTGCTTGGTGGCCTGGCGCCGGATGGCGGCCTGTATCTTCCGGAAACCTACCCGCAATTCAGCGCCGACGACCTGACCGCGATGCGCGGCATGGATTATCGGCAACTGGCCTTTGCCATCTTGTCGCGATTGGCCGACGACATTCCAGCGGATGACCTAAAGGCGTTGATCGACAAGACCTACACCACGGAAACCTATTGCCACGGTCGCAAGGATTCCGATTTCAGCCAGATCACGCCGTTGCGTCGTCTGGAAGAAGGTCTGTACATCCTGGAACTGTCCAACGGTCCGACGCTGGCGTTCAAGGACATGGCCATGCAGTTGCTCGGTAATCTGTTCGAGTATGCGCTGGACAAGGCTGGTCAGGACATCAACATTCTCGGCGCTACTTCGGGTGATACCGGTTCGGCCGCCGAATACGCGATGCGTGGCAAGCACAATGTGCGTGTCTTCATGTTGTCGCCAGAACACGGCATGACGCGTTTCCAGCAGGCGCAGATGTACAGCTTGCAAGATGCCAACATCTTCAACATCGCAGTGCGCGGCGTGTTCGACGACTGCCAGGACATCGTCAAGAGCGTGTCGAACGATCTTGATTTCAAGGCGAAATATCGGATCGGCGCCGTTAATTCGATCAACTGGGGGCGGATTGCCGCGCAGGTGATCTATTACTTCAAGGCCTATTTTGGGGTGACCTCGGACAATGCACAGCAGGTCAGTTTCTCGGTGCCTTCAGGCAATTTCGGCAACGTCTGCGCCGGCCACATTGCTCACATGCTGGGTCTGCCTGTGCACAAGCTGATCGTTGCCACTAACGAAAATGACGTGCTCGACGAGTTTTTCCATACAGGTGTCTATCGCCCGCGCACGGCGGCGCAGACGCTGCATACCTCCAGCCCGTCTATGGATATTTCGAAAGCGTCGAATTTTGAACGTTTCATTGCCGACTTGACCGGGCGCAACACCGCCAGGGTGGCCGAGTTGTGGCAAGCCGTCGACGCCGGTGGCAGCTTCGATCTGAAGCCGGATGGTCTGTTTGATCAGCTCAAGGATTTCGCATTCGAATCCGGTTCCAGCAGCCATGCCGACCGGATACGCACCATCCGCATGGCCTGTGAAAAGTACGGCGTGATGATCGACACCCATACCGCCGATGGTCTCAAGGTTGGTCTCGAACATCGCGAAACCGGCATCCCGCTGGTCTGTCTGGAAACTGCGTTGCCAGCCAAATTCGAGGACAGTATTCAGGAAGCCTTGGGCATCCAGCCGGAGCGCCCGGCCGGACTGGAGAATCTGGAGTCGCTGCCGCAACGCGTCGAAATTATGAATGCCGATGTGGCAGCCATTCAGGCTTTCGTCGCGCAGCACGCCAACGACTGAATCCGATGCTTAGCCTGCTTCGTTTTGCGTTGCTGTGCCTTGTTTGCGGGTTGGGTATCGCGTCCTTGCCGGGGTATGCCTTCTGGTGGCAAAGCAAACCCGCCGCCAGTCTGGAAATCCGGGTTGAGAACCTGCCGCACGAGGCGCGCCAGACGCTGATCCTGATCAAGCGGGGCGGGCCGTTTCCGTATTCCAGAGACGGAATTACTTTTGGCAACCGCGAGGGGCTGTTGCCTCCACAACAACGCAATTACTACCGTGAGTACACGGTGCCGACGCCGGGACTGAATCATCGCGGCGCGCGTCGCATCATCGCGGGAAGGGCCGGCGAGTATTGGTATACCGCTGATCACTACCGGTCGTTCAAGCGCATCCGTGAAGCATCAAATGGAGCGCGTTGAATTGGGTAATCCGGCAATGTTGCAACGCGCGGTGTCTGAAGTGCTGGAACAGCCGGAACGGAATGGAATTTATCGGCTTTCACAATCCGACTTCGGCTTTCAGCCGGTTCTGGATGGGCGTGCACTGCGCAGCAAAAAGTCATTACTTGCGGGTGTCGCCCGGGCGTTCGACTTTCCAGATTATTTTGGTGAAAACTGGGATGCGTTGGAAGAATGCCTGGGCGATATGGGTTGGCGCAATGGTGAGATCAGTCTGCTGATTGACCATGCGGATGCAATCCCGGATGCGTTGTTTGCTACTTTCCGGGAAATCTTTGCTCAGATGGCGGAACAGTGGGCCGGCGAGGGGCGAATATGCAGCTTGTTTCTGACCGGCTTGGAAAACACCGATATTCCGCTGCTGGCGTAATCAATTGCAAGAAGTTTGGACTGGGCGTTAATGCACTTCGTCGTCGCGGTGACGACGCCAGATGATGGTCATCACCAAGCTGATAAACAGGCCGAACAGGGTGATTACCCAATGAATGTGCATACCGTGACCGACCATAAAACTGTAGGCGCCAAGTAGGACCAGAATGCCGAGATTTTCATTGAAATTCTGGATTGCGATGGAGTGGCCCGCACCCATCAACAAGTGACCCCGGTGTTGTAGCAAGGCATTCAGCGGCACGACAAAAAAACCGGATAAAACGCCAATAAAAAAGAGCAAAACAGCGGCTGTTCGCCAATCCGAGACGAACACCAGGGCGATTACCGTGAAGCCCAGGATGATCCCGGCAGGCAGAACTTTGACCGAACTCTCCAGTCGGACCCATTTGCCGGCCATGCCGGCACCGACGGCAATGCCGACCGCCGACATGGCGGTCAATTGCGTTGCCTGGGTCAGGTCGAATTTGAGATTGAACGCCGCCCAGGCGAGAACGACCAAGCGCAAAGTTGCGCCGACGCCCCAGAACAACGTGGTGACGGCAAGCGAGACCTGGCCGAGCGGATCTTTCCAGAGCAAATTGAAGCAATGCCAAAAGTCTTGCAGCAGAAACAAGGGGTTGCGCTTCGGGGTCTTGTGATCGGCAGGCAAGCGCGGGATGTATAAATTGAACCAGGCTGCGATCAGGTACAAAACCAGAATCACCATGATGGCGAATTTGGGTGCAGTAATCCATTCGGCCAGATTCCACTCAATCAAGGCGGCGCCGACGATTTTTGGACTGATCAGCAAGCCGCCGAGAACTGCGCCAAGAATGATCGCCGCCACCGTGGCGCCCTCCATCCAGCTGTTGGCTTTGACCAGCAAAGCCGGCGGCAGGTATTCGGTGAGGATGCCGTACTTGGCCGGCGAATAGGCTGCTGCACCAAGGCCGACAATCGCGTAGGCGTAAAGCGGTTGCATGCCGGCCAGCATGGCAATGCAGCCAATCACCTTGATTGCATTGCTGATGAACATGACGCGACCTTTGGGTGTCGAGTCGGCAAATACCCCAACAAATGGCGCCAGCAAAATGTAGGAAATGATGAAGAACTGCTGCAGCAGCGGAACATGCCAATCCGGCGCCGAAAGTGACATCAGCAACGCGATTGCCGCAAACAGCAGCGCGTTATCCGCCAATGCCGAAAAAAACTGGGCAGTCAGAATGATGTAGAAACCACGATTCATCTGGCCAGTTTTCGCTGTGTCATGGAAGTTGGAAGGAATGTTTGCCAATACTGGCCGAAGGGCCGCGAGTGCTATCAGGTTGCGAGTCAGGTAAGCGGGAATGACATTGAAACCGGCGAGTATGACATTGAGACCGTTTACCGGCCTCAGCCTGCGGCGATAATTTCCACGTCGTTCACACCACGGTGGACGCTTCGGTGAACACCTTCGCGATCACCTCAGCGGGCGCAAATATTAGCTTCAAATTCGAGCCCTGATAACGTTTTCAGGCAAATTCCGTTTGCTCGGAAGCACATTTTTTCGACTGTCATAAATTAGAGAATTATGATTGAATCGCATAATTAAAATTTATCCGCGCATAAGAAAATGGCTGATCGCCGACTGCAGGTTTTTCATACCGTTGCCAAGCAATTGTCTTTCACCAAAGCGGCCGAATTGTTGTTCATGACGCAGCCGGCGGTGACCTTTCAGGTCAAGCAGTTGGAAGAGCATTTCAACACCCGCTTGTTCGAGCGTTCGCATGGCAGGATTTCGCTGACTCCGGCGGGTGAGTTGGCACTCGATTATGCCGAGCGCATTCTCAATATGACGGGTGAAATGGAGGCGCGCATTTCCGAGCTCACCGGTCAGGTCAGTGGACCATTGTTGATCGGCGCCTCGACGACGATTGCTGAGTACATGCTGCCGCGTCTGCTCGGCGAGTTCAAACAGAAACACCCGGAAACCCAGGCGCGTCTGACCGTAGCCAATTCGGAAACGATCGAAAACAAGGTCGCCGATCACACGTTGGACATGGGACTGATCGAATCGGCCTCGCACCATCCGAATCTGGTGACTCAGGTCTGTTGCGAAGATGAGTTGGTGATGATCTGTGCGCCTTTTTCAGACCTGGCTCAACTTGATCATGTCACCCCGAAACAGGTTGCTTCGCATCCGTATATCAGTCGCGAATCGGGTTCGGGGACACGCGAGTGCATCGACGATTTCTTCCGCAACAACGGCGTCTCGCTGGATGAAATCAATCTGGTCATGGAGTTGGGCAGCCGCGAGGCGATCAAGGGTGCGGTAGCTGCCGGGCTTGGCGTCGCGGTGTTGTCCAGCACCACGGTAACCAAGGAAATCCGGCTTGGCGAACTGGTCGCGATTCAATTGGACCCGCCTTTGCGGCGGCAGTTATCCCTCGTGTATCCGCAGGAAAAATTCCGCAGCAAGTTGTTGCAGTGTTTCCTCGATTTCCTTGAACAGAGTCCGATGATCAAGGATTTCGTCCTACCCAAGGTTAAGTGATGACGGGGGATGAGCGGCGCTTGCTGCGCCTGTTTCGCGCGCTTTCTGAAACAAGACAAGCGGGTTTGCTCGACTACGCCGAGTTTTTACAGGCTCGCGTTGCGCCCGAAGAAGAGCCAGTCCCGCAAACACCTCTTGAGATCGCCCGTCCGAGCCAGGAAAGTGTGGTCAAAGCGATCAAACGTCTGCGTGAAACCTACCCGATGCTGGACCGCGCCAAACTGATCCACGAAATCTCCGCCTTGATGAGCCAGCATCTGGTGCAAGGCCGTGGCGCACCCGAGGTGATCAACGAACTCGAAGCGCTGTTTCTGCGGCATTATCAAGTCATGCAAGATATTCAATAAGCGCTGCAAGCAATAGCCTCTGGCTGCGCGGCGTGCCAATATGCCGGGCGAATTCAGCCGACTATCCAAGGAAACACTATGAGCAATTCCGATCAAGCCGAACTGGACAAGTTCAGTCAACTCGCCCACCGCTGGTGGGACGCCAACTCCGAATTCAAGGCGCTGCACGACATCAATCCCTTGCGTCTGCAATGGATTTCCGATTTAGCGGGCGGTTTGCAGGG
>CAMDHJ010000046.1 GCA_945897865.1 Tepidiphilus sp. J10
GTGCGCGATGGCGAGCGCCTGACCCAGGCGATGAACGGCATCGACTATGTGATACACGCCGCCGCTCTGAAGCAGGTGCCAGCCGCCGAATACAATCCGATGGAATGCATCAAGACCAACATCCACGGCGCCGAGAACGTGATCAAGGCGGCGCTGGCCAACAATGTGGAAAAAGTCATCGCGCTGTCCACCGACAAGGCGGCCAACCCGATTAACCTGTATGGCGCTACCAAACTTGCCTCGGACAAATTGTTCGTTGCCGCCAACAACATGGTCGGCAGTGCGCGCACCCGGTTTGGCGTCGTGCGCTATGGCAATGTGGTCGGTTCGCGTGGTTCGGTGGTGCCGTTCTTCGCCAAATTGATTGCCGATGGCGCGACCAGCCTGCCGATCACCGATCCGCGCATGACGCGCTTCTGGATCACGTTGCAGGAAGGCGTCGATTTCGTACTGAAGAACTTCGGCCGCATGCGTGGCGGCGAGATTTTCGTGCCGCGCATTCCCTCGGTGCGCATCACCGATCTGGCCAGCGCGATGGCGCCGAATCTGGCCACGCATGTGGTCGGCATTCGTCCCGGTGAAAAACTGCATGAAATCATGTGTCCGGCCGACGATTCGCATCTGACGCTGGAATTTGCCGACCATTTCGTGATCCAGCCGTCGATCCGCTTCCACGGTCAGGACATGGACTACCACATCAATGCGCTGGGCGAAGAGGGCAAGCCGGTGGCGCAGGGATTTGAATACAACTCCGGCAGCAACGTGCATTTTCTGAACCAGAACGAAATTGCCGCCATGAATACGGCGGACGCCTGAAGCGCATGCGCGTCGTCCTCGTCAATCAGGCGCGCATGACCTCCACCCGGTTGCCCGGCAAGGTGCTGTTGCCGGTGCTGGACAAGCCGCTACTGGCTTACCAACTGGAACGGCTGCGACGTGCGCGTCGGGTGGACGAGATCGTCGTCGCCACCACGTTGAATGCCACGGATGACCCCATCGTCGAACTGTGCGGGCAACTGGGTGTCAGCATTGGCGTTAGCGTTTATCGTGGCAGCGAACTCGACGTGCTGGATCGCTATTACCAGACGGCGAAGGCGCATGCCGCCGATGTCGTGGTGCGCGTCACTTCCGATTGCCCGGTGATCGATCCGGCACTGGTCGATCAGGTGATCGCGGCATACACGAGCGGTGGTTACGACTACATCGCCAACACCCGAGAACGCACTTTTCCACGCGGCATGGATTGTGAAGTCTTCTCGATGGCCGCGTTGACCGAAGCCTGGAACGAAGGCCGTCTGCCTTACGAGCGTGAACATGTCACGCCGTTCCTGTACCAACATCCTGAGCGCTACCGAATCGGCAATGTCGCTTCAGGGCGCGACCTTGGAATGCACCGCTGGACCGTCGATACGCCGGAGGATTTCGATCTGATCCAGCGCATCATCACTACCCTGTATCCGGTCAAGCCGGAGTTCACGCTGAACGACATCCTGGCCGAATTCGAACGTCATCTGGACTGGATGCAGATCAACCAGCACATCCGGCAAAAAGAATTGGGGGAATAAGCGTGGCGACCGGCGTGCTGATCCTCGGCGCTTCCGGCATGCTTGGCCAGGCGCTGACGCGGGCCTGCCGGAAGCGTGGCATTGATGCCGTCGGCGTGGCGCGGCGCGCCCACCCGATGGTCGATTTGACGATTGACAGCCTGGATGACGCTGCGCTGACCCAGGCTATCGAGCAAACCCGACCCGGCGTGGTGATCAATGCCGCCGCGCTGGTCAACCTGACCGCCTGCGAGGCCGATCCGGGGGGGGCGTACCGCATCAATGCGCGCTTGCCGGCGTTGCTGGCGAATCTGTCACGCGAACACGGTTTTCAGCTGGTGCAGATTTCCACCGATCATTTCTATGCCGGCGATGGCGCGGCCCTGCATGACGAAATTGCGCCGGTGCAACTGCTCAACGAATACGCGCGCACCAAGTTCGCCGGCGAGGCTTTCGCACTGACTGCGCCCGGCGCCTGGGTGCTGCGCACCAATCTGGTCGGCTTTCGCGCTGAACCGGCACAGCCCACCTTTGTCGAATGGGCGCTGGATGGCCTGACTCGCCGCCAGCCGATGACGCTGTTTTCCGACTATTTCACGTCGAGTATTGCCGTGCGTTTGTTCGCCGACCTGCTGCTCGACGCTTTGCCGCAACGACCGAGCGGACTGCTCAACCTGGCTTCACGCGAAGCAGCCAGCAAGCAGACCTTCATCGAGTTACTGGCGCATGTTGCCGGTCTGGATGCCGGCGCCTGCAGTATCGGCAGCGTTGCCGCTTTGCCCGGCGCACGCAGGGCGGACAGCCTGGGGCTGGACGTGCGGCGTGCGGAAACATTGTTGGGCCGCGCCATGCCCGCGCTGTCGGATACCATTGCGGCGTTGATGAGCGAGTACAACGAAAGGAAGTCATGCGTTACGACAGCGTCCTCCACATAGGCCCGCGGGAAATCTCGATTACCGCGCCGACCTATTTCATCGCCGACATCGCCGCCAACCACGATGGCGATCTGGAGCGCGCCAAAGACCTGGTGTTTCGCGCCCGCGATGCCGGTGCCGACGCCGTCAAATTCCAGCATTTCAAGGCCGACAAGATTGTCAGCGACCGGGGCTTCCGCGATCTGGGCAGCCAGCTTGGGCATCAGGCAGCATGGAAGAAGCCGGTGTTCGAAATCTATCGCCAGTACGAATGCAACCGCGACTGGAATCTTGCGTTGGCAGAAACTGCGCGTGCGGCGGAAATCGACTTCATGACCACGCCGTATGACGTGGAAGCGGTGGAAATGCTGGATGCCCATGTGCCGGCCTACAAGATCGGTTCCGGCGACATCACCTGGAGCGAATTCCTCGGCTACATCGCCCGGCGCGGCAAGCCGGTCATCCTGGCCACCGGCGCGGCCGACATGCTCGACGTCGAACGCGCGGTGGATGCCGTGCTGGCGGAAACCCGGCAATTCGCGCTGCTTCAGTGCAACACCAATTACACCGGCTCACTGGAGAACTTCCGCCACGTCAATCTGCGCGTGCTGGCGGCCTATGCGCTGCATTACCCCGGCATGGTGCTGGGGCTGTCCGACCACACGCCGGGCCATGCCGCTGCGCTGGGTGCGATTGCGCTGGGCGCGCGCATCATCGAAAAACACTTCACCGACGACCCCACTCGGGTCGGCCCCGATCATGCCTTCTCGATGACGCCAACCACCTGGGGCGAGATGATCGATCGCGGCCGCGAACTAGAAACGGCGCTGGGCGATGGCGTCAAACGGGTTGAAGCGAACGAACGTGAAACCGTGGTGTTGCAGCGCCGCTGCCTACGCCTGGCGCATGATTTGAGTCGCGGCAGCGTGCTGTGTGATGCCGATCTGGAAGCGCTGCGTCCAGCACCTGTCGGTGCGCTGGAACCGCACCGGCAACCCGCGTTGATCGGCACCCGTTTGACACGCGACATGCAGCGTGGTGAAGCCCTGTATGCCGCCGATCTGGAGGGACTGCCATGTTGAACGGTGAATTTGTCGGCCTGCGCGCCATCGAGCGCGACGATCTGGTGCAGTTGCTGGCCTGGCGCAACCGGCCGGAGATGCGCCGCTATTTCCGTGAATACCGTGAACTCGGCGGCGACCTGCAGAATGCCTGGTATGAAAACGTGGTGCTGAAAGACCCGGCCACGCGCATGTTCAGCATCGTCGAACTGGGCAGCGACCGGCTGCTCGGCGCCTGCGGCCTGTGCTACATCAACTGGGTGGACCGCAACGCCGATTTCTCGATCTACCTTGGCGCCGATGACCTGTACATCGACACCCGGCTGGCGCCGGATGCGGCGCGCTTGCTGATGCGCTACGGTTTTGAAGAGCTTGGCCTGCATCGGCTGTGGAGCGAAATCTACGCCTTCGATATGCAAAAGCAGGCCTTGTTCGATACGCTGGGTTTTCGGCAGGAAGCGCGCTATCGCGAAAGCCACTGGACCGAAGGCGGCTGGCAGGATGCCCTGATCTACGCAAGGCTGGTGCATGACTAGGGCCAAGTTGATTCGCCACGGCAAATCCAGCCAGGGTTTGCTCAAGCACAAGACCGCAATGTACGAGGCGAAAGCTCGTCTGGCGCAACGTAATGACGACATCGCTGCCGTCTATCTGATTCAACCGCCGCGTTCGCAATGCAAGAACTGCGCTTCACCAATCAATGAAAAGCCGACTTTCGTCAGCCATGGCATTGGTTACCTTGAATGCCCGACCTGCGGCCATCTCAACGGCGCGCATGAAGAAACTGCCGCGTTCTGCGATTTCCTCTACACCCGTGACGATGGCAAAGCCTACGCCCAGGCTTATACGGCCGAAGACGCGGCGCAGTACCAGAGCCGGGTGCAGGACATCTACCTGCCCAAAGCCGCATTCCTGTCAGAAGCCTTGGCCGGGGAGGGCGTGGATTACCGCACCTGCGCAGTGGCCGACATCGGCGCAGGTTCCGGCTATTTCGTCGCCGCTTTGCAGCAGCACGGTTTCAACCCGGTGACGGGCTATGAGGTCTCGGCGGATCAGGTCGCGCTCGGCAATCGCATGCTGAGTGGTGAACCGTTGCGGCAATATCCGGCCGACGCCACCGAAACGACGCTCGACAGCCTGTCGGCACGGGTGGTTTCGCTGATCGGCGTGCTGGAACATGTGCTGTCGCCACGCGCGGCGCTGGCCGCCATCGCCGGCAACCGCAACATCGAATTCCTTTATCTGTCGCTGCCCTTGTACAGCGCTTCGGTGGCCATCGAAGCGGCTTTTTCGAACATCTTCAACCGGCATCTGGGCGGCGCGCACACGCATCTGTATTGCGAACGTTCGATCCGGCATTTTTCTGCCGAATACGGCTTCGAACCGGTGGCGGAATGGTGGTTCGGGCTGGATCTCACCGATCTGTTCCGCAGCCTGTACGTGACCTTGGCGCAGAACCCGGAAACAGCCGCCTTGAGCGAACGCATCGCTGCCGGTTTCGGGCACCATGTCGATGCCCTGCAACAATCGCTGGATGCCGCAAAAGGCAGTTCCAAAGTGCATCTGCTGCTGCGCAAGACTGCGCGTTGAATATTCCGCCAAAACGAAAAACATAGCGAAAGACAAAGCCATGCAAGAAGACCTGATCAACTGGAAGACCGATGCCTGGAAGAATCCGGACATGGTGGCCTGGTATCACCAACGCATGCTGGAGAACCGGGGCACCAGCCGCTTGAAGAATCAGGTTGAGGTCGATCTCTGCGCGCGGCATGCGGTCGGCCCGAATCTGCTCGATGTCGGCATCGGCACCGGGCGCGGCTCCTTGCCGCTGGCGCGGGCCGGCATGCAGGTCACCGGCATCGACAGTTCGCAGGCGATGCTGGACCATACCGGTAAGCTGGCGGCCGAGGCGGGGACGCCGTTGCGGCTGTTGCAGCGAGATCTGGCCGATCTGAAGTTTGCCGATGGCGAGTTCGATACGGTGATGTCGCTCAACGTGCTGGTGCATTTCCCCAACTGGCGCGAAATCCTCGCCGAATGGCAACGGGTGACGCGGCCGGGCGGGCGCATCCTGTTCGACATCCATTCGCAGGACCACGAAGACGCGGCCTGCGCTGCCAAAGGCCTGCCACCCAGGCCGGACGATCCGGGCGCCGATTTTGCCGGTTACCAGAGCCGGCTGCGGGTTGCCGATCTGGTCAAAACCGCAGATCAACTGGGCCTGCGCATCGCATCCGTGACGCCGTATGCCGGCATCTTCGCCGGCGGCAATCTGAATCTCTGGCTGAAGAACACGCTGGCCGACGGCCTGCGTTACGACCGCATCCTGTCCTGGCTGATCAGCGATCAGCGCTTCTTCGCGTTTGCACTGTTCCTCGAACAGGAAGTATTCGCGCACCTGACCACGCGCGTCACCGGCCGTATGATGATTGCGCTGGACAACACGCCGGGTGTCGCGGCGAATGTCATCTGGCTGCAGCGCGATACCCGCCTGAATGCCGCGCTGTCGGAAAACATCGGTGCCAGCCTGACATCGCAAGTTCCGGCGTTCGATGCCGATTGGAGCGCACGCTTCAACGCCCATCTGGAACATCCGCGCAACCGCGTGCTGCTGCATTTCCTCCTTTCAGCCTGGCGCGAATTTCCCGGCCGGCTCGATCTGGCTTCGTTTCTCGATCCTCGCCATGCGATCACGCTCGACGCCTGGCGCAGCCAGGACGAACTCGACCGGCTGGCGACACAGATTCCGCGTGCGCTGGGCGCACTGCCGGCCGTTGCCGAGATACTGCAACACAAAGGCGTGCCATTGGCTGGCGGTCTGGATTACGACCTGACGAGCGATCTGTTGCGCAAATCCTTCCACGCTTTTGATTGAGCCCGCGATGCGCCAGACAGCACTGATTTATCTGCTTTGGGGTAGGAATCATAACGTTCTGTATTACTACCTGAACAACCGGCCGCGTCTGGTGCTGGCGATGTCGCAGGCCTGCACGCCGGAACTGCGCGGTTTGGTCGAGGGCACCGGCAGCCAGTTGATTGCGTTCGATTCTTTGGTATCCGGTGAGCGAAGGTCCGAGATTCACGCCGAAGTCGCCGCCAAACTGGCGCGCTTCAATGCTTTGCAGAGCGAAGCGCTGTGGCAGGAATTCTGTGATCAGTTCGGCTTGCTGACCGACGAGCTAAATGACGCGTTGAACCCGAGTCTGGCAGCCGGCCTGGCCGATGCGATGATTCTGGTGGAAGCGCTCGACCGCGCCGCCGAACAGTTGCATATCGAACTGGCGCTGGTCAACGAAGACCTGATGCGCGTCGGTCGCAGCGTCTGCGCCTGGGCAAAGGCGCGCGGCGTGCCGAGTCTGCATCTGGCGCATGGTCTGGCGCTGGCCACGCCGTACACGGTGCATGCGGCGTTGCATACCGATCGCCTGGCGGTGTTCGGCGAACGCGGCGGCGAAGGTTATCGCGACATCGGCATTGACCCAGCGCGGCTGGCCGTTACCGGCAATCCAGCTTGGGATGTCTATTCCGGCCTGAAGCTGGAAAAGCCGCGTGTGCGCGAGGCGGTGTACGCCAAATATTTCCTCAAGAAGGATGCGCCGCTGCTGGTATTCGGCACCACCTGGGCGGCTTTCCTGAACGCTGGCTCGTATGCCGCCATCTACGACCAGACGCTGGCGGTGTTCCTGCAGGCCTGCAAGGCGCTGATCGACGCCGGCAGGCCGGTCAACATCGTCATCAAAGATCGGCCTTCCAATGTCGAACACGGCCGCCAGAGCGCCACCCGGGTGGCAACCGAAGTCGGTCTGTCACCCTGGCAATATGTCTACACCCAGGACGACACCAGCCTGCTGGTGACTGCCGCAGATGTGCTGGTGTCGCTCGATTCCAATCTGTCGGTGGAAGCCATGCTGGCGGCTACGCCGGCAGTCAACCTGATGCACGAACTGGGACAGCGCATGGGCCCCAGCTTCGATGCCGAATCCGGCATTCTGGAAGCCACCCCGGACGACTTGCCGATGCTGCTCGACCTGCTGTTGAGCGATGCCGAACTGCGCGCCGGTCTGGTTGAGCTGATGACGCTGAAAGCGCCGTACTACAACGCCAGCGTTGATGGTTCGGCGTCCGAACGCGTCGCACAACTGATGCAGACGATGGCCAGCCGCGCGCCGCAGTCCACCGCTGTGCCTAGCGTGCGGCCGCAGGAAGGCTATGTCTGGGAACGTCTGACACATCTGGAGGATGCTGAACTGATGGGCCTGTACCACGACCGCCCGCGTACCGATCTGCTGGCGCTGATGGAACATCCGCCGCGTCGGGTGCTGGACATCGGTTGTGCCGCCGGCGCCACCGGCCAGTTCATCAAGCAGCAATACCCGGAAGCCTGGGTGGCCGGCATCGAGCTTTCCACGCCGGCTGCCGCGCTGGCGCGTGACCGCATTGATCTGGTGCTGGAACAGAAACTGGAAGAAGTCGATTTCGCGCTGCACGGCATCCAGCCCGGCAGCATCGATACCGTGATCGTCGCCGATGTGCTGGAGCATATCTACGACCCGTGGAATGCCATGGTCTGCCTGCGCCCGCTGCTGACGCCGGATGCGCAGGTGCTGGCCAGCATTCCCAATGCGCGCAACCTCGGCCTGATGAACGACCTCGCCAACGGCCGCTTCAGCTATGCCGCCGAGGGCTTGCTGGATATCACGCATATCCGCTTCTTCACGCGCGCGGAAATGGAAAAGATGTTCCGCGAAACCGGCTATCAGGTGCTGCGCACCGAACGCACGCCCAGCGCCGGCCTGCAGCATCTGACGCGGCCGCCGGGATCGCGCCATGTCGAGACGGAAAAGCTGATCCTGAAGGATGTTGACGACGAGGAGTTCGAAGACCTCAAGGCATTGCAGATACTGATGCTGGTGAAGCCGGACCCGGAACACGGCCAGCCGCCGAAGCAGGATTTCTATCCGCTCTGGCAACTTGGCCATTCCTATCGCAAGCGTGATGCGCTGTGGATTGCTGAACGCATGCAGGCCTGGCCGGCAGCGCCGTTGATCCATCTGGCGGTAATCGTGCCGGCAGGGCTTGAGGATCGGCTGTCGAACAACCTCAAGTCGCTCGGCCATCAATTCCATACGCAATGGCGGCTGAGCATCGTTGCAGCCGGCGCGATGCCGGCTGACATGGTCGGTGTTGAATCGTTGAACTGGATTCAGGCAGCGCCGGAAGACCGGATAGCAGCAGCTAATCGCGCCTTGCTGGACACGCAGGCGGACTGGGTGGGCATGTGGGAAGCCGGAGACAAACTGGCGCCGCATGCGTTGTTCAGCTTTGCCGATGCTGGGCTGCGGCATCCCGAATATCGGGTGTTGTACAGCGACGAAGACCGGGTCAGCGCCGACGATGCGCACGACACACCATTCTTCAAGACCGATTTCAACCTGGAAATGCTGCGCGCTGCGCCGTTCGCGGTGGGTGGCCTGTTGTTGCTGCAACAAGGACTGTTCCGCGAACTGAATGGCTTTGTTGCAGCACTGGAAGGCGTGGAGTATTTCGACCTGACGCTGCGCGCCTCCGAACGCGTTGGCCGCGCCGGCATCGGCCATCTGGCCGACATCCTGTATCACCGGCATGCCGAGGGCGGCCATGTCGAGCGTCCTGCCGAGGAAGTCCAGGTCGTGCATCGCCAGGCGCTGGAAGCGCATCTGACGCGCGTCGGTATTGCGGCGGAACTGGCACCCGGCCTGCTGCCCGGCACCTTCCATGTCTGCTATCCGCTGCCTGCCGGTGATCCACTGGTATCGATCCTGATTCCGAGCAAGAACCAGCTTGAGATGCTCAAGCGCTGTCTGACCTCGCTGATCGACGGCACCGGTTATTCCAATTGCGAAATCCTGATCCTCGACAACGGCAGCGATGAGGCCGAAGCACTGGCTTATCTGGAAGAACTGCGAGGGCTTAACTCGCCGCGTTTGCGCGTGCTGGACTGCGCCGGGCCGTTCAATTTCTCCGCCATCAACAATCGCGGCGCACGCGAGGCGCAGGGCGACTATCTGGTGCTGCTGAACAACGACACCGCCGTGCTGCACGAGGAATGGCTGGCCGAAATGCTGGGCATCGCCGGCCAGTCGGATGTCGGTGCGGTGGGCGCGAAACTGCATTATCCGGACGCCCGCGTGCAGCATGCCGGGGTTGTGCTGGGCATGAGCGATGCACCGGCGGAACACCCCTTCCTCGGCGCTGCTGCCGACGAGACCGGCTATTTCGGGCGGCTGTTGCTGACTCAGGAATATGCCGCTGTCACCGCCGCCTGCCTGCTGGTGAAGAAATCCGTTTATCTGGAGGCAGGTGGGCTGGATGAAACCCGTTTCCAGGTGTCGTACAACGACGTCGATTTCTGCCAGCGTTTGCGTAAACAGGGCCTGCGCGTGGTGTTCACGCCGCATGCCAAGTTGCTGCACGAAGGTTCAGTCAGCCAGAAATCGACGGTGGAAGATGCAGCGCAAGTTGCCAAGAAGGCGCGCTTCGCCGAAGAACAGAACCGCTTTTATGAAACCTGGCGCCATGATGTGGCGTTCGATCCCTACTTCAACCGCAACTTCTCCACACATGGTCGAGATTTCCTGATTGAAATCTCGCCGTCGCTGACGCTCGATCCGGAATGGCGCCCACGTCCGCGTGTGCTGGCACATCCGGCCGATCGCTTCGGTTGCGGCGAATACCGCATCGTGGCGCCGATGCGTGCGCTGAACGAAGCCGGCGAAGTTATGGGTTATGAAACGGGCGGCTATCTGACCATGCCGGAACTGTTCCGCATGGAACCGGACAGCATCGTGCTGCAACGTCAGGTGGATGCGCATCAGCTTGAACTGATGCAGCGCTATATCCGCCATACCAAGGCGCTGCGCGTATTCGAGATCGACGACCTGATCACCAACATCCCGGTCAAGAGCATTCGCAAGCAGGTGTTTGTCGAACAGAAAGACCTGCACAAACGCTTCCGCAAGGCGCTTAGCCTGTGCGACCGCTTCGTCGTCTCCACCGACTATCTGGCCGAGCAGTATCGCGGCTACAACCCGGACATCCGCGTGGTGCCCAACTACATCGAACGCGCCGTCTAGGGCGACCTGAAGCCGAAACGCCGCAACGGTGTGAAACCGCGCGTCGGCTGGGCCGGCAGCGTCTCGCACGATGGCGATCTGGCGATCATCTTCGACGTGGTCAAAGCTACCGCCAAGGAAGTCGACTGGGTGTTCATGGGCATGTGCCCGGAGCCGATCAAACCCTACATAGCCGAATTCGATCCCGGCGTCAGTCTGGACAAATATCCCGCCCGGTTGGCCAGCCTTGATTTGGACCTAGCTGTTGCACCGCTGGAGGACGTTCCTTTCAACCACGGCAAGAGCCATCTGCGGCTGCTTGAATACGGTGTGCTGGGCTTCCCGGTGATCTGTACCGACATTACGCCTTACCGGGGTGACTACCCGGTAACGCGTGTGGCGAATCGTTACAAGGACTGGGTGGATGCTATCCGCGGCCATGTCGCGGATCGTGACGAATTGGCAAGGCGTGGTGATGTACTGCGTGACTACATCCATGCCAACTGGATGCTGGAAGACCATCTGGATATCTGGCGGCGAGCGTGGTTACCCTAATTTAAAGGGGCAAAACAAAAGTCTGAAAGCCTGAAAACAAACCGCCGGCATTGCCGGCGGTTTGTCATCTGCTCTGGATTGCCAAGTTCTATTCGACCTTGGCTCCCGCACGCAGCTCAGCAATATATTTGCGCAATTGCAGTTGCTGCATCTGGCCGGCTATACGCTGTTTCAACTTGTCAAATTCAGGGATATCCAGGCTGCGAATTTCCTGCATGCGAATGACGTGCCAGCCGAACCGGGTTTTCACTGGCTTTTTGCTGATCTCGCCAGCCTTCAATTTGGTCATCTCATTGGCGAATTCCGGGGCGAGATTGCTGTTGGGGATCATCCAACCCAGATCGCCGCCGTTATCGGCTGTGCTGTCCTTGGATTGCTTCTTGGCCAAGTCTTCAAATTTGGCTTTTTTCTTGCCGGAAGTCAGCTTGGCGATGACCGCTTTCGCTTCTTGTTCAGTGTCCAGCAGAATATGACTCGGGCGGTACTCGGTTGTACCCGCTGCGGCCTTGGCTTTGTTGTACTCGGCCAATACATCGGCTTCATCAATCGGGTGTTCGCGCAGGAAATCTTCAATCACCGCCCTGCCGAGTAGTTCCTTCTTTTGAAACTCGATGGCAGCCTGCAAGGTCGGCCCACTGGCCAAACCTTTGCGAATCGCTTCCTGCGCCATCAGTTCAGCGTTTATGACCGTTTCCCGAATCGATTCGTCAGTCAAGGCTTCCGGTGGGCTATTCCGATTCATCCGCGATTGACGCACAAAGTTGGCGAATATCTGGGGCAAAGCAATGCCATTCACGACTGCCAGCGGTTGATTGGCTGATGCCGTAGCGGTGCTTTCGGTTTCTTCGGCCGCCGCTGTGGCGACTTGGGGCATCAGACCAATACTGGCGGTCAGTACAGCGATCAGAAGTTTCAGTTTCATTGCAATTCCAGGTTAACGGCAGGGGGAAATTAGGTGTGAAGAATGCCGGCGAGTTCCCGGCCGGGAGAAATCAAAGCTTATCCGGCATCAAAGCTCATCCGGCGTGTGAGCGGTAATAGACAAGGCGTGGACGCGTGTTTGCATCAAATCACCCAAAGCTTGATAGATGGCGCGATGGCGGGCGACGATGTTCTGGCCCTGGAAAGTCGGGGCGATGATCGTCAACTGGTAATGGCCGCCGCCGGAACGCGCACCGGCATGACCCGCATGCTGGGCTGATTCATCAATGATTTCGATGCTTTCGGGTGCGAGCACGGCCAGTCGTGCTTTGATCTCGGTAATGGTGTCATTCATGGCAGTACCTTTTTGAACGGCTTGACGCTGACCTGGGCGTATACCCCGGCAGCCATGTAAGGGTCGGCATCGGCCCAGGTTTGCGCGGATTGCAGGCTGTCGAAGGCGGCGACGATCAGGCTGCCGCTGAAGCCGGCTGGGCCAGGATCCGGGCTGTCGATGGCGGGGTAGGGGCCAGCCAGCAGTAGACGGCCTTCATCTTTCAATTGATTGAGCCGGGCCAGATGCGCCGGCCGCACGCTGAGGCGCTTTTCCAGGCTGTCCGGTACGTCGATTCCTTCAATGGCATAAAACAGATTCATGGTTCTTCCTTGATATGGCGCGATAAATAAACCGTCTGTCCAATGATGAATGCGAGCATCAGCCCGAGTGAACCGAACATCTTGAAATTGACCCAGGCATCGGTTGAGTAATTCATCGCCACCCAAAGATTGGCAACGCCCATCAAAGTGAAGAACGCCGCCCAGGCCAGATTCAAGCGTGTCCAGATCGCATCCGGCAATTGCACATTCTTTTCCATCATCAGACGGATCAAGTTGCGTTCGAACAACATGGGTGCCAATCCGAGCGACAAGGCGAACAGCCAATACAATACGGTCGGCTTCCACTTTATGAAGGTCTCATCGTGCAAAAACAAGGTGGCGCCGCCAAAAAGCACGATCAGACCCAGCGAGACCCAGAGCATGGTGTCGATCTTGCGGTACTTGACCCATGCCCAGGCGAGCTGGATGAAGGTGGCGGCAATGGCGACGACGGTAGCCAGAAATACGCCGGGTTTGTCATTGCCAGTGAGCACGATGCCAATGGCTGCCAGCCAGTCGGTCGCAGTCTCTGGATGCGACGCGCCATATTGGTAGGCTGCAAAAAACAGAATGATGGGAAACAGATCGAAAAGAATTTTCACTGCGATGCCGTCGTAACGGCCTCCAGAAGGGAAGGGCGGCGGGCATTTTGCTATGATTCCCGCCATGGGCTCAACCTGGGTGCCTCACAACATCCCAAATAAACCAACCTAACCCGGATATTTCATAAATACTCGCGCGCCCTCGATGGCCCCTCGCTGCTCCCTTGTTCGCACTGGAAAGTTTCGCTCAGTCGTGCGTATGAGAAACTACGCCGCTCCCAAGTGAAATTTCCATTACAAACAAGTGTCTGCGCGATCATCACAAATTTACGAAATATCCGGGCTAGAGCGACGCCAAATCAACTCCCGGGTGAACTCAGTTAGATGACTATTTACGACCTTCATTGTCACTCTACCGCCTCCGATGGCGTGCTTTCACCGCGTGAGCTGGTGCAGCGTGCCAAGGAGCATGGCGTCGATGTCCTGGCGTTGACCGATCACGATGAGCTGAGTGGGCAGGCCGAGGCCGCAGAAGCTGCCATGGAGTTTGGCCTGCGCTTGATCAATGGTGTTGAAATTTCCGTGACCTGGGGCAATGTGACGCTGCATGTCGTCGGCTTGAATGTCGATCCTCACGACCCGGTACTGCTGCATGGCCTGGAGCGCAATCGCGGCGGGCGTCTGGAGCGCGCGCGGCGAATTGGTGATGAACTGGCCAAAAGCGGTATTCCTGGCGCTTTTGCAGGCGCCTGCAAGCTGGCGGAAAATCAGGAACTGATCAGCCGTACACATTTCGCCCGTTTCATGATCGAAAGCGGTGTGGCAAAAAACATGAAGTCAGTTTTCAAGAAATTTCTGGTCAAGGGCAAGCCAGGTTATGTTTCGCATGAATGGGCCAGTCTGGTAAATGCGTTGAACTGGATTCAAGCCGCTGGCGGCGTTGCGGTGCTGGCGCATCCCGGGCGGTATCAGATCGGCAGTGAAAAAATGCGCTTGCTGCTCAGCGAATTCAAATATCTCGGTGGCAGCGGCATTGAAGTCGTCACCGGCAGCCATACTCCTGAGCAAGTACCGCAGTACGCCGCGCTGGCGGTCGAATTTGACCTGATGGCGTCACTCGGCTCCGATTTTCACGCGCCTGGTGAAGGCGGTCGCGAATTGGGACGTTTGACTGCGCTGCCGGAGCGCTGCAAACCGATCTGGCAAGCCTGGAATTGAACCCGACACCTTATGAGCCAACATTTTTATCTTCACCCTGATAATCCGCAGCAGCGACTGATCCGCGAGGCGGTAAAGTTGCTCAAGTCTGGCGGTGTCATGGTTTATCCAACCGATTCCTGCTACGCCATCGGCTGCATGATCGGCAACAAGGAAGGCATGGAACGCATTCGTGCCATTCGCGGCGTGGATGACAAACACTTGTTTACCCTGATCTGCCGTGATTTATCTGAAATCTCGCGGTTTGCGTTGGTGGATAACAAACAGTATCGGCTGCTCAAGTCGGTGACGCCGGGCGGCTTCACCTTCATTCTCGAAGCCACCAAGGAAGTGCCGCGCCGATTGCAACACCCGAAGCGCAGCACGATCGGTTTGCGCGTGCCGGAACATGCGGTGGTCGCCTTGTTGCTGGCTGAACTGGATGAACCGATTCTTTCGATGACGCTGCAATTGCCGGGCGACGAATATCCGTTGAACGACCCGGAAGACATCCTGGATCGCATCGGTAACCGGATTGATGTCATGCTTGATAGCGGCTTCTGTGGCATTGAATCAACCACTGTGGTCGATTTGACTGGCGCCACACCCGAGTTGATTCGCGCTGGAACAGGCGATATCCGCCGCCTTGGATTTTAAGAAAATCATTTAACAACATAGAGTAATAATTGGAACTTAATCTAATACAGAAGGTTTCTGTCTTTGCATTACCGGTGATTTTTGCGATTACCCTGCATGAAGCCGCACATGGTTACGCTGCGTTGCGCTTTGGTGATCGCACGGCTGAATCGCAAGGACGCATCAGCCTGAACCCTATCCGCCATTTCGATCTGGTCGGCACGTTGATCGTGCCGTTAACCATTCTGGTGATCTCCAAACTGACGGGTGGTGCCGGCATTCTGTTCGGCTGGGCGAAGCCGGTGCCAGTCAACTTCAGCAACTTGCGCCGCCCCAAGCAGGACATGCTCTGGGTCGCCGCCGCCGGTCCGGGTGCCAATCTGTTGATGGCCCTGATCTGGGCAGGTTTGATCAAACTCGCATTCGCCATGCCCGGAAGTGGCTTTGAAATGCCCCTGGCGCTGATGGGCGCGGCGGGCATTTTCATCAACGCCGTGTTAATGGCGCTTAACCTGATTCCCTTGCCACCGCTGGATGGTGGCCGCATCGCGGTGAGTCTGTTGCCGAGGCAACTGGCCTACCATCTGGCGCGCATCGAACCATACGGTATTTTCATCCTGCTCGGGCTGATGTTCATGGGCTTGCTGGGCGTCTTCATGTGGCCGCTGATCCAATCGCTGATTCAACTGGCGGCGTTCATCTTTGATATCAATCCGGTCGAGCTTCTCGCCCTTATACAAATTGTTTTGAACTGACGGAAAACACCATGTACGCAGATCGCGTTCTCTCCGGCATGCGCCCCACCGGCAGCCTGCACCTTGGTCATTACCACGGCGTCCTGAAAAACTGGATCAGGCTGCAGCATGAATACGAGTGCCTGTTCTTTGTCGCCGACTGGCACGCGTTGACCACGCATTACGACAATCCCCTCGGCATTGAACAGGCGACTTGGGAAATGGTCATCGACTGGCTGGCGGCCGGTGTTGATCCTTCCAAATCCACCTTGTTCATCCAGTCGCAGGTGATCGAGCACGCCGAACTGCATCTGCTGCTGTCGATGATGACGCCGCTGGGCTGGCTGGAACGGGTGCCGACCTACAAGGATCAGCAGGAAAAGCTGAGCGAGAAGGATCTTTCGACCTACGGCTTTCTGGGCTACCCGCTGCTGCAAAGTGCCGACATCCTGATCTACCGCGCCAACCAGGTGCCGGTGGGCGAGGATCAGGTGCCGCATATCGAGTTCTCGCGCGAGATCGCTCGCCGCTTCAATCATTTGTATGGCAAAGAACTCGGCTATGAAGAAAAGGCCGAAAGCGCAGTGAAAAAGCTCGGTGGCAAGAAGGCCAAGCTGTATCAGGAACTGCGCACCCGCTATCAGCAGGAAGGCGATGACGAGGCGCTCGAATCCGCCCGCGCCTTGCTTGGTGAAACCCAGAATCTGTCGCTGGGCGACAAGGAGCGTCTCTACGGCTACCTCGAAGGCGGCGGCAAAATGATCCTGACCGAGCCGCAAGCCTTGCTTACGGAAGCCTCGAAAATGCCGGGCCTGGATGGCCAGAAAATGTCCAAGTCGTACAACAACACCATTTCGATGCGGGAAGAACCGGAAGCGGTAACCAGGAAAATCCGCACCATGCCGACCGACCCGGCACGCGTGCGTCGTACCGACGCGGGTTCACCCGACAACTGCCCGGTTTGGCAGTTGCATCAGGTCTACAGTGGTGACGACGTGAAAAACTGGGTTGTTCAAGGCTGCACCAGCGCCGGCATCGGCTGCATTGAATGCAAACAGCCGGTGATCGATGCGGTGTTGAAGGAATTGGCGCCGATTCAGGAGCGTGCCCGCGCTTATACCGAAGACCCGGATACAGTGAAGAACATCATTGCGGATGGCTGCGAGAAAGCGCGCGGTCTGGCGCGCGAGACCATGCGTGATGTACGCGAGGCTATGGGCTTGAATTACGGTTGAGTCTGTGACGAGTTGAACCACAAAAGGGCGACCTGAACGGTCGCCTTTTTTGTGACATACGTTTGCTGAGTTTTGTGTCTTTGGTTGACTTGCAGACGCTCAGAAATAAACGCTCAGAAGCCGACGCTCAGAAACGCAGACCCAGCTTTGCGCTGTAAGTCATGTTATCGCCAGTCTTGTCCGCTTCGATGGCCAGATTGCCAAGCGCGATATTGAAATTGAGGCCGGCAAAAATTTTCGGTGCCTTGATGCTCTCCGAAGCAAAGCCGGTGCTTGCGTCGGGAGTGCTATCGGCCCAGACATAGCCGACACCGACAAATGGCGTGAACATTGCCAGACCCTTTGAAAACGAAACATCAATGCTTTTGGTTTCAAAATCGAGTTCCGAAATGCCGGTTAGTTTGGTGTAAGCGCCCCGTACAGCCAATGCGGGCGATAAAGTGCTGCCGGCGAGAATGGCGTAGCTGAGTTCGGCACCCCAAAGTTTGATGTTGCTATCCGGCACTTGGGTATAAAAAGCGCCGACGTTGATGTCGAACGGCAAGCCTTTGCTGATATGCAGCTTGGGCACCGGCAACCAGTTTTCTTCGCTGCCAGTTGCTGTTTTCCAGATGTTGCCATGTTTCAATTCGGTGACACCCAGTTCGATTCCGATGTCGAAACCCGTCAAGCCCATTGCCTCGGCGGGTTGCACGGCTTTGTAACTGAGTGCGCCGGTCAGGTCTTTGGAAATATTCTTGAAGTCGGCCTGAGTGGGCAAATTACCGACGTCGATGTCGCCAGCCATGATGGAACCGGAAACAAGCATTGAACACAAAGCAGGGAGGAGGAAGCGTTGCATGAGAGGTCTCTCGTTGAGGAAACGTTAAAAGTATAACCAATGGGTGATGCCGTATTCTGCGGATCATCTTGAAAAACCCTATCCCGCCCGCATCAATCCAAGCTTATGACAATGGAAGCCAGGCATGAATAAAGAGCACGACACACTTGAAGGTGAAATCGTTTCAAGCAGTGATTCTGAAAGCGCTGCGCCGACGCCGAATCTGCCGGCGCAGACCTTGCCGGCGACAATCTACATCCTTCCGCTCACCGAGAAACCATTCTTTCCGGCGCAGACCCTACCGCTGATCATGAATGAAGGGCCGTGGGCGGAGACGGTGAAGCGGATCGGTGATGCAGGCCATCATCTGGTTGGCCTGGTCATGGTGCATGGCGATATTTCCGACGACGCGCGGCCGGAAGATTTCTATGGCACCGGCACGTTGGTGCGCATGCATCATCCAATGCGTTCGGACGGCAAGATCCAGTTCATCGCTGAGGGCATCACCCGTTTCAAGGTGGCTGAATGGCTCTCCGGCAAGGCGCCGTATTTCGCCCGCGTCGAATATCCCGCCGAGACACGGCAGGCCACCAGTGGTGAAGAGATCAAGGCGTATGCACTGGCGATCATCAATTCGATCAAGGACTTGCTGCCACTCAATCCGCTCTACAGCGAAGAACTCAAATTCTTTCTGAATCGCTTCTCGCCCAACGAGCCGGCCTTGCTGGCCGACTTTGCCGCCAGCCTGACGACGGCGCCGAAAGAGAAGCTGCAGGAAGTGCTGGAAGCGTTGAACCTGCGTAAGCGCATGCAGAAAGTGCTGTTGTTGATCAAGAAGGAACTGGAAGTGGCGAAGTTGCAAAGCCACATCCAGGAGAAAGTCGAAGAAAAGATGACCCAGCAGCAGCGGGAATTCTTTCTGCGCGAGCAGCTGAAAGCGATTCAGAAGGAACTTGGCATCGCCAAGGACGACCGCACCGTCGATCTGGAACTGTATCGTGGACGCCTGAAGAAGCTGACGCTGCCGCCACATGCCGAGAAGAAGATCGGCGAGGAAATGGACAAGCTGTCCGGCCTCGAACATGGCTCGCCGGAATACACCGTCACGCGCAATTATCTGGATTGGCTGAGCAACCTGCCCTGGGGCAAGTACACCAAAGACAAGCTTGATCTGGTACGCGCCCGCAAGATTCTTGATGCCGACCATGACGGTCTCGACGACGTCAAGGAACGCATCATTGAATTTCTCGCTGTCGGTACTTTGAAAGGGGAAGTGGCCGGCTCCATCCTGTTGCTGGTCGGGCCACCTGGAGTCGGCAAAACCTCCATCGGCCGTTCGGTGGCGCGCGCGCTGGGGCGCAAATTCTATCGCTTCTCGGTCGGCGGCATGCGCGACGAGGCGGAGATCAAGGGCCACCGGCGCACTTACATCGGCGCCATGCCAGGCAAGTTCATCCAGGCGATCAAGGAAGTCGAATCGCAGAATCCGGTCATCATGCTGGATGAAGTCGACAAGATCGGCGCCAGTTACCAGGGCGATCCCGCCTCGGCGCTGCTGGAAGTGCTCGACCCGGAACAGAACGCGGAATTTCTCGACCATTACCTCGACGTGCGTTTCGACCTGTCGAAGACGTTGTTCATCTGCACGGCCAATCAACTCGACACCATCCCGGCGCCCTTGCTCGACCGGATGGAAGTCATACGCTTGTCCGGCTACCTGATGGAAGAAAAACTGGCCATCGCCAAGCACCATCTGTGGCCGAAACAGATCAAGAAAGCCGGGCTCAAACGCGGCCAGATATCGATCACCGAAGCCGCTGTGCGGCACATCGTCGACGGCTATGCGCGCGAAGCCGGTGTGCGGCAACTCGAAATGAACCTCGGCAAAGTGGTGCGCAAGGGTGTTGTGAAAATCGTGCGCAAGGAAGCCGAGAAGTTGCATGTGACGGCCGCCATGCTGGCTGAATACATCAACGAACCACCCTATATCCCGGAAAAGCCTCAGGCCGGCATCGGCGTCGTCACCGGCCTTGCCTGGACCGCGCTCGGCGGCGCCACGCTGACCATTGAAGCGACCAAGGTGCACACGCTGAATCGCGGTTTCAAGCTGACCGGCAAGCTGGGCGACGTGATGAAGGAATCTGCCGAGATTGCTTACAGCTACATTTCCAGTCATCTCAAGCTGTACAAGGCCGACGAAAAATTCTTCGATGAAGCCTTCGTCCATCTGCATGTGCCGGAGGGTGCTACGCCGAAGGATGGTCCTTCCGCCGGCATTACCATGGCCACCGCGCTACTGTCTTTGGCGCGCAACGAGAAGATCAGCCGGCCGTTGGCAATGACTGGCGAACTGACCTTGACCGGGCAGGTGCTGCCGGTCGGTGGCATTCGTGAAAAGGTGATTGCCGCCAAGCGGGTCGGCATTCATGAACTGATCCTGCCCAACGCCAACCAACCCGACTTCGACCGCCTGCCGGACTACGTCAAAGCCGGCCTGTCCGTCAGCTTCGTCAAGCATTACAAGGATGTCGCCAATCTGGTCTTCGGTGCGTAATGCAGGAAGGCGCCAGTTGTAGGATGGGACAAGCACAGCGGATGCCTTGGCGGCGGGTTTTGCCGCTTAGGCATCCGGCGTGGCGAGAACTGGTGCAGCGGGCCCATCTGTCAGCGTGGAGTGATGGGCCCGCTTTGCTTGGCCCCTCCTACGGTTTGTCCCGCTGAGGATGCCGCTGCTGCACCCCAGCGGCGGTTTGTTCTATCACCTGCGCGCGTGGCGCTGGCAAGCCACGCGCTGGCGGCCGTTTCATAGCGATGTTGCGCGTTGGCTGGATGCCTGGCAGCCAGCCAACGCGCAACTGGTGCTGATCGGGCCAAGTGGCGGCTATGCGCTGAATGCCCGATTTCTTGCGCGTTTTCAACGTATTACCGTGCTGGAACCGGATGCGCTGGCGCGTCATCTGTTGGGCAAGCGATTCTCCGACTTCGAATTTGAATTTGCCGATTCAAGCTGGCTGGCGCATTCAGTTGGTCCCGCGATGTTGGCGCAACGCTATCCCGATGCGGCATTTCTGTTCTGCAATCTGCTCGGCCAGAAATTGACCGGGCAGGGTGCCGAGCATGATCGGCAAGTTTGGCTGGGAGGGCTGCAAACAGCACTGCAAGGTCGAAACTGGGCCAGTTGGCACGACCTTGCTTCCACTGCTCGCCGACCAAGCCGCTTTGTTCAGCTCAGCTTGCCGCAGTCAGAACCGCTGGACGACCTGCTGGCCCACTTCTGGCTGGGTGGTGAACTGGAAATCCACGATCACGAATGCGCTGGTATGCTGCCGCAATCGCCTCGGCAATACACCCTATGGCAACTTGCACCGGGCCGCTTTCATTTGGTCGAATGGTTACAAACCTCATTGGTTTGATGAATGAGGGGAAGCATGTATCCGCTGCTTCGAAGCCATGAAACTGGAGTGGCAAGCTGAAAATCTTGCATAGACTGTTGCTCAACAGCGAAACTTTCCTGCCGATGAATCTTTCCCAAAACATCTTGATGTTGCCCGACGTGAAATTTACCCTGTTGCGCTTCGTACTGTTCTTGCTGATCAGTGGTTGCTTTTGGCTGATCGTTTCAGCTTTACAACTGGCGTTTTCCGGCAGGTTGCTGCCACTACTGATCAGTCTGTGCCTGTGGGCGCCGCTGGCCTGGGGTTTGTGGCAGCGGCATCCGCTCGCACGCAAAGCGGCCGTGATATTGCTTTGGTTGATTGTCATCATCTTGCCCATTGGTTTGATCAACCCATTTGCCGCCATGGATGGCGGGCTATCTGGAACGCTTCTGGGCGTGGCCGTTCCGGTTTATGGCCTGGTTGCGGTGGCCTTGTACTGTCTTCATATCCTGGGCAAATATAAGCAGGAGTTCAGCCATGACGGCTAACCAGTACAGCGGATGCATCCGCTTCTTTTTCGATGCCGGCAGCGGTTTCTGCTTGTGGGCGGGTGATGATGCAACGGAAGAACGCCACGACGGCTATGGCATCGATGCCTTCAACCTGCCCTTGTCGACCAACACCCAACGTTGGCTGCAATACCTGATCGCCTGGTACGACACCTCGCTGAACTGGGATGATCCTGGTGGCGCCTCACCCTGGTCCGACGACGAACAGGCGCGCTTCCGGCAGGCGGTGCAGGAGGGCGTCACCCGGCTGCGGGCGGAACTCGCCCCGGCAGGCTACGAAGTGTGCGATGAATCCTGCACGGCGCCGGTGGACTACCCCCCGATGGAACTGCTTGCGCGCATCTTCATGCCCGCTGCCGATGCGGCCGAGGCGGATGATCATGACCGGGCCTTGCTGGCCGCTCTGGCTGTGTTCTCCCCCAACCCCAATCGACCGCCGGAACCCTATTGGAAGATACCTGGCTTGTACGAGCACTTTTTTCAGTTGAGCCCCGCCGACCTGCCCACTTTCGACGCCCTCGTCGCCCTGTCCGAAGGTGACTGGAAAGTCAGCCGTGGCGACACACAAGACAGCGAATGCGATGCCGTCTGGAATCCCTGGTCCGGCCACATCTTCCTGCTGCCTGGCGTCACCTGGGCGCACATCCTGCTGATCTACCCCAATCCACCGGGGCCGAATGACGAATACCTGCCCCTATGAACCCGTGAACCCAGTCCGGCCGCGCAAATCATCCAGTCTTACCGACGCGCTGGACAACCCGGCTGGGGTCATCCGGCTCAGCGTCATCGACACGCCCATTCCAGTGCTGCCGGATGCCATCCGCAGCCTGGCAGACCTGGAAGTGCTGACCCTCAACGGCAACGGCCTGGTAGCAATCCCCGCAGCCCTGTTTGAACTGCAGAAACTGCGCGTGCTCAATCTGTTCAACAATGCTCTGACCGAACTGCCTGTCGGACTGGCGCGCTTGACCAGGCTTGGAAGCCTGACCCTGGGTGACAACCCGCTGCGCCAGCTGCCCGATGACTTGGCGCTTTGTAGCAGCCTGCACGAACTCAATCTCGCCAACCTGCCGCAGCTTGATTTCGTCCAGGTATGGCCGCTCATCACTCAACTGACTGGCCTGGAAAAGCTGTCGCTTTATCAGAACCCCATCGTTACTTTGCCGGAAGCCATTGGCCAGCTTGAGCAACTGCGCGTGCTGAGGCTCTTCGCCTGCCGCATCAAGCGCCTGCCGGCCAGCCTGACCAAACTGAGCCTGCTGGAAGAACTGGACCTTCGCGCCAACCAGTTGGACGAGTTTTCCTTTGCTGAAGCGGCATTCCCAGCGCTACGCCGCCTTGACCTGAGCTACAACCCCATGGCCAGGGTAACGACAGTTAGGGAAGCGCTGATTTAATCCAATTCCGTCATTCCGGCGAAGGCCGGAATCCAGTGAAATCAACCACCTGGACCCTCGGCCTTCGCCGGGGTGACGAATTAACCTGGATTCCTCTGTTGGACGCGTTCGAGTGTGGGTCTGGCGGGTTGACTGGCAAGGCGCGATCACGCAGTTGCCAGTGTCGTAGGAGCGCCTTCCAAGGCGCGAAATCCGCGACGATCGCGTCTTGGAAGGCGCTCCTACGAGTGGTGTCGCCACTCACCCAGACTGTCGAGCGAATTACACATCACCAACTGAGGTTTCCAGGAGTAATCAGTGTCTCCTTAGACAACCGCGCGTTACCTGACAACCCGGCAAAGTCAGAACTGCTGCACGACGTGGTACTGGAATATTCCGAAGTGGCCGGCCCGCCGAATGACAAGGCGCAGTTCGCGATCAGCAGCGGGACACGTTCGAAGTGCCGGAAGCTGCATTAGCGACGGGCTACCTCGTTCTCGAACCCCTTAACGGCAAGACCCCAATAGACAAAGGTTTCATCCAGATTGTCCCGGTTGACACCATGCTCAAGATTGACTGTCATGGTCAGGATCGGGTCGCCGTCCTGGTCCATAAAGGCCGTGCCGAATCGCTTGGTCCGATTCCACTCGTTGGTCTGTTCCATGCCGACCTTGGTTTTGCTCCAGCCTGTCAGGAACCGGATGTCATGGCATTTGCTACCCCCAGTGCAGCCGAAGAAAGAAATTTGATATTTTTTGCCTTCGATTCGTCCAGATATATACGGGTCGCCATCCTGATCTTTACTCAATTCTGCACTACCGAAGCCTTTCGCTACTTCAACGATTTTTTCGGGCATCGATGCATCAATCAATATATTGACGACAGGTGAATCGGCCAAAGCGATGCCCTGTGCGCAATATGTCAACAAAGACGCGACCATCAGTTTGGACAAGATGGATTTCATGAAAACTCCTTTGATTTTCCTCAACGGGGGAGATATCTGAGGGGTGACGATCTGAAATCGTCGCCCCTGCGTTCACCGGCAGATGAGGGACTATCGATAGATACCGAAGTAGGCCCGGTCAGACGAAGTGCAATATTTGCAGTAGTCCTTGCTCTTCTCGGCCGCCACGTCGTCGGCCAGGCCCATCAGATCCTTGCGGCCCGCCGCATATTTCTTGGCGGTTTCCAACAGCGTTTTGGTCTCCGTGCCCTGTTTCGGCAGCCCGGCGGATTCCATGCCCAGGCTCTTCTGCAATTTCGCGGCAACGATCAGCATCAGCGGATCCTTGCGCGCCTCGCCCAGCGCAATCAACTTGTTGGCAAGGTCCATCTGTTCGATGTCGGCTGGAGTTAATGCCGGCGCCGCTGTTGCCTCCTCCGCCTGGCAAGTTGCAATGTTCATCATCAGCGCGAGGCTGCCCGCCAACAACAGGAAGGTCTTGCGGATGGGGGTCTGTATCAGGTTCATTTCATTTCTCCAAGTTAGGTGAATTACTGTCCGAACAATGCGTTCGTACAGGTTGAGACGTAAATTAATGAAAAGTGTCAGGCTTGCCCCGGAATTACTTTTCACAAACAAAGTTTACTGAATCAACTTGAATCGACCCAGCTTGTTCGCAGGTATCCCGCAGGTATCCGGATGCCCCCAGTCACCAGCCCTGAGCGATGAACGGCGCCCACAGCGCCGGCTCTGCCGGTTTGCCCTTTGCCCGCAGGGCTTCGATGCTGGCCAGTTGCGCGGCGCGCAACGCCTCCGCCGGACGGGCGCCGCTGCTGTACTGGCGATAGAACACGCGCATCTGCTGGGCAGTGGCCTCGTCGCCAACCGGCCACAGGCTCATCACCAGATGGCGTGCACCCGACAGCGCGAAAGCCCGACGCAAGCCGAACACGCCCTCGCCCGACTGCACGTCGCCGCGCCCGGTCTCGCAGGCCGACAGGGTGACGAGATCGGTGCCGTGCAGGCTCATACCGGAGACTTCGAGCGCGGTAAGCAAACCATCGTCGCCGCCACTGGCCTGGCTGGCTTGGTTAGCGCCGGCCAAGGCCAGGCCGGAACGAAGCAGCGGGTTTTCCTGACGGACTGACGAAGCTGCAACTGGCACGGGCACGTCGGGCTCAAGCGCCATGGCGCCACGCGTACCGGCACTGGCGTGCATCTGGTCGGCGAGAAAGAAACCGTGGGTGGCCAGGTGCATGACCCGAGGCCGGCCGGCGCCCAGCACCGAGCTTTCCGTGGCGTTGCGGCCGGTCACGATGCGTTGCTTGCCGGGCAGCAGAACGGGAATGAAGTCGGCCTCTTCCTGCGTCCCGGGCAACG
>CAMDHJ010000047.1 GCA_945897865.1 Tepidiphilus sp. J10
CATTCAATCCCCCACTTCGTGTTACATGAAACGAAGCGTAGCCCGCATATTTGTTACATGCAACACGATTCTCAATTTCGCATTCTGCCGTGTGGAAAGCTTAGCCACGGTTTGCCGCTTCATTGTCTGGCTGGGAACCACGGCACAACTACGCATACGAATGGTTGCGCCGAAAATCCAGATGTCCGTCGATCAGCGTGTATTGCACGCGGCCCTGCATTTCCAGGCCGAGGAAGGGGCTGTTCTTGCCCAGGCTGGCGAGGTTGCCGCGATTCACCACCCAGGTTGCTTCCGGGTTAAACAGGCACAAGTCGGCGGGGCGTCCGATACCGATCTGGCCAGCGTCGATGCCCATGATGCGGGCCGGATGCTGGCTGATGAAAGCGAGCGCCTTGGTCAGCGGCATGCCGCTTTCGCGCGCCCATTTAAGAGTCAACGGCAACAGCAGTTCGACTCCGGTGGCGCCGGGTTCGGCTTCCTGGAACGGCAGTTCCTTGGCGTCGTCATCCACCGGCGCATGGTCTGAACAGATTGCGTCGATGGTGCCGTCTTCGAGGCCGTGGCGGATGGCGTCGCGGTCGCGTTGGCTGCGTAATGGCGGAATCAGGTGGCAGTTGGCGTTGAAGTCGGCAGTGTCCATTTCCGACAGGTGGACGTGATGAACATTCACATCGCAGGTGATCGGCAGGCCGTCATGCTTGGCGCGCCGCACCATCTCGATGCCGGCGCGGCTCGACAGGCGGGCCAGATGCACGCGGGCGCCAGTTTCGCGCACCAGCAGCAAGATGGTGGAGAGTGCGACGGTTTCCGCCGGCACTGGTATCGGCGGGAAACCCAGGCGCGCGGCAACGACGCCATCGTGTGCGACGCCTTCGCGCGCCAGATGCGGGTCTTGCGGCCGCAGCCAGACCGGCAGATCGAAGGTCTTGGCGTATTCCATCGCCCGCAACAACACCTGGGTATCGATCAGCGGCGCATCGGCCTGGCTGAAGGCGACACAGCCCGCTTCGGTCAGCTCGGCCATTTCGGTGATGTTCTCGCCCTTCAGCTTGCGCGTCAGCGCGCCGACCGGATACACGCGCGGGCCAGGCATGTGTTTGGCGCGGAACTTGAGCATTTCGACCAGGCCGGGTTCGTCCAGCGGCGGGTCGGTATCCGGCGGGCAGGCCAGTGAAGTGACGCCGCCGACCGCCGCCGCGTGCATTTCTGTTTCCAGCGTCGCCATGTATTCCAGGCCGGGTTCGCGCAGGCGCACCGACAGATCGACCAGACCGGGGCAGACGATCAAACCGCTGGCGTCGATGACCTGATTGGCATGGAAGTTCGCCGGCACTTGGCCGATGCCGACGATATGGCTGGCGGCGACATAAATATCCTGCACCGCGTCCAGGCCGGAAGCGGGATCGATGACGCGGCCGTTCTTGATATGGATCTTCATCTTCGGTTTTTCCTTAATTCCCCGCCAATATGCTCATCACCGCCATTCGCACCGCGATGCCGAAAGTGACCTGCGACAGAATCACCGACTGCATGCCGTCAGCCACCGCCGAATCGATCTCGACGCCACGATTCATCGGTCCCGGGTGCATCACGATCGCGTCCGGCTTGGCCAGTTTCAGCTTGTCCGGCGTCAGGCCCCAGTGTTTGTAGTACTCGCCGGCGGAAGGCAGGCGTGCACCGCGCATGCGTTCGTTCTGCAGGCGCAACATCAGCACTGCATCGACATCCTTGATGCCCTCGCTCATCTTGTGAAAGACATGCACGCCGAGGTTTTCGACATCGCGCGGCAACAAGGTCTTCGGCGCAACAACGCGCACTTCCGGGCAGCCGAGCGTGGTCAGCGCGTGAATCTGCGAGCGGGCAACGCGCGAATGCAGCACGTCGCCGACGATGGCGACACGCAGGTTGTGGAACGGGCCCTTGTAGTGGCGCAGCGTGAACATGTCGAGCAGCCCCTGCGTCGGGTGCGAACAACGCCCGTCACCGGCATTGACGATATGGATGTGCGGCGCGACGTGGCGCGCGATCAGATGCCCGGCGCCGGCGGCGGCGTGGCGCACGATGAACATGTCGGCCTGCATCGCGGACAGGTTGGCGATGGTATCGAGCAGGGTTTCACCCTTGCTCTGCGAGGAGGCGTTGATGTTCAGATTGACCACGTCGGCGGACAGCCGCTTGGCGGCGATCTCGAATGTGGTGCGGGTACGCGTAGAGTTCTCGAAGAAGATGTTGAAGATGGCTTTGCCGCGCAGCAGCGGCACTTTCTTCACATCGCGCTCCGCCTCCGATACGCCGAGGAAGGACTCGGCGGTATCCAGTATCTGGGTCAGGATGCGCGCCGGCAGGCCGTCCAGCGTCAACAGATGGCGCAGTCGGCCATCGTCGGTCAATTGCAGGTTGTTGGCGCTCATGGCTTCCTCTTCATGACGAAGTGCAGGCCTTCGGTTTCATTTTTTTCCAGTGAAATATGTTCGTCAGCTGCCAGGTCGAGCTTGAGGCCGACGTAGTCGGCGCAGACCGGCAGTTCACGCCCGCCGCGATCGACCAGCACAGCCAACTTGATTGCGGCCGGGCGCCCGTAGTCAAACAACAGATTCATTGCGGCACGGATGGTACGGCCGGTGAACAGGACATCATCGATCAGCAGGATGCTGCGGTCTTCGACATCAAACGGCAGATGCGACGGCTTGGTTTCCGGATGCAGACCGATGCGCGAAAAATCGTCACGATAAAACGCGATGTCGAGCACGCCACGCGGGATATTCGGGTTGCCAACGATGCCAAGACGTTCAACCAACGCATCCATGATCCAGACGCCGCCGGTATGAATGCCGACCAGCGCGCAATCCGGGTGAAGTTGGGGTTTGATCTGTTCGGCCAACAGGTCGATCAGCTGTTCAGGTTTGGGAAGTTGCTTGGGCATGATCAAAAAAGTCCTGAAGAATTTGTTGCGCGGCAACTGCGTCGTCGAGCCCTTTGCGGGCGCTCCCTTTGACGCCGGCTTCACGCAGCCGCAGATCGGCATCAAAGGAAGTCAGTCGTTCATCGACCAGCGTTACCGTCAAATTGAAACGGCCATTGAGTTGGTTGGCAAAACGGCGCGCACGGCGGCTGATATCGTGTTCCGTGCCGTCCATCGAAAACGGCAGACCGCAGACCAATTGCGTCGGGCGCCATTCATCAATCAACGCGGCGATGCGGCCGAAGCGTGCATCGTTGCCTTCACCGGTGACCGTTTCGAGCGGATGCGCCAGGCCATTTTCCCAATCACCTACGGCAACGCCGATGCGTTTCATACCAAAGTCGAAAGCCAATACGCTGCCGCGCTGCATAAAACTTAAGCGTGCCCCGCTTCTTCCGACAACATCGCCATATCAATGCCGAGCAGCTTCATCGCCGCCGGAATGCGATCCTGCGGCGGCAGGCTGAAAATCACTTCCGGGTCGGCCGCCACCGTGAGCCAGGCGTTTTGCTTGATTTCGTCTTCCAGTTGCCCCGGACCCCAGCCGGCGTAGCCCAGGGTGACCAGAATTTCCGCCGGGCCTTCCTGGCGCGCGGTGGCTTCGAGAATATCCTTCGACGTGGTCAGCCCAACCCGGTCGTTGACGGAAAGCGTGGAACCCCATTTGCCGACCGGCCGATGCAGCACAAAACCGCGTTCCACCTGCACCGGACCGCCGTAATAGACCGGCGCGCTGCGCAGATGCGTATCCGCCAGATTGAGCCCGATCTGGCTGAACAGCGCTTCCAGATTCAGCTCAATCGGCTTGTTGATCACCACGCCGAGGGCGCCCTGATCGCCGTGGTCGCAGATATAGGTGAGCGTGCCGGAAAAATTCGGGTCCAGCATGCGGGGCATGGCAATCAGAAAATGATCGGTAAAGTTAGCGTTATCCATGTTGGGCGCTCGGTGAGGTTGGGGCAATTGTAACGCCGGCCGGCTGCCCTCAATATGTTCGACATGGATACCGCACTCATCTGGTTCAGACGCGATTTGCGCATCAAAGACAACGCCGCGTTGTATGCCGCGCTGAAAGCCGCGCGTCGTGTTCACGCCGTGTTTGTCTTCGATACCGACATTCTCGCCACCCTGCCGGTATCGAAGGCAGACCCGGTCGATCGTCGCGTCGAATTCATCTGGCATAGCGTCGCCGCGCTGAAAGCGGAACTGGAAGCACACGGCAGCACGTTGCATGTTCTGCATGGCAGCGCGCGCTGCCTGATTCCGCAGTTCGCCGCCCAGATCAACGCAGCGGCCGTGTATACCGCGCGTGATTACGAACCTTTTGCGAACAGCCGGGATGCGGCAGTGGCAGAAGCTTTGCGCGCTGCCGGCAGGGTGTTGAATCGGGTGAAAGACCAGGTCATTTTCGAACTGGATGAAGTGCTCACCGCCACCGGCAAGCCGTATCACGTCTTCACACCGTACAAGCGATCCTGGCTGGGCAAGCTGAATGATTTCTACCTGGCGGCGTATCCGGTCACGCGGTATCTGGATCGGCTGGCGCCCGCCGTCGAAGCTGTCACGATGCCGACGCTGGCCGACCTCGGTTTTGTTGCGGGTAACCTCGCGCAACTCAGGATCACCCCGGGCTCGGCGGGTGCCGAAACCTTGTTTGCCGACTTTCAGCAACGCATTGCGCAGTACAAGGACACGCGCAACTTCCCCGCCGTCAAAGGCCCGTCCTACCTGTCGGTACATCTTCGTTTCGGCACCATTTCGATCCGTGAACTGGCCCGCATTGCTTATCTGCACGGTGGTGCCGGCGCCGAAACCTGGCTCTCCGAACTGATCTGGCGTGACTTCTACCAGATGCTGCTGGCGCGCTATCCAGAGACCGTCAGCCACGCATTCCAGAGCAAGTTCGATGCACTGGAATGGCCGAATCCGGCCGGGCATTTCGAGGCCTGGTGTGCTGCCCGCACCGGCTATCCGATCGTCGATGCAGCCATGCGGCAGCTCAACCAGACAGGCTACATGCACAATCGTCTGCGCATGATCGTGGCTTCATTTCTGGTCAAGGATCTACACGTCGATTGGCGCTGGGGCGAACGCTACTTTGCCGACAAACTGATCGATTACGACCAGGCCGCCAACATCGGTGGCTGGCAGTGGAGCGCTGGCGTCGGCACCGACGCGCAACCCTGGTTCCGTATCTTCAATCCGGTCACGCAATCGGAAAACTTCGATCCGCAGGGCAAATTCATCCGCCGTTATCTACCTGAATTGGCGGCTGTGCCCGACAAGTTCATTCACGCTCCCTGGAAGCACACTTCGGGGATGGGCGGTTACCCGCCACCTATCGTCGAACATGCCCGGGCGCGAGCGATCACACTGGCGTTGTTCCGCAGCGTCGGCGTCAGTGATGACGTCAGCAGCAGCACCCAAGGAGAAGCTGAATAAATCGTCATTCCCGCACTCACGAGAACAACGAACCTGAAGGAGTCGGCGACGTCCTAAGCCAGTCGGAAACGATCCACCAGGGTTTGCAGATTGCCGGCGATGCCGTTCAGATTACCGGCGGCAGCACCGATGCCATGCATGCGCGCACTGTTGCTCTCGCTGATCTGGCTGATTTTCTCCATTGCCAGCGCCGTTCCGTGACTGGCATCGGTCTGCTCCCGCGTGGCATCGGCGGTGTGCTGGATCAGGCGGGTGACTTCGCTGGCGGCGGAGACGATGTTGGCCAATAGTGTGCGCGTGGTGTGGCTGATCTCGGCGTTGTCGTTGACGTCGGAACTGACCCGGCGCATGGCTTCGACCACCTGTGCAGTCTTGCCGCTGACACTGTTCACTGTTTCGGTAATGGAGAGCGTACTGGACGCCGTGCGTTCGGCCAGCTTGCGCACCTCATCGGCGACGACGGCAAAGCCACGCCCTTGTTCCCCGGCCCGCGCGGCTTCGATTGCGGCATTGAGCGCAAGCAGATTGGTTTGATCGGCAATATCGCGGATCACCTGCGTCACCTGCGAAATGCGCTCGATCTGCTGGCTCAATTCGGCGATGGCTGCACTTGAATCGGCGACGCTGCCAACTATGCGTTCGGTCGCATTGACGCTTTGCTGCATGTTCTGGTTGCCCTGCTGCGCCACATCGCGTGCCTGATTGGCCGCAGCTGCCACAGCGGTTGCGTCGGCGGCCACTTCTGCGATGGACACGCCCATCTCCTCCATCGCAGCACTCACATGCATGACTTGCTCTGCCTGGCTGTCGGTCAGTCTGGACACATCCTGAATGGTGCCGGAAAGATCTTTCGCAGAATCGGTGACCTGGTGCGCGGCCTGTGACGCCTGACCAATGATGCCGGACAAAGCCTGGTTCATCTGGTCAAGCGATTGCAGCAATTGCGCGACTTCGTCGGCGCCGCTATCAGACACGTGACCGCTCAGATCGCCACTTGATATGCGCTTCGCAAACCGTACGGCACCTTCCAGCCGTCCGGTCAGACTGCGCGTGATGGCATACGCCACCAGCCCACCCACGAGCAGTGCCAAAGCGCCAATCGCCAGCATCAGGACGCGTGCCGAACTGTAAGCCTGAGCAGCTTGCTCCGACATCGACAGGCTATGCTGTTCAAGATGTTTCAACATGCCATCCAGCTTGTCGATCAGCTCTTGCTGCTGACCGCGCACCACATCCCGAATTCCAGCCTGAGCCGTGGCATTGTCTTCCGACAGCGCGGCATCCATGACCAGGGTGATCTGTTCGGCGGATTTCGCTTCGATCTGGCGGATGCTTTCCAGCATGGATTTTTCTTCAGCCCCTTGGACAAGTTTCTCCAGTGCCGCGTCCGCGTCCTGATAGGCCTTGCGCGCCTCGCGCATGCGTTTGGTTTCGCCGCGTTTGAAGGCAAAATCGTCCTGCAGCACTACATCGCGCAGGGCAATGCCGCGAAAACGCACGGCATCGCGCATCTTGTTGAGCTGGGTGATCTCCGCGTAATCGCTTTGCACAATCTGTTCAAGATTGGACTGCATCATCGCCATACGGCTCAGACCGATCGCAAGCATGATCAGCATGAACAACAGGACTATGCCAAAACCCAGCAGCAACCTGGGACCGACGCGGATACGGTTAAGACTGTCCATGCAGCCTCCTGCTTTATTCTTGGATATCGCGCGCCTTAAGGCGCGCGGCGCACGTTGGCGAATTACTCAGCGGTCACGGCAGTGTGCATCGCACCGATTACCGAGCCGCCATCCATGATCGGCGCGGAAACGTGAATGCTCTTGATCTGGGTCGTCGGGTCAGGCTTGATTTCATCGGCATTCCAGGCCTTGCCCTTCATGGCTTCCTTCACCGGCGGACGCGCGGCGGCGTTGTAGATCAGTGACTTGCCACTACCGGCGACCATGTTGCCCTTGGCATCGCGCACAAACAGCTTGTTGATGCCCTTGTCGGCTTCCCACTGCTTCACCAGTTTGCTGGCCGGCGTCGCCAGCATTCCGGTTACCAGCGGATCGGTCTCCGAAATTTCGTCCCATTTGCCGTTGGTCATGCCCGGCACCATGCCGCCTTTTGCGTTGGCTTCCTTGACAGCCTTGACGATGACCGGGTTTGCCGCCCAATCGACCAGTTTCTTCTTGTAAGTCTCGACTTTGGCCTGCATGTCGGCCGGCAGCGCTGCTGCGGCGGGCATGGAATGCATGGCAAAAACGACCAGCATCAGGCTGGCAGCCAACAGGGGTAATCTGGATGAAACTGGGTGGACCATTTTTCTCTCCTCAATAATGTTGCATTACTGGTTTGCGATGAGTCCATGTCGGACTCATCTATTTACGGGCGAGAACCAAACAACTTGAGCAGTATTTTCGATTAATTGCTCAGTAATCAGCCAACTAACCCCAGCCGCACTGTCGGATACCGGAACTTGAAGGCCAGTTCGATTTTTGCTCGCCGGTTATCCAGCCGACGGGATTCGGTGAGAAAAGTCCGCATTGCCGGCGTCACCGCGGCGATGACTTCGGCGCGCGGCAAGCGTGGCGGGCGCGGCAAGCCGAGGTGGTCGGCGACGACATCGAACCAGTCGCCCATTTTCAGGCCGCTGTCATCCACCGCGTTGTAGAGCCGGTTCGCCCGCCCCTGGAACAGCACCGCCAACGACAGCCGGGCAAGGTCTTCGGCGTGGATATGGTTGGTATGCACATCGTCTTCCGCCACGATCGCCGGCAGGCTTTTCCGCACCCGATCAGCCGGCATCCGGTCCTGCGCATAGATACCTGGCGCGCGCAAGATGCCAAGGCGTTGACTCGGGCGGCATCCCCAGCGACGCAATTGCGCTTCCGCGTCAGCGCGGCGTTTGGCGCGCGTATTGTTCGGCCGCGCCGGGTGCGTTTCCGCCACCACCGCGCCGGCGCAGTCGCCATAAACTCCGCTGGTGCTGATGTAAACCAGGGCTTTTTCCTTGTTCCGGGCGGGGATTTTGCCTGCCTGGGCGCGTGCTAGACTCGCCCGCCACGAGAGTACGGCCAGTAAGCGGCGGGTACGCGGATCGGTTTCACCCTCACCCGGGGGCGGTGCAAAATGCAGCACGATGTCGGCCAGTCCGGCCAGGCGAGACAGGCTTTTGCGGTCGTCCAGATCACCAGGAATCGGGATGACGCCAGCGGCGCGCAGTTCGGCGTATCGTTGCGGCGAGTGGCTCAATCCGTAAATTCTGCCGCGTCCACGCAACAGCCGCGCCACGCGCAGACCCACATCACCGCAACCCACAATCAGTATTCGCATATTCGTTTCACCGAAAGGATTCATTCATGACGTACCAGGTCACCATCCAACCCAGCGGCCACCAGTTTAGCGTCAAGCCCAACGAAACCCTGCTCGGCGCCGCGCTGAATGCCGGCTTTTCGCTGCCTTACGGCTGTCGTAATGGCGCCTGCGGCGCCTGCAAAGGCAAAGTGCTGGCCGGTTCGGTTGACTACGGTACGCATCAGGACAGCGCGCTGACGCATGAAGACAAGCTGAAAGGCCTGGCCTTGTTCTGCTGCGCCAAAGCAACCAGCGATCTGACCATCGAGGTGAAGGAGGTCGGCGCGGCGAAGGATATTCCGATCAAGACGCTGCCTTGCCGGGTTGAACGCATGGAAAAACTGGCCGAGGATGTGATGGCAATCTGGCTCAAGCTGCCCTCCAACGAACGCCTGCAATTTCTACCCGGCCAATATCTCGATTTCCTGCTCAAGGACGGCAAGCGGCGCAGCTTTTCACTGGCCAATTCGCCGGAAGAAGACAGCCTGCTCGAACTCCACATCCGGCATGTGCCGGGTGGTCAGTTTACCGACCATGTTTTCGGTGCGATGAAGGCGAAGGACATCATGCGCATCTCCGGTCCTTATGGCAGTTTCTTCCTGCGCGAATCCGACAAACCGGCAATCTTCCTCGCCGGCGGCACCGGCTTTGCGCCAATCAAGAGCATCCTTCAGCATGCTTTTCACCATGCTGTGGCACGCGAATGCGTTCTTTACTGGGGCGCCAAGACGCCGCCAGATCTTTACCTGACCAACCTGGCCGAGCAATGGCAACAGGAACAGAACAACTTCCGCTTCATCCCGGTGCTGTCGGAACCACGCGCCGAGGATGCCTGGCCAGGCCGCACTGGTTACGTGCATCAGGCCGTGCTGGACGATCACGCCGATTTTTCCGGCTACGAGGTGTATGCCTGCGGCGCGCCGCCGATGGTCGCTGCCGCAAAACGCGACTTCATGGCGCGCGGCTTGCCTGAAGATGCATTTTTCTCCGATTCGTTCGACTACCAGAGCGGCGGTTAACAGACGAAACCGGGGCTAATCCGGATGTGCCGGCGCGGGTGTTGAGTCAACACGCACCGGCTGGCGCAAGCGTTCGACCAGATCCGGCGCCAACGTGCTTTCACTGGCTTTTCCAGCCAATTCGACAGCGCGCTTGAAGTCACCATCAAGGTAGGCGCGCATCGCATCCATCAAGGCTTTATCGGCTTTGCTCTGGCGCCGTTTTTCGCGCCAGGCGCGCACATCGCCAGACAGGTTGAGTGCCACGTTTGCCAGCTGCAATCCGACATAAGCCAGGGCAACCAGGCCGGCCAGCAGCAGCAATGCCAGCATGAAAGAGAGTTCCATCCGCCACGGCGGGTAAACGATGATGACGTAGCCCTGATCAAGACGCGCGGCCAGGGTAAACGCCACCGCCGCTGCGAACAGCACCAGAAGCCAGAGCGCGGCGCGCATGCTCAGTGCGCTCCGCGCGCGCCACGAATGGCTTGCAGGCTGGCTGCAATCTGCGCGTCCTTGAGTGCAACTGGCGTGCGCAACAACTCTTCCAGACTACCGATAAAGGATTTGCTGACTTCATCCTGACGGTTGAAATAGCGTTTCACCCAATCGCGCGCGGCGGTTAGATCGGCGCGGAAGCTGGTTTCGTCGCGCTGCACCAGGGCAACGCGCGCAGCCAGCAATCGCAGCTTCAGGTTCTGACGCAGAAAATAGTTTTGCGATGGCGTCAGCAGCGGTAACTCCGGCTGATCCAGACGGCGAATACGGATCAGATCCTTGATTTCGCGCCAGGCTTCCTGGGAAAAATACTTCAAGGTATCCATGCCGCCCAGTTCAGGCGCGGAATTCGCAGGAACACGATCCAGCTGCGCGCGCGGTTCGGTTTCCGATTCCGGTTTCAATCGGCTGACACTTTCGATCAACACTTCCAGGCGCGCGCTGGCCCCCTCGATATCGGCCGCCGGCAACAGCTTCAAGCGCTCGATATCCCGCGCCATGGTGGCACGCAGACTGGCGAATTGCGGTTTGCCAAGTTGCGCCAGACGGACGTCCGCCGCTTCCAGACCCAGCAAGGCAGCGCGCACGTTGCCGGCCAGTTGCAGTTGCTGCTGCGCCAGCAACAGCGTTTGTTCAATATCCGCCACGATGCGCTCATCCTGGCTGCGCGCCAATTCCTGGTACATCGTGGTAAGCGCCAATTGCTGGCTCTGTGTTTCGTTAGCGCGGGTTTCCAGTGCCAGCAGCCGGGTCTGCAAATCGGCCAGCGCCTCGTTGGCGGCTTTCGCGGCGGTGCGGGCCTCGCGGCTGGCGGCGTCGAATTCACCTATCCGTCGCGCCAATTGCAGTTCAAGTTGCTGCTCGCGATCGTGGTAATGCCAGGCAAAGCCAAACGACGCCAACATGGCCATGGCAGCCAGAAACAGGGCCAACCAGGCGACAAGCGGCTGCGAGCGACGCGTGGGTTCAAGGATTTCAGTCATGGTGAAAGTATTCCACAAGCCCGGCCACGACGCCGCTTTCTCCTGGCGCGGTAGCGATCGGCAAACTGAATTTCAGCGCTTTCGCGTGCTCGGCGATACGTCGGTGCGGCACAAACAACGGCAGCGCCCGTAATGCGGCGGCAGCAGCGGTGTCGCAATACTGGAGCAGGTTATCCAGCGTTTCCGAACTGAACACGGTGACAGCCTGAATCCGGCGGGCCGCCAATGCTTCGATCAGCGGCGCCGGATCGGTTGCCGGGCAAACCCGGCGATAGCATTCCGCGTAATCAACCTGCGCACCGCGCGCGCGCAAGGTGTTTGCGATTAATTCGCGGCCACCTTCGCCGCGCAAGATCAAGACCCTTCTCCCGGTCAGATCGGCAAACTCCGGCAACGCCAGCAGATCTTCGCTGTCCGCGCCGGCTTCCGGCACAACGACGTTGCGGCATCCGGCCTTACGCAATGCGCTCGCGGTGCCGGTGCCGACCGCAGCGGCATTGATTTTGGCGAGCATTGCGGGCGCGATTTGCCGTAAAGCGGCAAGTCCAAATTGCACCGCCGTTGGGCTGATGAACACCACCCAATCGTAATACTCAATTTTGACCAGACGCTGGTTGAGCGCCTCGGGCCGCTGCGGGCCGATGATGGCCAGCGCAGGAAACGCAATCACCTCGGCACCCAGTTCTTGCAGACGCTGTGACAAGCGCTCGGACTGATCGACCGGCCGGGTCACCAAAACACTGATATCCGCAAGCGGCTTGGTGATCGTGCCGACTACGTTCATTTTGTGCGTTGGATGATTTCCGCCATCAGATGGTCGGCACCTTGCGCGATCAGTTCGTCCGCAGCTGCATGGCCGACTGCTTCGGGAGCATCCAGGTCGCCTTCAGCGGTCGCGCGGAAGAAGCGGATACCTTCCAGATCGGCAACGAATGCGCGCAGGTAAATGCGGCCATCGCGCACCACGGCGTAACCGCCGATCGGGGCCTGACAACCGCCATGCAACTTGCGACTCATCGCTCGCTCGGCCTGAACACAGGCGGCGGTATCCGGATGGTTCAGCGGTGCAAGCAACGCGGCCAGATCAGGGCGGCCGCTGCGAATTTCGATGCCGATCGCACCCTGACCAACGGCCGGCAGGCTTTCTTCCGGCGCCAAGGTGGCACGAATACGCGATTCGAATCCAAGCCGCTTAAGGCCAGCGGCGGCAAGCAGGATGGCGGCGTATTGGCCTTCGTCAAGTTTGCGCAAGCGGGTGTTGACGTTGCCGCGCAGGGTATCGACATTAAGATGCGGCAAACGGGCGCGAATCTGGGCTTGCCGGCGCAGGCTGGAGGTGCCGACACGCGCATTTGGTGGCAATACCTCCAGGCTGGCGTATTGACTCGAAACGAAGGCATCACGCGGGTCTTCACGTTCAAGAATGGCAGCCAACTCGAAACCGGCTGGTAAATCCATCGGCACATCCTTGATCGAATGCACGGCGAGATCAGCACGACCTTCTTCCATTGCAACTTCGAGTTCCTTGACGAACAAACCCTTGCCGCCAATGCGCGAGAGGGGAGAATCGAGAATTTGGTCACCCTGCGTGGTCATGCCAAGCAGTTCCACTTGTAAACCGGGGTTGAGTGCAAGCAGACGTGCTTTTACATGTTCGGCTTGCCAGAGGGCAAGTTGGCTTTCGCGGGTCGCAATGATGATTTTTTCAGGCATGTTTGAACTATTTTGAGCGCCCACGCCATTCAGTAGAATGCGCGGCCTAATTCGAGGAAAAAGTTTATGAAACAAGCATTTGCGTTAGTGCTGCTGATTGTAGCATGCAGCTTCGGCCAAGCTTTCGCCGAGATCGGCGTTCCAGTTGCGCGTGACTTGCAGAAAGATGCGGCACTGGCAAAAGACAAGAATGGCATCGTGCTGGTGATGTTTGCCGGCGAGCATTGTTCCTATTGCGAGACGGTGCTCAACGAATTCCTCATTCCGATGAGCCGCAATGCCGACTATCAAGCCAAGCTGGTGATGCGCAAGGTCGAATTGTCGAGTTATGAGCCGATGAAGAATTTTAATGGCGGCAAAACACCGCATCGTCGTTTTGCCGGCGATAACGGCGTCCGTATGGTGCCCACCGTCATGTTGTTCGATACCAATGGCAAATTGCTCACCAAACCGGTGGTTGGGCTCGGGACGATCGACTATTACGGTTATTACCTTGATCAAGCGATCGACAAAAGTCTGGCCAAAGCGCGCGGCCTGCCCGAGCCGAAGTAATTGCGATCGACTGCCGCAATACGGCTCAGGCACTTTTGACAAACGCCCGCACCACATGCATTTGCCGGCGAGATACCGGCAGTTTTTCCGGCCAGTCCTTGAGCAACGCCAGCCAGCGGCCTTCACCATCATCGGCAACACGCTGAAACCCTTCCAGATGCTGGCGTGCAATCAGGCAATTGCGATGGATCCGCAAAAAGTCGTTGCCGAACTCCTCTTCCAGCTTCACCAACGATTCCTCCAGCAGATATTCGCGTTCCCGCGTGCGCGCTGTGACATAGCGCAATTCGGCACGCAAATAGAGCACTTCCGCCACCGGCACGCGCCAGATGCGGCCACGTTCGAGCAACGAGAAGTGGGTCCGATGCGGCGCCAGCGCCGCAGCATCATCCACCGTCAGGGGCCTGATGCGTGATAGCGCCTCGCGCAGACGCGCCAGCCGCACCGGCTTCAACAGGTAATCAACGGCGCGCAATTCGAACGCCTGGAGTGCATGCTCATCGAACGCGGTGACGAAAATGATCGCCGGCGGATGCGGCAGATCGGCGATATGACGCGCCGCTTCAAGGCCATTCATACCCGGCATCTGAATATCGAGCAAAATCACATCGGCCTGCGTATCGGCGGCGCGTTCCAGCGCAAGCACGCCATTGCCAGCCTGCGCCACGATTTCGACGCTGAATTCATCGGCCAGATCCATCAGCAGATCGCCCAGACGCGCTCGCGCCAGGGTTTCGTCATCGGCCAGGATGACCTTAAGGGGCTTCGGCAAGCTTGATCTCCTTCATGCGGTCTATTTTGTCGGCAGGACCATCTGGACCACGAATTCGTCACCGACCGGATGCGCGGAAAGTCGCGCTTCGGCATCGAAATGCAGCGCCAACCGTTCGCGGATGTTGGAAAGCGCCATACGATTGCCTGGACGTAGTGGCGCTTCGGCATGACGCGGATTGCGCACGACGATGTTGAGTTGTTGATCCCGTTTGAAGATATCGACACCGATGCGGCCACCTTCCGGATGCGGTTCGATACCGTGACAAACCGCGTTTTCAAGTAACGGCTGCAGCACCAGCGAAGGCATCAGAAGTTGCCGTGACGCCGCCTCGACCCCGCTATCGATACGCCAATCGACTTGCAGCCGCTCGCCCAGACGCAGGCTTTCCAGATCAAGATAGGCGCGTGCCAGTTCAATTTCACGACCGAGCGGTGATAGCTGTCGGTTATCCGCCATCAAACCGCGATAGAGATCAGCCAGATTTTCCAGCGCGGTTTCTGCCCGCTCCGGGCTGGATCGCACCAGCGACAGCACACTGTTGATGCAGTTGAACAGAAAATGCGGCCGTATCCTCGCCTGCAACGCTTGCAGACGCGCTTCCGCCAGCGCAGGCGAAAGCCGCCGCGCGCGCCAGTCGAACCAGACCAGAATCAGCGCCGCCGCGATGCCGGCAAGCAATAGCGTGCGAGGCAGACTCAACTCGGTTTCTGCGGATCGCCATTCCAGCAGGACTTGCCAGAATCCACTGCAAAGCATGCTGATCAGAAGAATAAACGCCAAACCAAGTCGCGTCGGCAAGCTGTTCAGACTGGGAGCGATCAAATACAGGATCAGCACGCTACACAGCAGCGGCGGTTCGAGATAGGCGGCGTAGCTAAAGAATACGCTGAGCACACTGGCCAGCTCTGCGGCATTGACCAATGCGGCAAGCAATCCGTACAGCTGCAGCGCAAGCACCGCACGCAGCAAAATGCCCAGATTGCGGAAATCCGGCAGAGTGAACTGCGTCTCCTTTGTCATAATCCCGCCTTCGTGAATTCACCCAGCCGACAAGCTATCACTCCATGCGCCAAGCCGAAACTCCCACCGCCGATCCAGTCCAGTCCGAAGCCAATCCGGCTGTCTGGTCCGGGCGATTTTCAGAACCCGTCTCGGAACGGGTGAAGCGTTACACCGCCTCGATTCCGTTTGACTGGCGCCTGGCACCATTCGACATCCAGGGCTCACTCGCGCATGCCGCCATGCTGCAGCACGTCGGCGTGCTTTCGGCACAGGATCTGGCTGATATCCGTCGTGGCCTGGGCGAAATTCTGGTCGATTTCGAGAACGGACGTTTCACGTGGAACCTGGATGATGAAGACATCCATTTCAATATCGAGCGGGCGCTGACGCGCAAGGTGGGCGATGCCGGCAAACGCCTGCATACCGGCCGCTCGCGCAACGATCAGGTCGCCACCGATGTGCGTCTGTGGCTGCGCGATGCGATCGATCGCATTCTTGAACTCAACATCCAGGCCCGGCGCGCATTGATCGATCTGGCTGAACATCACGCCGCGACGGTGATGCCTGGCTTCACCCATTTGCAGGCTGCGCAGCCGGTGACCTTCGGCCATCACATGCTGGCCTGGCAGGAAATGCTGACACGTGACCACGAACGTCTGGTCGATTGCCGTCGCCGCGTCAATCGTCTGCCGCTGGGCGCGGCGGCGTTGGCCGGCACCAGTTTTCCGATCGACCGTGAAATGGTGGCGCGTGAACTCGGCTTCGATGGCGTCTGCGAGAACTCGCTGGATGCGGTATCGGATCGCGATTTCGCGATCGAATTCCTTGCTGCCGGCGCGTTGATCATGACCCACTTCTCACGCATGGCGGAGGAGCTGGTGATCTGGATGACGCCGCGCTTCGGCTTCATCGACCTGGCCGACCGCTTCTGCACCGGCTCCAGCATCATGCCGCAGAAGAAAAACCCGGATGTGCCAGAACTCATGCGCGGAAAGACCGGCCGCATGAATGGCCATTTAATCTCCCTGCTGACGCTGATGAAAGGCCAGCCGCTGGCCTACAACAAGGACAATCAGGAAGACAAGGAACCCTTGTTCGATGCGGTCGATACGCTGGTCGACACGTTGGCGATCTTCGCCGAGATGATGGGCAGCCATATTGATGAGCAGACCGGCAAACGCGTTTTCCACGTTACGGTGAAGGCCGAGCGCATGCGCCAGGCGGCGGTGGAAGGTTTCGCTACCGCAACCGATCTGGCCGATTACCTGGTCAAGAAAGGCCTGCCGTTCCGTGAAGCGCATGAAGCGGTGGCGCGTGCGGTGCGGGCGGCGGAGCAGAAAGGCTGCGACCTGGCTGATCTGAGCCTGATCGAACTGCAAGCTTTCTCGCCGCTGGTCGAAGCTGATATTTATGCCGTGTTGACGCTGGAAGGCTCCCTCGCCGCGCGTGACCATCTCGGCGGTACCGCGCCGAATCAGGTACGCGCCGCAGTTGCCCGGGCGCGTGCCAGACTGGGCTGACAAACCAGACTAACAGTCAGGCTGTGGTTCAGGGCGGCGGCAATACGCCCTGATTTGCGCTAATTTCAGTGGCATCGACGGCATCACTCAGCTTCTCGACACCGCCGTAAACCTGAACCAGCAAGCTGCGCAACGCATCGTGTCGATCATGCAGATCGCGCGCAAGTTGGGTGGCGATGACAAACTGGAAGCGACATCCAATCTCTGAATCAGGCTGATACAACAACAGATAGGCGGAGAACGGCAGACTGGCGACTTTCACCGCTCCGCGCGCGGTACAGGTCGCATTCGCCGGCTTGCCCATTGACAGGGATGGCAATCCAAAAAACTCGCCTGGCTGGATGGTCTTCAGCGTGTAATGCCGCCCCGTATTGCCGTAGTGAGTGACTTCAACCTGGCCTTCGAGCAACAGATACAAAGCCTGGTTGAGGCGATCCTGGTAAATGAAGACATGGCCATTGGGGAATTCGTCGACCCGCATCGCGGCGGCAACGTGTTCCACATCGGCATCAGACAGGAACTGAAACCCCGGCAACGTGCGTAAATAGTTTTTGAGGATCATCCACGCGCTCCCAGCAGGCTTTTTATGAAGTCCAGCACGCCATGATGATGCTTGCGGCTCAATTCCGATAACGGCACGGTGATATCACCCAGCAGCAGCATGTTGCCCTCCGGATCAACCACCGGGTTGTTGGCGGTAACCTGCAGGCGACGAATCAGCATCTGGATGAAAGCATGCGTCAGACGGCAAACGGCAATCGAATCTTCCGCGATCAAGGCATCGAAATCCGCGTAGGAAAGACGTGCCACGACGGTATCCGGACCGGCGGTCACCGTGCTTGATGCACGCCGAATACCGCTGAAAAAGCCCAGCTCGCCACACCAGTTGCCGGGTCGAATTTCACCCAACTGAATATGATGGCTGGCGAGCTCAATAGACAACTGCAGACGTCCACTCAGAACCAGGAAAAAGGCATCGATCGGCGCCTGATCGTGCACCATGACCTGACCATCTTCCAGTTCGTGCAGCGAAATGCGATCGAACAGCGGCTTGATATGGTCGGCACCGAGTTGCTCAACAAAATCAGGCAGATACTCAAACAGAACATGTTCATCCATTTATTTACCCTCAAGCCTGCGGATACCGGCAAGTGTAAGCCAAACCAGCGCTAGATCAGGTTGACGGAACTACCTGATTGCGCCGAAGCGAAACGCGACAACGAGGCAAACAATTCTTCGTTGCTGCGGGTGTCACGCCAAACCTGGCCATCCCAGCGGAAATGATAGCCGCCACTTTTCGCCGCCACCCAGATCTCCTGCGCTGCGGCTTGCTTATTGACGACGATCACCGAATCGTCGGCGAATTCGATCTGCAGAATGCCGCCTTCGGAAAACTCGTAGTCAAAATCAGCATCGGTTTGTTCGATTGCCTGCTCCAACTTGCTCAGCGTTGCGTCGGCCAAGCGGGTGTATTCAGTTTCAGTCATCCATTGCTCCTGGTTGGCGCAGCCTTGGGAGGCAAACTCGGGGCTGCTAAACTGCCCCCGATTTTAAAGGTCTCCCCATGCGAAATTTCTTCTTGATCTGCGCCTTGTCAGGCACTTTTTTCACCCTCTCCGGCTGCGGCAAGAAGGGCACCTTGTATCTTCCGGATACCGCCCTGCCAAAGTCTTCCCTGGCGCAACCCAGCCAATCTGCACAACCCACTCAACCCGCAAAATAATGAACGCTCTTTCACGCCAGGAAGGCATCCTGCATGTCGAGGATGTGCCGCTCACGGAGGTCGCCGCCCAATTCGGCACACCGTGTTATCTCTATTCTCGCTCCGCCCTGGAGCAGGCGTATCGCGCCTATGACCAAGCCCTGGCTGCGCATCCGCATCTGATCTGCTATGCCGTTAAGGCCAATTCCAGTCTTGCAATTCTTAATCTGTTCGCCCGTCTGGGCGCGGGATTCGACATCGTTTCCGGTGGTGAATTGGCGCGCGTGCTGGCTGCCGGCGGTGATCCGGCGAAAGTGGTTTTTTCCGGCGTCGGCAAGACTACGTCGGAAATGCGTGCGGCCCTGTATGCCGGCATCCATTGCTTCAACATTGAATCGGAAAGCGAACTGGTGCGCTTGAATCAGGTCGCCGGCGAACTGGGTCAGACAGCGGCCATCAGCTTGCGCGTCAATCCGAATGTCGATGCCAAAACGCATCCCTATATTTCCACCGGCCTGAAGGACAACAAGTTCGGCATTGCCCACGAACACGCCCTGCGCGTCTATCGCGAAGCGGCCAACATGGCTCACCTGCGCATCACCGGCATCGATTGCCATATCGGCTCGCAACTGACTGAAGTCGCTCCCTTCGGCGAAGCGCTGGATCGCGTGCTTGAGCTGGTCACCAGTCTGCAAGGAGAGGGAATTCGGCTGCAACACATCGATATCGGCGGTGGCGTCGGCATTCGTTACCGCGATGAAACCCCGCCCGAGCTGGATGCCTACGCCGGCGTCATACTGGCGCGTATGCATGGTCGCAGCGAACGCCTGGTGGTCGAACCGGGGCGCGCACTGGTCGGCAATGCCGGTTGGTTGCTGACGCGGGTGGAATATCTGAAACACGGTGAAACCAAAGATTTCGCTATCGTCGATGCCGCGATGAATGACTTGATGCGGCCTGCACTGTATGACGCCTGGCACGACATCCTGCCCGTACAAGAGCGGATGGATGCGGCAACGCGCAACTATGCCATCGTCGGCCCGGTCTGCGAGAGCGGTGATTTTCTTGGCCATGATCGCCCCTTGGCACTTGCCCAGGATGACCTGCTCGCCATCTGTTCGACCGGCGCCTACGGTATGAGCATGAGTTCGAACTACAACACCAGGCCACGCGCGGCTGAGGTGATGATCGATGGCAAGCAGATGCACCTGATCCATGCGCGCGAAAGGATTGAAAGCCTGATGGCTCAGGAAAGCCTGTTGCCTGGCTGATTCTTCACGTCAAAAAAGCCGCTCAAATTGAGTAAAAGCGCGCTCTTGTCTTGCTGAGCGCGCTTTTTTTTGATCTACAATCGCCGCACGCCTCTTGATCGCGTGGAAGTGCTTGAGGCAAAAGGCTTTCCGGCCAAACCCTTCATTAATCGAGGAGTCAGATATGCCCGTTGACAACCCTGCCAAAAGTACCGTCAAGAAAGCCACCCAAGCCAAGCCCACCACTGCAAAAACTGCCGCAGAACCGGTGAAGAAAGCCGCTGCCGCCAAGCCCGCTGCAACACCGGTGAAGAAAGCCGCTGCTGCCAAGCCAGCCGCAACTCCGGTGAAGAAAGCCGCTGCCGCCAAGCCTGCCGCAACTCCGGTGAAGAAGGCCGCTGCCGCAAAACCCGCCGCAGAACCTGCGAAGAAGGCTGCTGCCGTCAAGCCTGCCGCAACTCCGGTGAAAAAAGCCGCTGCCGCAAAGCCCACCGCAGAACCTGCGAAGAAAGCCGCTGCCGCCAAGCCTGCCGCAACTCCGGTGAAAAAAGCCGCTGCCGCCAAGCCCGCCACAGAACCTGCGAAGAAAGCTGCTGCCGCCAAGCCCGCCGCAGAACCTGCGAAGAAAGCAGCTGCCGCCAAGACCGCCACAACGCCGGTGAAAAAGACCGCTGCCAAAAAGTAAAGCTGTTGGTGTGATGAGAAAGAAAAAAGCGGGTTATGCCCGCTTTTTTCTTGTCCGCTGCCTGGACTCAGTAATCCATCGGATCGACATCCACCGACCATTTAACACCTCTCGCCGGCAATGATTCGAGCTGCGGCAGCCAGAGGCGAAGAAACTGTTGCAAACGCTGCCGCACCCCCGCCTGCACCAGCAATTGCATGCGGTGTCGATTCGCCACCCGCGCCATCAACGCCGCCACCGGGTCAAACAGGAGAACACCGGACTGCAAAGCGAGTCCCGCCTCCCGCGCCGCCAGCAAGAAACCCAGTGCAGCTTCCTCTTCGCGCGCTTCGGCACGCAACAGGGCCTGGCTGGCGTAAGGCGGAAAGTCAGCGCCGCGACGCTCGCGCAGCGCGGCTTCGGCAAAGCCCGGGTAATCATGCCGCTGCAAAGCCTGATACAGCGAGTGGCGTGGATATTGCGTCTGAATCAACACCTCGCCAGGATGCTGCGCCCGTCCCGCACGGCCGGCAACTTGCATGAGTTGGGCGAATAAACGCTCACTGGCGCGAAAGTCGGGCGAAACCAGAGCCTGGTCGGCACCAATGACGCCGACCAGGGTGAGATGCGGAAAATCATGACCTTTGGCAACGATCTGGGTACCGACCAGGATGTCCACTTCACGCGCCTCGACCTGCTCACGCATGGCGGCAAAAGCCCCTTTCCTCGCGGCGGTATCCCGGTCGATGCGTAGAATGCGAGCGGTCGGAAATTGCTCGGCCAGGGTTTCCTCAATCCGCTGTGTTCCCTGGCCGGCCGGACGCAGATCGAGATTGCCGCATTCCGGACAGACTTCCGGCGGTCGCGCGATGAGGCCGCAATGATGGCAAACCAGACGATATGCCTGCCGGCTTCGATGCAGCACCAGATGCGCTGAACAGCGCGAGCAGGAAAAGACATGGCCGCATCCGTTGCACAGCAGGCTTGGGGCATAGCCGCGCCGATTGATGAACACCAGGCTTTGTTCAGCACGTTGCAAGCGTTCCGCCAACGCGGTCAGCAATGCGCTGGTAAGGCCGTGTTTGGGGCGATCCGTGCGGCTGTCGATCAAGCGCACTTTCGGCAATACGGCTTGAGCATGCGCTCGCTTGCTCAAATTGAGCAGGTGATAACGCCCCTCCTTGGCGTTGCGCCAACTCTCCAGCGCAGGCGTCGCGGAACCCAGCAAAACAGGGATGCCTCTTTCATGCGCCCGCCAGACCGCCACATCGCGGGCTGAATAGCGCATGCCTTCCATCTGTTTGTAGGCGTTGTCATGTTCCTCATCGACGATGATCAGACCGAGTCGCGGCAGCGGTGTGAATATCGCCAGGCGCGTCCCCAGCACGATGTCCGCCCCCCCTGCCAAGGCATCCAGCCAGGCGATTCGCCGTTCGCCGGCAGCCAGATTGCTATGCAGGCTGATCAGCCTGCGGTCGGGAAAGCGGCTTATGAATCGTTCGGTCAATTGCGGCGTCAGGTGGATTTCCGGCACCAGCACCAACACCTGCTGACCCCGTGACAGGGCATCAGCCACCCATTGCATATAAACCTCGGTCTTGCCGCTGCCGGTGACACCATGCAGCAAAAACGCATTGAACCCGTTACCGGCTGCACGCAAGGCGGCGAGCACCGTTTCCTGCTCGTCGGTCAAGGCCGGCATGGCTTTTTGCGGCGGCGTCGCCAAGGCCTGACTGACCGGCTCAATCCAGTCCAGTTCAAGCCAGGCTCGCAGCACAGCCTTGTCGCCTGTCGAGCAAGTCGCCCAGGATAATTCAGCGGCAAGCATTCGCTCCGACAAGCGTTTTCGCGCAGTGAAACGGGCGGGCATCTGCTCTGCCTCGACGCGCCCCAGCGGGGTCAGGCGATAAGCCAGTCCGGGCAATGCGGGTCGGGTTTTGGCAAGCGTCGCTGTGCGGCGTAAAGCGGGCGGCAACATCATTGCCAGCACAGCACCGAGTGCATGATGGTAGTAACCGCAGACAAAACGTGCCAGCACCAGCAAATCCGGCGGCAATGGCGGACTACCCCGATCTATCGCATGCAGAGGCTTCAAACTTTCCAGCGGCAACTCGGAGTGATCCACCAGCTCGACCAAAACACCAATCAACCTGCGGTTGCCAAAAGGCACTTCCACACGCCGACCGATATCGTCGGTTTTGGCGTCGAGCGCCAGGTAATCGAACAGACGATCGAGCGGCGTATCGACAGCAACCCGGGCAATCATCAATTGGGTGACTGCTTCAGACGCGTTGGAGACAGCGAATTCAGTATCGGGCACAAAAGACTTATCGAAGATACTTAAAGTGATTAAAGAGAAAATGCGATGAACCACCAAGCCTGTAAGGAGTTTTCAACTTGTCCACCAAAGCTGTGGATAACACTGTGGAAAACAAACCTGATATGGCTGAAATCCCCTTGTGGAACCTGACTCCAGGCGTCAGGCCTAAAAAAGCGGCAAGAAAATAATCGATAAAAATCATGTAGTTACGAAACCACACTATCCTAATAGTGGCTAGCGCCGAAAAAAGCCGGTGTCAAGCATCAAGATGTGCATAAGTTGCTTGAAAATTTTCATTCTTTTCAGCTTACCTGTCGGTGATCTGTGCAGGCATCTGCGAGCAGAAGGCCTGCCACAGTCAATCACTGCATTGACCAGTTCAGCAACTTTGCCTGCGCCTCGGAGCCCGCAGAAGCCTTGGGATGATTGATCAGCATAATTAAAATTCGCCGGCTGCCATCCGGACCGAGAACATAACCAGCAAGATTACGCGCCCCATTCAAACTGCCCGATTTGAGCCAGGCAGCCCCCTCCGCAGCCGATCCGTTCAAACGTCCCTTCTGGGTTCCTTCCAGCCCCACTGCAGGCAGACTGGCAGCGAACTCATAATAGACCGGCCGAGTTGCCGCATAACTCAACAATTGCGCCAGGGATACCGCCGAAATCCGTTCGATGCGGGACAGGCCGGATCCATTTTCAAGTACCAACTCCGGCAGTTTCAGGCCGGCTTCAAGCACCCAGGCACGAATCGCCCGCTCTCCCTTTTCCCAGGTCGCGGGGACATCAAAACGCGCCGCCCCCAGATTGAGGAACAGCATCTTGGCCATGACGTTGTTGCTGTGCTTATTGATGTCGCGCACCAACTGGGATAGCGGTGGCGATTCAAATTCAATCAGAACGCGCGCCGATGGCTCCAGCGCACCTGACTGAATTTCGCCGACCAGCTCGCCCCCCAACGATGGCCAGAGTTCATTGAAAATCGCTCCGAAAGTCGCCTCCGGCGACAGCAGATTGAGCGGAATCGACTGTTCGCCACATTCATTCGGGTAAGTACCGGTCAGAATCAGGCTGGTATCGACTTTGGTTAATCTGAGGCCATCACGCGTTCCATTGCAGGGACCATCCGTCCTTTGCAACTTGTTAACCAGGTTCAGGCTTGGTTCGGCCGGAGCAGGCTCAAGTCGAGCACCAATCGCTTCCGCAGTGGCCGACAGGTGCAGATTGAGTAAATTGAAGTTGACCAGCAAGGCACTCGGTGGCGCGTTGTATGGCCGCAGCGGTGCTTGGTCGAAGGCGCCGGGATCAATCTCAACGATCTGGTAATACTGTGTGTCGAGCAGCACATCGCCGCGAATCTCCCGTACGCCGAGTTGGCGCAGTTCTCGCAACAGCAACCAGAAACGTTCCAGCGTCAACGCCGGATCACCACCACCCTGAAAAACCAGGTTGCCGTGCAAAACACCATCCAGCAGCGGGCCATCGCGATAGACCTGCGTCTTGAAGGTATGCGCCGGCCCCAGGCTATCAAGCGCCGCCAGGGTGGTGACCAATTTGATCACCGAGGCCGGATTGAAACTGGCCGTCTCGCCATGCGCCAGCAGCGGCAACGAATTACCCAGCGCTTGCACCAGAACCCCGACATGGCTTTCCGGAATGTCGGCCTGCTGCAAAGCCTGCGTAACCTCCGCAGGCAATTCCGCGCTCGCAAAGGCTGACGCCTGGACCAAGAATACGAATAGGGCGAATTGCGCCCAGCGGCGAATTGTTCGGCGCATCGATTGAAAAATCGACGCCGCGATCATCACTTCGTCAGATCGCTCACATACCAGTCCATTGCCTCAACCAGCCCTTCCTGGATGCGATGGCTGGGTACATAACCCAGCAATGTGCGTGCCTTCGAAATGTCAGCCAATGAATGGCGCACGTCACCGGCTCGGAAATCGCGATACGTCGGCTTGAAGTCTTTCAGGTGCGGGAAGCGTGGCTCAAGCACAACCCGAATCGCTTCAAACAGATCGTTCAATGTGGTGCGGTCACCCACTGCGACGTTATAGACCTGATTCGCGGCATCTGGATGCTGCGCCGTGGCGGCCAACAGGTTGGCTTGAACGGTGTTGGCGATGTAGCAGAAATCGCGACTGGTTTCGCCATCGCCATTGATGAATACCGGCTGGTTGTGAATCATCGCCGACGTCCATTTCGGTACCACTGCGGCGTAAGCTCCTTCCGGATCCTGATGCGCGCCAAAAATATTGAAGTAGCGTAAACCGATGGTCTTGAAACCATAAGCACGCGCGAAAACCTCGGCGTATTGCTCATTCACCAACTTGGTCACGGCATACGGCGACAAGGGTTTGCCAATCACGTCTTCGACCTTCGGCAAACCGGGATGGTCGCCATAGGTGGAGCTGGAAGCGGCATAGACAAAACGCGTCACCTTGGCATCGCGTGCCGCCACCAGCATGTTCAGAAAGCCGTCGATATTGCTGCCATTGGTGGTGATCGGGTCTTCCAGCGAACGCGGCACCGAGCCAAGCGCGGCCTGATGCAGGACATAATCAACCCCATCACAAGCAGCCTGGCAATCGCCCTGCACACGGATATCGCCCTCATTGAAGCGGAACCGCGCCCATTGCTCAGGCGTCACCGCATCCCTGATTTGATGCAGGTTGTAGCGATGGCCGGTGGCAAAGTTATCGAGTCCGACCACGTTCTGATCCAGCTTGAGCAACTGCTCCAGCAGGTTGCTGCCGATGAAACCGGCAACACCGGTAATCAGCCAGGTTTT
>CAMDHJ010000048.1 GCA_945897865.1 Tepidiphilus sp. J10
TCCAGTTCCAGATCAAGGCCATCGACACCCCGCGTGCCGGCATAGGACTTGGTCAGGCCATTCAGGATCAGGGGCGAGGTCATGGCTTGCACAGGGCTTCCACCTGCGTTTGCAATTCGCGCAACTGCCCATGGAAAAAATGGCCGGCGCCTTCAATGACAATCAAAGGTATCGCGTGGGCGTCGGCGTATTCACGCGCGGCATGGACCGGAATGACTTCATCCTCGCTGCCATGCAGGATGGTGGTCGGGATGCGGGTGGCTTCGAAGGAGTACATCGAAACCGCCGGGCCGACCATGATCAGGCGTTGTGCATGCAGCTCCTGTGCGACCCGGTGCTGCACATAGGCACCGAAGGAGAAACCCATCAGCGTCCATGGCAGCGGCCCGTAATGGGCGGAGATCGCACGGCTCAGCGCCAGCAGATCATCGGTTTCGCCGATGCCGTGGTCGAATTCGCCGGCGCTCTCGCCGACCCCGCGAAAAGTCGGCCGAACCGCAACCAGACCACAGGCCACGGCGGCACGCGCCAGGGTCCAGGCCACTTTGTTGTCGAGGCTGCCGCCTTTCAACGGATGCGGATGCGCAATCAGGGCAAGCCCCACGACCTGCCCGGACGGCTCTTCGATCACCGTCTCGATCGCCCCGGCCGGGCCTTTGATGCGCAGTTTGTGCTGCCTGGACATCGGGTCAGATCACGCTGTCAGATCTTCAGGCGTTCGACGATCTTGCCGTCGCGCAGATGCGATTCAAGAATCTCGTCGATGTCGGCGGTATCGACGTAGGTGTACCAGACCGCATCCGGGTAAACCACGCAGACCGGGCCTTCGGCGCAGCGATCCATGCAGCCGGCGCGGTTGACCCGGCAGTTGCCTTCCTTGCCATGCAGTCCGAGTTTTTTCGCCTTCTTTTTCGCGTGATCGAACATCGCTTCGGCATCGTGATCGGCGCAGCAGGCGGCGCCATCCTCACGCTGGTTGAGGCAGAAAAACAGGTGGTGTTTGAAATGGCTCATGATCGGGTCGGTGTGGTTGGGTAAAACTCACAGTTCATGGGATTTGGCACAAGAGCCTTTGGCCTTGTCGACCGGGTACTTGGCAGCGTTGATCGCCAGTTTATCCTCGGCAGCCTTGAGCAGATCGACTTCCAGACAATTCGCCAGACTGACCAGATAGATCAGCACATCGGCCATCTCCTGGCGGACCGCTTCCCGCTTTTCCGGCGGCAGATTCAGGCTCTGTTCCGCCGTCAGCCACTGGAACGGTTCGAGCAATTCGGCGGCTTCAACGATCAATGCAGCAGTCAGGTTCTTCGGGTCATGGAACTGCTGCCAGTCGCGTTCGCGGCCGAATTGCCGCACGACGCTGGCGAGTTGTTCGAGGGTGGCGATGGACATAAAAAGAATGAGGGATGCGAGATTAAAACCAGTTTATCAGGCGTTATCGAGCCTGGTTCATCCAATGGCAGGTTGATCCTGTATGGCATTTTCATGCTACTTTCCACCGGCAAATAAAAGGGGAAGCCGTCCATCTATGCCACGTATCTTCGACAACATTCAACAACAACTGCTCGAAGCTTTACGTGCCACGCTGCAAGTCTCGAACCGGGCCGATTTCTGCGTCGGTTACCTCAATCTGCGCGGCTGGCAGGCCATCGATGACCTGATCCAGCCCTGGCAGCCAGAGCAAAGCCAGGTTTGCCGGGTATTGGTGGGCATGCAGCGTCCGCCGCACGAGGAAGTGCGCGAGTTATACCGCGCCACTGCCAGCGATGACCTGATGGACCAAGGCACGGCGGTTCGGCTCAAGACCCAGTTTGCCGCACACCTGCGCGAGCAGATCACTCTGGGTATTCCTAGCGGCCGCGATGAGGCCGGCCTGCGCCGTCTCGCCAGGCAACTGCGCGCTGGTCAAACCATCGTCAAACTGTTCCTGCCCTATCCGCTGCACGCCAAGCTCTATCTACTGTTTCGCGATGACATCAACAACCCGATCACCGGTTTCGTCGGCAGCAGCAATCTCACGCTGCAAGGGCTCTCGAAACAGGGGGAACTGAACGTCGATGTGCTGGAACACCATGCCGCCCAACGTCTGTCCGAATGGTTCGATGAGCGCTGGAAGGACCGTTGGGCCATCGACGTCTCGCAAGACCTGGCGAGCATCATCGAATCGAGCTGGGCGCGCGAGGCGCCCATTCCGCCGCACCACATCTATCTCAACATCGCCTATCACCTCAGCACCGAGGCGCGCGCAGGCCTCAGCCAATTCCGATTGCCGGCCCGCTTCGAAAAGGAACTGTTCGAGTTCCAGAAAAGCGCGGTGAAGATCGCCGCGCGCCATTTGCACCGGCGCGGCGGGGTGATGATCGGCGACGTGGTCGGCCTGGGCAAAACCATGATGGCGACCGCGCTGGCGCGAATGTTTGAAGACGATCTCGGGTACGAAACACTCGTCATCTGTCCGAAGAATCTAGAACCAATGTGGGAGCGCTACCGCACCGAATATGGCCTGCGCGGCATGGTGCTACCGATCAGCCAGGTGACCAAAAAGCTGCCCGATCTCAAGCGCTATCGCCTGGTGCTCATCGATGAAAGCCACAATCTGCGCAATCGCGAGGGTCGACGCTACAAGTCGATTGCCGACTACATCCGCAGTTGCGATGCCAAAGTCATCCTGCTCACCGCTACGCCCTACAACAAGACAAAGACTGACCTGTCGAGCCAGTTGCGTTTGTTCATCGACGAAAAAGCCAACATCGGCATCCGGCCCGAGCGCCACATGCGCAAGCACGCTATGAGCGATGCCGAGTTCGAGCGCAAGCACCAGTGCAAGGTGAACTCGATTCTCGCCATCGAAAAGAGCGAAGAGTTCGACGATTGGCGCGAACTGATCCGTCTCTACATGGTCAGGCGCACACGCAGTTTCATCATCGAGCACTACACCGAAACAGATGGTAATGGTCGCCGTTACATCGCCGGCAACGATGGCGAAAAACGCTACTTCCCGACGCGCTTGCCCAGCACACTGAAATTCACCGTCAACGACGCCGATCCGGAAGACCGCTACGCACGGCTTTACTCGGCCGAAATGGTCGACCAGATCAACGCGCTGCATGTGCCGCGCTACGGCATGGGTTTATATGTGGATAAGCTGGCGGAAAAGGCAGCTACCGCCGCCGAGCGAAAATTGATTGAAAACTTGGGGCGCGCCGGTAAACGGCTTATGGGTTTCTGCCGCACCAACCTGTTCAAGCGCCTGGAATCCACTGGCTTCTCGTTCCTGCAATCCATCGACCGGCACATTCTGCGTAACCAGATTTACCTTTATGCCATCGAAAACGGCCTCGACCTGCCGGTTGGCGTACTCGATGCCGGTTTGCTCGACTTGAACCGAGTGGACGAAGACGCAGAAGGTCTGGAAGGCGATCCCGAAGATTTGCTCGATGGTTTGGTCGAAGCCGTGGCGGAAGCGGACGTCGCGCCTGACTGCCTGGCGCGTGCCAAAGCGGTCTATCAGCAATATGCCGACGAATATAAAAGGCGCTTCAAGTGGATACGGCCGACGCTGTTCAAGAAATCCCTCGCCGATGACTTGGCGGCGGACACGCAAACCTTGCTTGAGTTACTGCGCACGCATGGACGTTGGGATCCGCAGCACGATCAGAAACTGCTCGCCTTGCGCCAGCTTCTCGCCCGCACCCACGCCAAGCACAAGGTGCTGATCTTTACCCAGTTCGCCGACACGGCACGCTATTTGGCACGGGAAGTCCGGCGTGCCGGCATCACACAGGTGGAAGTGGCCACTGGTGCCAGTGCCGACCCTTACGCACTGGCCTGCCGCTTCTCACCGAAATCGAACAACAAAGCAGTCACCAAGGCCGACGAAATCCGCGTGCTGATCTGTACCGATGTGCTCTCCGAAGGCCAGAACCTGCAAGACAGCAATGTGGTGGTCAACTTCGATTTGCCCTGGGCCATCATCCGGCTGATCCAGCGCGCGGGCCGGGTGGACCGTATCGGCCAGCGAGCCGAGGAAATCCACTGCTACTCCTTCCTGCCCGCCGAGGGCGTCGAGCGTCTCATCAACCTGCGCGCCCGTATTCAGCAGCGCCTTCTGGAAAATGCCGAAGTCGTCGGCACCGATGAAGCGTTTTTCGAGGATGACGACGCCAACATCATCCGCGACCTCTACACGGAGAAGTCTGGCGTACTAGACGACAGCGACGACGAAGTCGATCTCGCCTCCTATGCTTGGCAAATCTGGAAACAGGCCACGCAAGACAAACCGGAACTCGCGCACGCCGTCGAATCCTTGCCGCCCGTGGTGTACTCGGCGCGCGCCTTTCAACTCGATGAGACGCGCTTGCCCCTGCTCGGTGAAAAAGCAGGTCATGGCGGCACGCTGGTCTACGTCAAGTCGCCCGAAGGCAACGACCACCTCGCCTGGATCGGCGCCCAGGGGCAGAACGTAACCGAATCCCAGTTCACCATCCTCAAGGCCGCCGAATGCGCGCCCGACACCCCCGCCGTGCCGCGCGCCGAAAACCATCATGATCTGGTGGCCGAAGGCCTGAAGCTGGCGGTACATCAGGACAAAACCATCGGCGGCGGCCTTGGCCGCCCCTCCAGTCCACGCCGGCGCGCCTACGAACGCCTCAAGGCCTACGCCGAAGAACATCGCAATACCCTGTTCCGCGACGAGGTACTGGAACGCGCCCTCGACGATGTCTACGCCCGCCCCCTTCTGGAAACCGCCGCCGACCTGCTCAACCGCCTTATGCGCGGCGGCGTCAACGACGAAGAACTGGCCGGCGCCGTGAAAACGCTGCGCGAAGAAGGCCGCCTCACGTACACAGAAGAGGACGCCCAGTTGCGCGAGCCGCGCGTGGTGTGTTCGATGGGCTTGATCGCGGGAAGTTGAAGTCGAGTCGGCATGGATATACATTCCATGCCTTGTATATCAAACAGGAGGCCATCATGCAGGTCGCCAAATGGGGCAACAGTCTGGCGGTTCGCTTGCCCGCCGCCGTGGTGGAAGCGCTGGAAATCAGGGAGGGCGACGACATCGAGATCGAGATCGCGACCGAGCGCAGCTTCGGCATACGCAAGAAACCCGGTGCGCGTGAATTGCTCGCGCGCCTGAGGCAGTATCGAGGCCGCCTGCCCGCCGATTTCAAGTTCGACCGGATGGAAGCCAGCGAACGTGGCTAATGTCTTTTTCGACACCAACGTCCTGCTCTACCTGCTTTCCGAGGACACAAGCAAGGCCGACCGCGCGGAAGACTTGGTTGCCCTGGGTGGCACGATCAGCGTGCAGGTGTTGAACGAGTTCGCCTCGGTGGCCACCCGCAAACTCGGCATGAGCCACGCGGAAATCCGCGATGTCCTGCAACCCATCCGCGCGATTTGCGCGGTAACGCCGTTGACGTTGGACATCCATGATCACGCCCTGGGCCTGTCCGAGCGTTACGGCTTCTCGATCTACGATGCCCTCATCGTCGCCGCCGCGTTGGCGGCCAACTGCGACACGCTGTATACGGAAGACCTCCAGGATGGGCAGATCATCGACGGCAGGTTGACCATCACCAATCCCTTCAAGGCCTCTATATGAACCCCGCCAACACCCAGCACCGTCATTCCCGCGTAGGCGGGAATCCAGGTCGCATATCGAATGGTTGCCGGAGAGAAATCAGGCTCATGTACTGGATTCCCGCCTACGCGGGAATGACGAAGTATCGGTCGCCGAAGTAATAACCAAACGATGAGCCACCTCAATCTCCCCGCCTTCCAGCAACACCTCTCGGCCTTCGACTACACCCGTCTGTTCGTCGAGGTACTCGGCTGGAACCAGCCCGTCGTAAGTGAGCGTAACTGGCAAACCGACCAGACCAAGGACAACACTTTCTCCCGCCGCATGGTGGCTGAGCTGGCCGGCGTCGCGGTGCTGCAAGTGGTGACGGATAGCGCCTGGCCGGACGAGAACCAGCGCATGACCATCTGGCGCCACGTCAGCCAGCGCCACCATGAAAACCTGATCATCTTCACCGACCAGCAAGAAGCGCCCAGCCAAAGCCTCTGGTACTGGGTCAAACGCGGCAAGGACGCCGATACCGGCAAGCCGAAAATCATCGCCCGCCGCCACGAATACTTTCGCGGCCAGCCGGTGGACCTGTTCGCCTCCAAGCTGCATGCCCTGGTGGTGGAACTGTCCGAACTCGACGCCAGCGGCCGCTTGCCCGTGCTGGAAGTGGCCCGGCGCATGGCCGCGGCCCTGGATGTGGAGAAGACCACCAAGCGCTTCTTCACCCGCTATCAGGAACAACACGCCGCCCTGCTGGAAGCCATCGAAGGCATCGACGACGAGCGCGACCGCCGCTGGTATGCCTCGGTCATTCTCAACCGGCTGATGTTCGTCTGGTTCCTGCAAAAGAAAGGCTTCCTGAACGACGGCGATTACGACTACCTGCCGAACAAATTCGCCGAGTCCAAGGTCCGTGGTGAAAACCGTTTCTTCGGCGAATTTCTCAACGCCCTGTTCTTCGACGCCTTCGCCCGGCCGGAAGCGCAACGCAGCGAAGCGGCGCGGCAGCTCACCGGTCGCATCCCCTACCTGAATGGCGGCCTGTTCCTGCACCACAAACTGGAACTCGACGGCCACCACCAGCCCCGCGTCGGCATCACCCTGAACATCAAGGACGCAGCCTTTGCCGGTGTGTTCGAGGTGTTCTCTGCCTTTACCTGGCACCTGGACGACACCCCTGCCGGCAACCCGGAAGAGATCAATCCCGATGTGCTGGGCTACATCTTCGAGAAGTACATCAACCAGAAGGCTTTCGGCGCCTACTACACCCGGCCTGAGATCACGGGGTATCTTGCCGAACGCAGTATCCACAAGCTGATTCTGGAGCGCATCAACGCCCCCGCCGTGCCGGAACTCAATCTGCCCGCCATCCAGTTCGACTCCGTCGCCGAACTGCTGGCGCGCATGGACGTTCGCACCGCGCTCAAACTGGTCAACGAAGTGCTGCCTTCGATCAGCATCCTCGATCCGGCGGTCGGTTCCGGTGCCTTTCTGGTGGCTGCACTCAAGGCGCTGATCAACATCTATTACGCCGTGGTCGGCCGCGCCGAACTGGGTGCCAGCCGCGAGCTGGAAGCCTGGCTGAAGAACATCCGCAAGGATCACCCCAGCGTCGGCTATTACATCAAGCGCCGCATCGTCACTGACAACCTGCACGGCGTTGATATCATGGAAGAGGCCTGCGAGATCGCCAAGTTACGCCTGTTCCTGGCGATGGTCGCCTCGGTCAACCGGGTGGAAGACCTGGAGCCCCTGCCCAACATCGACTTCAACATCCTGCCCGGAAATTCCCTGGTGGGCTTGATGCGTGTGGACGAACACGAGTTCGACCGCAAGCAGGATGACCTGTTCAAGCCCCCCTTCCGCCGCTTGCTGCAGGAGAAGGACCGCAAGCTCGACACCTACCGGCACAGCGCCGAACTGTTCGTCCAGAAAGCCGACCTGCGCGTCCTGCGTGACGACATCGATACGGAAATGGCTTACGCCAATGGCATCCTCAACGAACTGCTGCGCGACCAGTTCGAGGCCTTGGGTGTGAAGTACGAACAGGCCGTTTGGGACGCAGAAAAACAGGGCTTGGGCAAACCGAAAAAGCGCCGCATCACCCGCGCCGACATCGACGCCGAAACCCCGCTGCACTGGGGCTATGTGTTCGACCAGATCATGCAGAAGCGCGGCGGTTTCGACATCGTGCTCACCAACCCGCCGTGGGAAGTGTTCAAACCGCAAGCCAAGGAATTCTTCGCCGACCATTCCGACCTGGTGACCAAGAACAAGATGACCATCAAGGAGTTTGAGAAGGAACAGGGCAAGCTTCTGAAGGACAAAGCGGTGCGCGAGGCCTGGCTGGCATATGAGAGCCGTTTTCCGCACATCAACCAGTATTTCCGCCTGGCGCCGGAATACCGCAGCCAGTTCGCGACGGTCGATGGCCGCAAGGTCGGCTCCGACCTCAACCTCTACAAGCTTTTCGTAGAGCGTTGTTTCTCATTGCTGCGTCCCGGTGGCCATTGCGGCATCGTCATTCCCAGCGGCATCTACACCGACCTGGGCGCCAAGGGGCTGCGCGACCTGCTGTTCAACCAGACCCGCATCGAAGGCCTGTTCTGCTTCGAGAACCGCAAGACGATTTTCGAGGGGGTGGATAGCCGCTTCAAATTCGTCGTGCTCACCTTCGAGAAAACCGCCGCGCCCCGTGTGCTGGAGACTGGTGAAAAGAACGCCAGCGCGCCGCCCAACGACCTGCTCGCCCCAGTCCGCACCGGTGAACTCGGCACCACCCGTTTCCCCGCCGCCTTCATGCGGCATGACGTGGCGGAACTGGATCGCTTCCCGGCAGAAGGGGCGCTCTGGCTGGACGTGAAACTGATACGTCGGTTGTCGCCGGATAGTCATTCGCTGATGGAGTTCAAGAGCGAAATTGACGTCGAGATTGCGAAGAAGATGCTGCAATTTCCTATGCTCGGGGCACTAGTCAAGGTTGGGTGGAATTGCGTTTTAGGGCGAGAGTTTCACATGACCGATGACAAGGGCCTTTTTCATTTAGGGGTAGGGCCAGGGCGCATTCCGCTGTTCGAAGGGAAGATGGTTTGGCAGTTCAGCCATGCGTACGCAAAGCCGCGGTACTGGATTAACGAGCGTGAAGGGCGCGCCGCCTTGCTTAGGCGCGAGCCCGATACCGGGCAACGACTTCCATATCAAACGTATCGACTGACATTTCGCGACATTGCGGCAAATACAAATGAACGCACGCTTATATCGGCTGTCGTCCCGCCGACCTTCCTTGGCAACAAGTTGCCAAGCATTGTTGCAAATGGCGTGGACGGAAAGCTATTGATCAGCTTGCGAGAGCAACTCTATTTGTGCGCGATCTGGAACAGCTTTGTCGTGGATTGGGCGATCAGGCAAAAGGTCACCACAACCCTGAACTTCTTCTATATCTACCAGACTGCGGTGCCCAGACTGACTGAGAGCTCAAGTCAGTTCCGTGCAATCGTCACCCGCGCAGCCCGCCTCACCTGCACCACCCCCGAATTCGACGCCCTGGCCAAGGAAGTCGGCCTCGAACGCCACCAACCCCTGGAACCCGCCGAACGCGCTCGTCTGCGCGCCGAACTCGACGGTCTGGTGGCCCACCTCTACGGCCTAACCGAATCCGAATTCGCCCACATCCTGGGCACCTTCCCGCTGGTGGCAGAACAAGTAAAACTCGACGCCCACAACGCCTACCGCCGCGTGGCGCAAGGCCTCATCAACTAACCAGCAGGGAGCCACCATGCAGATCAAGTCCCTCGCCATCGAAAACTTCAAATCGCTCCGGGCTACCGGCCAGATTCGTCTCAAGCCCCTGGCCGTGCTGATCGGCAACAACGGCAGCGGCAAATCCAGCCTGGTGGAGGCGGTGGAAACCTATCGCCAGGTGCTAATGGAAGGCGTGGATGCGGCCATGGAACACTGGCAAGGCTTTGAGCACATCCGCCACAAAGCCGCTGTATCCCGCCTGACCACGGCGGCCCGGGTTGACCCCACGCGCCAGCAAGGCGCCATGAGCTTCAAGTTGAAGCTGGCCATGCCCACTGGCCAGGTGGACTTGGGTATGAAGGTGAACGTGCGTGAGGCGGGAAATGTGCTCTATATCCAAGACGAGCATTTCCGAGTCGGGCGAGAACCCGAAATGACTCGCGATGTGCTGGGCGCCGCTCAAACCTCGGGTGAGGGGCGCTCGGTCATTTACGGAATTCCCGCTTTGGATGCCGTCACCGAATCGTTACGGCAACTGCTGTTTCTCCGTCTGAACCCGGAAAACATCGGCAACCTGCAACCCCTGCGTCGTTCCGGTGGACGTCTGCGCTTGTCCGGCGACGGCGCCAACGTGGCGGAATATCTGATTGATCTGCGTGAGCGCTCAGCCGGTGCCTTCGACGACATCTCGCGGGCCATGCGCTTCGTGCTGCCCTATGCCCACGATGTGGAGCCGAAGATCATGGATGCCGGTTTGTTGCGTCGAGGCTATGTGCAGTTGCTGGAAGACCGCTATGAAATCCCCGGCTGGCTGATGTCCTCCGGTTCCCTGCGCGTCCTGCCTTTGGTAGCGACCCTGCTGGACCCGGACCCGCCGCCGGTGGTGTTCATCGAGGAACTGGAAAACGGCCTCGACCCGCGCACCCTCGGACTGGTGGTGGACATGATGCGAGATGCCACCCGGGACGGGCGTACCCAGGTGATCGCCACCACCCATTCCCCGTATCTGCTGGACATGCTCGATCTGGAGGATGTGCTGCTGTGCGAGCGCGGCCCCAAGGGACCGGAGTTCAACTGGCCTGCCAGCCGCGCCGACATGCAGCATTGGCGCACCCGCTTCCTTCCGGGACGGCTGTACACCATGTCCGCTCTGCAAACGGTGGAGACACCAACAGCAACGAAGGCGGCAGAAGCGCCTGAAGGTGGATGGGGGGAAGGTGAATGAGCACCATCGGCATCATCTGTGAGGGCGGCGCGGGATCGGAAGATGACCTGGTACTTCGGCATCTGGCCGGACGCATTTGCCCTGCTGCGCGTCTGCTTATCCGTCCGTTGGGCGCGAAGCCGAATTTGATTGATCTCTGCGGAGACGTGGCACAAGCCTTGTTCAATTCGGGTTGTGATCGGGTATTGATCGTGTGGGATATCCAGCCCCGCTGGGGCCGCCCGGACGGCGAGGCCCAGGACATGGCCGATATCCGCGCCGTGTTGGACCGATCTGATCTTGGAAATCATCCCTGCCTGTACCTGGTGGCGATCAAGGCGGAACTGGAAGCCTGGCTCTTGGCGGATGGCGCAGCACTTTCCGCCAGACTGTCACGCCCGGCTCACTCCGTGAGCATCGGCGATTCGAAAAAGGCCGAACACAATACGAATCCCAAGAAACGGTTGGAAAAAATATTTGAGGAACATGGTCATACCTATAACCCGAAGACCGATGCGTTGACCATCGTCAGAAATGTGCCGGCCAACTTCGGCATCCTCGGCAAGCTCGACAGCTTCAAGAAATTCGGACGGTCGTTGACGCAACCCTGTTGAATCTGCCCACCCAGCTCCGGAGATGCCGGATTTGTTATCCAACGCCCTGGATAACAAATCGTGAAATGGCGGATTTCACATGTAAATCAATAGCTTGTGCGGAGTGTTGTTTTCCATGGGGGGTGGAGCCACATCCAACGCCATATCACTGCACTTTGTTTTTCCGAATTTTCTTATCACATTTGAAAACGGAAAAATTTGAATAGCCCTTAAAAATCAGCAGGTTGCTATAACCCTAAATCCGGCAGTTGCCCGCGTTGTAGGAGCGTCCGCTTGCGGCGCGAGCGTTGAAGGATCGGCCTGCAAGCGGAGCCTCCTACAGCGTTTTCAACCTCACCCGACAGGTGAATAGAGAAATCGCCCTCTCGCCAGTATCCAGGCGGCTTCACGGAGAAAAATCTGCGCTCAACTGAGGTTTCCAGGATAACCACCCCGCTTGGCTTAGCACTTCCCGAACCGCTCGAACCACAACAACCCCATCACCGTCTTCGCCTCGTTGATCCGTCCGTCGCCGACCATCGCCAGCGCTTCGGCGAACGGCACACGCAGAATTTCCAGGAACTCGTCTTCATCCATGTTTTCGCCGCTGAATTCCAGACCTTGGGCCAGGAAATAGACCAGGCGTTCGTTGGAGTAGCCGATGCACGGATAGAAGGTGGGCAGTTCACGCCATGCACGCGCCAGATAACCGGTTTCTTCCTGCAATTCGCGCTGCGCGCAGGCCAGTTCGCTTTCATCCGGGTCGAATTTGCCAGCCGGGAGTTCGATGAAGTCGCGGTGCAGCGGGTAGCGGTGCTGGCGTTCAAGCAGGATGTCACCATTGTCGAATAGCGGAAGAATGACAGCTGCGCCGGGGTGAACGATGTATTCGCGGGTCGATTCGTTGCCATCGGGCAAACGAACCCGGTCCTTTTTGACATGCAGCAAACGGCCCTGGTACTCCTCGCTAGAGTCGAGGGTGTGTTCAGTCAAGTCGCGGGGAATCATGGCTTTAAATATAAAGTGGCGTGGGTTGGCCGAGTATATCTGTCCGCTTGTTCCCAATGACGCACTAAAATCATCAAGCATTAGCAGACTCAATAGTTTCCTTGGCCTACCTAAGCACCCGCATGGGCATCTGGAGGAATACATGACCAACGTTTTGAACGATTTCGAGCTGCATGATAGTTATCCCTACCGTGTGCTGATCGTTGATGATGAGCCTTCGCAGCGCATGTTGGAGCGTGAGATTCTGGAGTCACCGAAATATCGAGTGGTTGAAGCAGCCAACGGAGAGTCGGCGTTGGCGAGCTTGCGGGAACAGGAATTCGACGCTGTATTGCTTGATGTGCGCATGCCAGGCATGGATGGCAACGAAGTCTGCCGGCGCATCCGCACCGAGCTTGGACTAGCGATGTTGCCGGTAATCATGGTCACCGGCTTCGGCGGCCATGACGACTTGGCGGTCAGCCTGCGCGACGGCGCCAACGATTTCATCCGCAAGCCGTATCACCCAATGGAATTGATGGCACGGGTCGATTCCGCCGTACATCACAAGCGCCTGACCGACCAGCTCGATTCCGCCGAAGCAGTGTTGTACGCGCTGGCGCGCATGGTCGAGGCGAAGGACGAATACACCGGCGACCATTGCACCCGTCTGGCGCACAACGCGGTGGTGTTCGGCGAGGCGCTTGGTTTGCGCAAGGACGAATTGACCGCATTGCGCCGTGCCGGCGTGCTGCACGACATTGGCAAGCTGGGCATTCCCGAATCCATCCTGATGAAGCGCGGTCCGCTCAGTGCCGCCGAGTGGGAGATCATGCGACAGCACACGACCATCGGCGCGGCGCTGTGCGAGCCGCTTAAAAGCATGCGCCTGACCGCGCCGATCGTGCGTCATCACCACGAACGCTGGGACGGCAGCGGTTATCCGCATGGGCTGGCCGGCGAAGCGATTCCGCTGCTGGCGCGAGCATTCCAGATCGTCGATATCTTTGACGCGCTGTGTTTCGCGCGTCCTTACAAACCCGCATTGCCGGTGGAACGGGCAGTCGCCATTCTGGAAGAGGAGACCGCGCGCGAGTGGCGTGACCCGGATTTGATGCAGGTATTCCTCGATCTGCTGGCACGGCAGCCGGAATCTTTGTTGACACCTGGCGATCTCACGCGTGAGGCGGAAGGCCTTGGCGTGTTGCTGTTTCGGGAGATCGCGAAAAGCGGCGCGCTGGATTTCGATCGTCGCGGAGACGTGCCATGAACAGCCTACTCACGCGGCAAAAAATCGAGAAGAAACGCTGGTTCCTCGCCCTGGCTGGAGGCGTACTGGTCTGGCTGCTTGTCTCCTGGCTTGTGGCAATGCAACAGACCCAGCGTGCCAACGACGCGCTGATTGCCGCCGCCAAAGTTTCCAGTCAGGCGCGCGTTCAGGTTATCGCCAAGGTCATGAGTCAGAACGTCGACAACCTGAGCGGCATCGCGGCCTATGTTGCGCGGCAAGCCGAGACTGTTGCCGGTTTGCAGCATAGTGGCGCATTGACTGCGGGAGCCACGCCAGAGCAACGCAAACAGAATTGGAGCAACGCCCCCGGGCTGTCGCGGTTGAATGAGGAGTTGGCGGATGCGGCGAGTTACCTGGGCGTGGATACCATCTGGGTGATGAACCCAACAGGCGATGCGATCGCCTCCAGCAATAGGAAGAATCCGGCCAGCTTTGTCGGCACCAACTACGCAGACCGCGATTATTTCAAGGCAGCCATGCAGGGACGGCTTGGCAACCAATATGCGATGGGGCGCAAGACCAACACACCTGGCTTTTTTTTCAGCGCGCCGGTGCAAGCGACCGGCAGCGAGCAAGGAAAAATCATCGGTGTGGTCGGCGTCAAGATCGACCTGCCCCGACTGGCTTATTGGGTCAGTCAGTCCGATGCTTTTGTCAGTGACATGTACGACGTGGTCATTCTTGCTCGTGAATCCAGCCCAATGCAGCATCTGGAAATGCACGCGCTGCCGGGTGCGCGTATCGCCAATCTGTCTGTGGCCGCGCGCCAGGCGCGTTACAAACAAGCCGATTTCCCGGTGCTGGCAATCTCCGCCTGGCCTGATGCGTCGTATCCCGGTGTCTGGGCTTTCGATAACTCGCCGATGGTCATGGCGAGCCAGTTGTTGCCTGAGCTGGGCATCAAGGTGCATGTGCGGGAGCCATTGCCAGCGCTTGCGGACATCGCCGGGACGCGTATGCGGCACTTTGCGCCACTTGCCGCCAGTGGCTCGCTGCTGCTCCTGATCGTCGGCGGCAGCCTCATCTTCGGTCTGCAACGGCGTCAGGCGGAACGCAACATTGCGCTCTCCTTGTCGCTACAGAAAGCCACTGTTGAATCGACTAGCGACGGCATTCTGGTGGTCGACCTGGACGGTCGCGTCTGCTCGTGGAATCAGCGTTTTGCCGATATCTGGCGGATCCAACCGGCAAGTCTCGACACCCGGCTGGACCAGGTATTGCTGGCTTCGGTCAGGGGGCTGTTGCGGGATCCGGATGTTTTTTTCGCCCGTGTGAGCGAAATCTACAGCCACCCGGAGGAGCCATCATTCGATGTGATCGAATTCGAGAATGGCAGCGTTTTCGAACGCTACTCCCACCCTCAGCGTCTCAACGGCAAGGTGGTCGGCCGGGTCTGGAATTTCCGGGATGTCTCCTTGCGCAATCAGGCACTGGAAAAGTTGGCGCAAAGCGAACGAGAACTGCAGGCGATCATCGACACCGAACCGGAATGCGTGAAATTGCTGGCGGCCGATGGCAGCCTGCTCAAGATGAATCGCGCCGGGCTGGATATGATCGAGGTGGACGACCCGAAGCAGGTTATCGGCCGGAAGGTGCTGGGGATCATCGCACCTGGGCACCAGGTTGCATTCGCAGAGCTCACCCGGCGCGTTTTCGAAGGCGAATCGGGCAAGCTTACGTTCGAGGTCATCGGCCTCAAGGGCGGCCACCGCTGGCTGGACACGCACGCCGTGCCAATGCGCGACGCACGCGGAAAGATCACCGCATTGCTCGGCATCACCCGCGACATCACCGCGCAGAAGGCGGCGATGCGGCAACTGCATCTGATCGATTTCGCGCTCAATCACGTCAGCGAAGCGGCCTTTCTGGCTGATGAAGCGGGGCGTTTTCAGTACATCAACGAAGAAGCCTGTCGCGCCCTGGGGTACGACCGCGAGTACTTGCTGGCATGCAGCGTGAGCGATATTGATGCCAACACCAGCCCGGCAAGCTGGGCGGATGCCTGGGCCATGATCCGGGAAAAAGGCACATCGACGCAGGAAAGCCGGCATCGCCGCAAGGATGGCAGTATCTTCCCGGTAGAGGTCGGCATCACCTACTTTGAATACGAGGGACGCGCTTATGCCCTCGGACTGGCGCGCAATATCAGTGAACGCAAAGACGCCGAGACGGAGCGAGCACAGTTGCAACAGCAGTTGCAGCACGCACAGAAGCTGGAAGCCATTGGCCAGCTTACCGGCGGCATTGCGCACGACTTCAACAACATCCTGGGCGCCATTCTTGGTTTTACCGGGTTGACGCTGGATCGTTTCCGCACGCAGTTGCCCGAGAAGGCAGTCGACTACCTGGCGGAAGTGCAAAAGGCCGGCGAGCGCGCCCGCGATCTGATCCAGAAGATGCTCGCCTTCGCACGCGGTGGCGGCGGTGAAGCGCAATTGATCGACGCGCGTCCGTTGGTCAAAGAGGTGATCAAAATGATGGCCAGCACCTTGCCATCCAGCCTGGAACTGAGCGAGCAGGTTGCGGATAACATGCCCTGCATCCGCATCGACCCGGTGCAGATGCACCAGATTCTGGCCAACCTGATCATCAACGCGCGCGACGCCACCGAAGGCGAAGGGCATATCGAAGTCGGGCTGCGTCTTGCCCGGTTGGCAGGTGAGGTGTGCGATGTCTGTCATCAGCCGGTGAGTGGCGAGTTTGTCGAGCTGTATGTGAAGGACGACGGCAGCGGGATTGCCGCCGCTGTGCTGCCGAAAATCTTCGATCCGTTCTTCACTACCAAGGACGTCGGCAAGGGCACCGGCATGGGGCTGGCGATGGTGATGGGCATCCTGCGCGAGCACGACGGCCATGCGCTGGTGGAAACCGGGTTAGGGGTGGGAACCACGTTCCGCCTGTTCTTTCACCCCGCCGATGGCCATGCACCGGATACGGTCGTGACGCTTACGGATGACACCCTGCCGATGGTCTGCAGTTCACGAATTCTGGTGGTTGACGATGAAATCCCGCTCGGCCAGTTGGTCGGCGAAATACTCGACGTCAACGGTTATTGCGCCACCGTGTACGCCAACCCGCGCGCCGCGCTGGCCGCTTTCCAGGCCAACCCAGCCAGTTTTTCCGCCTTGATTACCGACCAGACCATGCCCGGCATGACCGGACTGGAACTAGTGCGCGAAATGCGCCAGATCAAGCCGGATTTGCCGGTGATCATGGTCAGCGGCTACTCCGACAAGGTGGATGCCGAATCGGCCGCGAAGCACGGCATTTATCGCTACTTCTACAAGCCGGTGAAAAGCGAAGCGTTGCTGGAGGCATTGCGCGAGGCGCTGGCGTGAAGCGAGATGGATCAATCCGCCCGGCATTATTTGTAGGTGCGAATTTATTCGCACGGATGCATGCGAATAAATTCGCACCTACAGCATTGGCAGGGCGGGCGGTCCTCCTCGCCAGCGTTTTCCTCCTCACCGCTTGCGAACGCCCACCCGCCGGTAGCCCACCCGCATTCTCGGATCGCCCGGCGCAAACCGCCGCCAAGCCGGTCTATCTGCTCGGTGTGCATCCGCTGCATAACCCGCAAATGCTATTCGACCATTTTCAGCCGTTGGTGGACAGCCTCAACCGCCGCCTGAACAGCGTGGAAATCCGCCTCGAAACTTCGCGCGATTACCCGAGCTACGATGCCAAACTGTATGCGGGGCATTTCCATCTTGCCATGCCCAACCCGTATGAGGCGGTGGAAGCGGAACGCTTCGGCTACCACTTCTTTGCCCGCTGGGACAACGACGCAGATTTCCGCGGCCTCTGCCTGGTGCGCAAGGAGGGCGGCATTCATGCAATGGGCGACCTCAAGGGCAAGGTAGTGGCCTTTCCGGCGCCTTCCGCGCTGGCCGCGACCATGATGCCGCTTTGGCATTTGAAGCAGCATGGCCTGGATGTGTTCAGGGACATCGACAGCCGCTATGTCGGCAGCCATGAATCGGCCATTCTCAACGTCCAGCAAGGCACCGCGGCGCTGGGCTGCACCTGGCCACCGCCCTGGCGCAACTTCCAGAAAACCCGGCCCGCCGAGGCGCAACAACTCACCCCCTTGTTCCAGACCGACACCCTGCCCAGCGTCGCGGTGATGGCGCGCGCCGATGTACCGCCCGCTCTGTTGGCGCAGGTGCGTGAACATCTGCTCAATCTGAATCAAAGCGAAGAGGGACGACGCATTTTGGCGCAGATCGGGATTCCTGGCTTCGCACCAGCCGACCATGCCACCTATCGGCCAGTCAGCGAGTTCATCGCCCGCTTTGCCGAGCAAGTGCGGCGGCCGGGGGCGGAGCGGTGATTCAACGCTTGCGCGAGTTCTGGTCGCTCAGCCTGCGCCATCGCATGATGGCAGGCGGGGTCAGTTTGTTTGTCCTGACTTTGCTGGCCGCGTCGGCGTTGCAATACAGCCAGTTTCAACACTTTCTCGATCGCCGCGTGCAGGCGCGTGCGTTGGCGCTGGCGGAGAATTTCGCGGTCAGCAGCCGGGTCTGGATGCTGTCCAACGATCTTGCCGGCTTGCAGGAAATGGCTGCGGCCATGCATGAGTTTCCCGACATGCGTTACGCCATGCTGATTGCGCCAGATGGCCATGTGCTGGCACACAGCGACCCGGCATACAACGGCAAATATCTCAGCGACCCGGCCAGCCTGGCCATGCTGGCGGCACCGATTCAGGCCAAACCGATCCCAGCCGGCTCCAACATCATGGATGCGGCCGCGCCGGTGCGGGTGAATGGCAGCTTGATCGGCTGGGCACGGGTCGGTATGGGCCTTGATTACATGCGCGAATTTCGCCGTGAAGTGGTGCAAGAGAGCCTGCTGTTGTTGCTGTTCTCCGCCGTCTTCGGTGGCGCGGCGCTGTGGTGGCTGACCGGTGGCCTGATGCGCGGCATCGAACGACTGATGCAGGGTGTGCATCGGCTGGAGGCGGGCGAGCGCGGCGAGGCGCTGGTGCCGGTACGTGGCAACGATGAACTGGCGCGTCTGGCGCAGGCGTTCAACGCGCTTTCAGCTGGGCTTGATGTGCGTGAACGCGCGCTGGCAGCCAGTGAGGCACGTTGGCAATTCGCGCTGGAGGGTTCTGATCTGGGCGTGTGGGACTGGAATGCCGCGACCAGCAAGGTGTACTTCTCGCCGCGCTGGAAAAGCATGCTGGGTTATGCCCAGGATGAGATTGGCGATGCGCTGGATGAGTGGTCCAGCCGCGTGCACCCGGACGATCTGGCGACCTGTCAGGCAGATCTGGAACGACATTTCAACGGCGTCACCGCAAGCTATGTGAATGAACACCGCATGCGAGCCAAGGATGGCACCTGGCGCCGGGTTTTGGCGCGAGGCAAGGTGATGGCGCGCGATACGGCGGGCAAGCCTTTGCGCGTGACCGGCACGCAACTCGATGTCACCGCACGCCGCGCCGCAGAAGCCGAGCGCGCGCAGATGCAGCAGCAGCTGCAGCACGCTCAGAAGCTGGAAGCCGTTGGTCAGCTTACCGGTGGCATCGCGCATGACTTCAACAACATCCTGGGCGCGATCCTAGGCTATACCAGCCTGACGCTGGACCGTTACCGCGCCGAACTGCCGGAAAAGGCCGTTGACTACCTGAATGAAGTGGAGACAGCGGGCGAACGCGCGCGCGACCTGATCCAGAAGATGCTCGCCTTCGCCCGCGGCGGCAGCGGCGAGGCACAACGGATCGACGCGGGTCCGTTGGTCAAGGAAGTTATCAAGATGCTGACCAGCACGCTGCCGTCCAGTCTGGAGTTGCACAAACAGATCGCGGCAGATTTACTGCCGATCTGCATCGACCCGGTGCAACTGCACCAGATACTAACCAACTTGATCATCAACGCGCGCGACGCCACCAAAGGCGAAGGCCATATCGAGGTGGGCCTGTGTGCGAGCACGCTATCCGGCGAGGTGTGCGATATCTGCCATCGGCCGGTTCACGGCGAGTTCGTCGAACTTTATGTGACGGATGACGGCACTGGAATCCCTGCCGAAGTGTTGCCGAAAATTTTCGACCCCTTCTTCACCACCAAGGAAGTTGGCAAGGGCAGCGGCATGGGCCTGGCCATGGTGATGGGCATTCTGCGCGAGCACGCAGGTCATGTGCGGGTAGAAACGCAAGTGGGCGTGGGGACAACCTTCCGCCTGTATTTTCATCCCGCTGACGGCCCGGCGTAGGCAAGATTCTGTAAAGCGAAGAAGCTGCGCCTGTCCTAACCCGGATATTGCAAAAGGCGGGCGAGAAATTCGGTAAGTATTGGCGTTGTAAGTATTGGCGTTATATCGAAACCAATTCGTAAATGGTCACGCCCTGCAACCACGAGCAACGTCCAGCAGACCCGCAATCCAACGCGTTGCGGGCACACAAAAATGGTGAGCGTGATCGAAGTCGTGCGCGCGCGTATATTCGTCGCTGCCGCCGGCCTGGGGAGGACGCGGCAAAACCTTTACCCCTTGTTCCTGGAGACAACCATGCCGCAAACCAAAATTCTGCTCGACGAATCCGACATCCCCACGCATTGGTACAACGTGGTGGCAGATATGCCGAACAAACCGCTGCCGCCTCTCGGGCCGGATGGCCAACCTGTCGGGCCGGAGAAGATGGCCGCCATCTTCCCGATGAACATCCTGGAACAGGAAATGTCGAGCGAGCGCTGGATTGCAATTCCTGAGCCGGTGCGCGAAATCTATCGTATGTGGCGGCCGTCGCCGCTGTTCCGCGCGCACCGTCTGGAACAAGTGCTGGGCACACCATGCAAGATTTATTACAAGTACGAAGGCGTCTCTCCAGCCGGTTCGCACAAGCCCAATTCGGCGATTCCGCAGGCCTATTACAACAAGATTGCCGGCATCAACCGGCTGACGACCGAAACCGGTGCCGGCCAGTGGGGCTGCAGCCTGGCGCTGGCCGGGCAGATGTTCGACATGGAGATTCGCGTCTACATGGTGAAGGTGTCTTACCAGCAGAAACCGTTCCGCCGTTCGATGATGCAGACCTGGGGCGCCGAGGTATTCGCCAGCCCAACCAATCTGACCGAGACCGGACGCGGCATTCTGGCCTCTGACCCGGAAAACCAGGGCAGTCTCGGCATCGCCATCTCGGAAGCCGTCGAAGAAGCCGCCAGCCGCGCCGATACCAATTACGCACTGGGTTCCGTGTTGAACCATGTGTTGCTGCACCAAACCATCATCGGTCAGGAAGCGAAGAAGCAGTTCGAGAAGGTGGGCGATTACCCGGACATGATCTTCGCGCCCTGCGGCGGCGGCTGCAATTTCGCCGGCGTCAGCTTTCCCTTCCTCGCCGACAAGGCAGCCGGCGACAAGCGCGCCGAGAATCTGCGTTGCGTGGCGGTTGAGCCGACTTCCTGCCCGAGTCTGACCAAGGGCGTCTATGCCTATGACTTCGGCGATGCCTCCGGCTTCACGCCGCTGATGAAGATGTACACGCTGGGCCACGATTTCATGCCGCCCGGCATTCATGCCGGTGGTCTTCGCTACCACGGCGTCTCTCCGCTGATTTCGCAGCTTTACCACGAGAAACTGATCGAGGCGGTAGCAGTGCCACAAGTTGCCACATTCGAGGCAGGTGTGATGTTCGCCCGCGCCGAAGGCATCATTCCAGCGCCCGAGTCCTGCCACGGCATCCGTGCTGCGATCGACGAAGCCCTGCGTTGCAAGGCCAGCGGCGAGCCGAAGACGCTGCTGATCAACCTGTCCGGCCACGGCCATTTCGACATGGCCAGCTACGACAAGTATTTCGCTGGCGAACTGGTCGATTTCGAGTATCCCGAGCACGAAATCGAAGCTGCATTGGCGCGCTTGCCGAAGGTTGGGTAAAGCCCGCACTGGCAAAAAAAGCTCAATTCTTGTTAAGTAGGGATGACCAATGCGCAGCAGCCTCCGAGATGACTTCCCCCTTTGCAAAGGGGGATTGAGGGGGATTTTTACGGCGGTGCCTTACGCGGATGTCCCATAAATCCCCCCTAACCCCCTTTTCCAAAGGGGGGAACTCACCCATCACAACTTAACGCGAACAGATCCAATAAAAAACCCCGCCGAGGCGGGGGTTTGTCTTGGATCAAGCCAAATTACTTCAGCTTGGTTTCCTTGTAAGCCACATGCTTGCGGGCGACGGGATCGAACTTGCTGATCTCCATCTTGCCGGGCATGGTCTTCTTGTTTTTCGTCGTGGTGTAGAAATGGCCGGTGCCCGCAGTGGACTCCAGCTTGATTTTTTCGCGTCCGCCTTTAGCCATGATGGGCTCCTATTACAGTACGCCGCTGGCGCGCAGATCGGCCAGGACAGCATCGATACCATTCTTGTCGATCAGACGCAGGCCGGCATTGGAAAGACGCAAACGCACCCAACGATTCTCGCTTTCCACCCAGAAACGGCGGTATTGGAGGTTGGGCAGAAAACGACGTTTGGTTCTGTTATTGGCGTGGGACACATTGTTCCCCACCATCGGCTTCTTGCCGGTGACCTGACATACACGTGCCATGAGCGATTACCTCTTAAAATGGCTGAATCGGAAAGCCGACGTTTATATCACATCGACTTTGCATCAGTCAAAGCCAACCGCGTTCTGCGAACGATAAACCGTCTTTTCCGGCAACAATGAAGTGATCAAGCACCTTCACATCGACCAGCCCCAGCGCGGCTTTCAGTTGATCAGTCAGCCAGCGGTCAGCCTGGCTGGGTTCGGCAACACCTGACGGATGGTTATGCGCCAGGATGACACCGGCAGCAGTCCAGGCCAGCGCCTGCTTGACCACTTCACGCGGATAGACCGAAGTCTGCGTCAGTGTGCCGCGAAACAATTCGGGCGACGCCAGCACGCGATTCTGGCTATCCAAAAACAACACCATGAACACTTCGTGGCCGAGACCCCGCATTTTGAGTTGCAGGTAATCCCGCACGATTTGCGGTGAATTCAGCGCATCGCCGTGGCGCATTTCCTCGCCTAGCGCGCGCTTGGCCATTTCCAGCACCGCCTGCAGTTGCGCGTATTTGGCGGGCCCCATGCCGGGGATCGCGCTGAAGTCGGACAAACTGGAAGCGAACAGGGGGTTGAGTCCGTTGAAGCGGTCGAGCAGTTCACGCGCCAGATCTACCGCGCTTTTGCCGGGCATACCGACGCGCAGAAAGATCGCCAGCAGTTCAGCGTCGGACAAAGCCGCTGCACCGCGCTCCAGCAGTTTCTCGCGTGGCCGTTCGCCGGCCGGCCAATCCATGATCGACATGATGTTTCTCCCATTTTGTTGGCATTTTGGTTTGGCCCGGCATTGCGAAAGGGTTACTCGCAGAGCATGCCGTCTTTTGCCCAGGCGCGTACATCGCGCGCCCATTCTTTTGATCCACCCGGCACCGCCGGGAATTTACCATTCGGCGTCATGCCATTGTCCAACGCCCAGTGCACGCGCTTGTCGTGCAGCATGTGGGCAAGCAACAGGCTGTTGACGTCACCCGTGCCCAGATTTTTCTTGGCAATCAAACAGGTATCGCGCGCACTCTTCCCGGTCCAATCCATCTTTTCATGTGGCGCCATCCATTCGCCACGCGGTAATCCGGTAAGGCGAGGCGTATGGCAGTTGTCGCACAAATAGCGGGAGCGATGCGAGTGGAAAACGCGGCCGTTGTGTGACCGACTGTTGAACTGATGGCATTGCAGGCAGCGCGGGTTCTGGAACTTGGCGTAGAGCGCATCGCTGAATCGGGTCGGCTCAGCATTGGCGACTGGGACTACACGCACCATCACTACAATCAGCGCCAACCACCAGACAACCGACTGAAGAAGACTCCTCATACCGACTCGCTCACGGCTTCTGGTGGTTCTGCCGGGCTGAAAATATCCTGATAGGCGGCATAGGTCGAAGTCAGCGTCCAGGGCACGAATACCAGCAGCCCCAGACCAAAGGGCAACATCAGCGCAACCATGCCGACAGCCCCCAGGATCAGGCTATAGACCAGGATTGACCGCCAGTTGATCCAGCATGCCCAAAGGCTCCACCAGAGGGCGCGCCCGGCCGGAAAGTTTTCGAACATCACCAGCGCGGGCGCAAACCAGGTTGCCATCAGCAGCGGCATAAACAGCAGCGTACCCAGACTCATAGCAGGCAATGCCGTGGCCAGGATCAGTTCGGCTTGTTCCGGCGTCATTTCCGCCGGGTTCTGGGCTTGTTGCAGCAAGGCGTCCATATCGCCACCGGTGAAAAATTTCACCAACTGGAAAATCAGCAAGGTGACCAGCATGTACAAGCCGCCGATGATCAGCAAGGTATCGCGACGTTCGCGCCAGCCGGCGGCGAGATAAATGAAGGAAATTGTCTCGCCGTTGCTGCCACCGCGACTGGCTGCCATATAACCAGCGACGATGAAGGGAGACAGCACATGCACAGCAACCACACCAACGAACGGCAGCATGCCGATCCCCAGCAAAACCAGAAAAACCAGCGCGGTCATACCGGACCAGGGAATGGGCGCCAACAAGAACAGGCGCCAACCTTGTTTGATCCAGGCAAGGCCAGCGGCTGCGGGTGGGCGCGAAATGGTGAGCGGATTCATCGGCTTGGCAGGGAATTACCGGTAAAAAAATGGCACAACATTCGGCGCGTTGTTGCCGACAACCATTGTCGGCAACGTATGGTCGCATTCAAGGCTAAAACTCGTGAATCACCCAGAGGGGAACCTGAAAATTCGGTGACAGATCGTCGTACTTGCGCATCTGACCATCGCCGCGCTGGTCGATCAGAAAATAGGGCCTGCCGTGCGGCGGGGTAACCTTGATCATGTAAAGACGGCCTTTGACGCGAAACTCCTCGATCCGTTCATCACCCCGCTGAACGATGGTGATCTGGGGTTCGAGATCAAGATCAACCACGCCGGGTGGCGGCGGAATATCAGGCAGTGGCGACAATCCAGCGGATTTGTCGGCTGCCATCAGAGCCGGTGAAACAAGCAGCAAGCTGGCAAGCAGGTAAGCAGTGGATCGCATGATGAAAACCTCGTTATCAGGCTTTCATTCTAGCTGCTTCAGGCTGGCTTGCCGGCTGGCAAACCAGCCGGCATTTCGAAACAGGCTTGATGCTTCAGGCGTAGCAACGCAATTTGAGAGAAAACTGCGACAGCGCGGCAATACCACGGGCTTCCGCTTTCTGGCACCAGTCCTGCAACTGTCTCACCAGTTGCTCGCGTGAGGCGGTGGAACGTCCCCAGACCGAAACCAGGTCTTGCCGCATCTGATAAAGGGTACGCAGTTGTTCACTGCGCGACAGGACAGATTGCAACCTGGCCTGCTCGGACGCCTGCAGTTCATTCTGATCCCGGTTCAGCCAGCGTCGAATATCACGCATTTCAGGCAAATTTTCTGAGAGTGCGCCGCGCAGCTTCTCCAGTTCCTGCTTGGAAACCTTCTGCATGATGCGCGAGTAGCGCGTCATCACGTCATAGCGATGGGTAATGATCGCGTGCAACAGGTCGGTATCGCAGAAGTGCTTGATCTCGCCCCAGCGAACTTTGGGCGCCACTTTCTTGACACTGGCCAGGCCGAGCACTTCCAGCGTGCGGATATAGGCCCAGCCAATATCGAATTCGTACCAGCGATTCGACAGCTTGGCCGAGCTGCCATAAGCGTGATGGTTGTTATGCAGTTCCTCGCCGCCGATCAGGATGCCCCAGGGCACGATATTGGTGCTGGCGTCTTCGCAGGCGAAATTGCGATAGCCCCAGAAATGGCCGATGCCGTTGATCACACCGGCGGCAAAGAACGGAATCCAGATCATCTGCACCGCCCAGATAGTCAGTCCGATCGGACCGAACAACACCAGTTGCAGGGCGAGCAGGATGAAAATGCCGGTAAAAGTATGCGGCGTGTACAGGTTGCGCTCCAGCCAGTCATCCGGCGTGCCATGACCGTAACGATCCAGTGTCGCCTGTACTTTGGCTTCGGCGCGATACAACTCGGCGCCCTGCCAGAGCACTTTCCTGATGCCGAATATCTGCGGGCTGTGCGGGTCTTCCGGGGTTTCGCACTTGGCGTGGTGTTTGCGATGAATCGCAACCCAGGCTTTGGT
>CAMDHJ010000049.1 GCA_945897865.1 Tepidiphilus sp. J10
GGTCTTCCGGGAGCCAGTCTTCCACAGAGGGCGGTAGAAGGTAGGCTGTCTTGCGGTCGATTGGGCGGAAGCGGCTCATGTGCGGGCGCGTTTCTTTGCGGTGCCAGGATTATCCGGGTTTAGGGGGGAAAGTCCGACAGGCTGCTAGACCGGTTACTGTCCGCTGCCCGGGAGCGAACCGGCCATAGCGCGTTCGTGATCGTCGGTAGTCTGGCAATACTCGGGATACTGCGGCAGCGGACGATCCCCGAACGCATGCTGCTATCGCGGGATGTGGATTGCTACACGCGCGACGACCCAGACCGAATATTCGAACTCCAGGATGAATTGGGCGAGGGCAGCGCTTTCGACCAGGCACACGGTTATTTCCTGGACCCGGTGTCGCCGAATCTGCCCACCTTGCCCGATGGATGGGAACAGCGCTTGCTGGAGATCGTGCTGCCTACCGGCGTCCACGCCCATTTCCTGGACCCAAACGATGCCGCCGTCTCGAAATATGCGCGCGGTGACGTGCGCGACCGCGAATGGCTGCGCGCCGGGCTTGCCGCCGGGTTGCTGTCCATCCCGGTCATCGACAGCCGTTTCCGCCAAACCACTTTCTTCGACGTTGTGGAAAGCCGGCATGCGCGTACGCAACTTGAGGCGGATGAGGCCTGGCTGGCGGAGGGTGGGTCCGCGTAGTGGGGACCGGGCGCGTCACGGCGCTCCGTCCGCTCCCGCTCGCGGTTGACGACGTACCCGGCTTCCGCCAGATGTTCGGCATTCGGCGGATTACGCCGGCAAAAAGGACACCGGCTAATCCACCCTACGCGGGCTCAAGGCACGAAGGCCCACGTCAGGGAAGTCGTCAGGGGTAATCAACTGGCCCGCTACGCTTGGCCCATCCTGCATGCCGTTCGCTTAACGGCATTGGACATGCCCCATTTGTCGTCCGTTCAAGGTGATGGCCTGTATTCCGGAATGCATGTGTGCAGCCGTTCGCGAACATCCCGGTCTTCAGCCTTGGAAAGCGTTCGCATCCACTCGATTGACGCCATCAGACCAGCGACATCAACCTGCCGCGAACGCGCGACTCGCAACTTCGGATGCGGTGTCGGCAAAGTCTTTTCAGAATCAGCCAGGAGTTCCTCGTAGAGCTTTTCCCCCGGCCGCAAGCCAGTAAAAACAATACCAATTTCCTCCTCGCTCTTGCCCACCAGACGCACCATCAACCGCGCCAGATCGGCAATTCGCACCGGCTCACCCATATCCAGCACATAGAGCTCGCCGCCCTGCCCCATCAGCCCGGCCTGCAAAACCAACTGGGCAGCTTCCGGGATGGTCATGAAAAAACGGGTGATATCCGGGTGCGTCACCGTCACCGGGCCACCGGCGGCTATCTGGGCCTGGAACTTGGGCACCACACTGCCCGAACTGCCCAACACATTGCCGAAGCGTACCGCAATGAAACGTGTAACCGAGGCGCTCGCAGCGCGGTCTTGCAGCCATTGGCAAACCATCTCCGCCATCCGTTTCGACGCGCCCATCACATTGGTCGGATTCACCGCTTTGTCGGTCGAAACCAGCACAAATTTTTCCACCCCATGCGCCAGCGCAGCTTCACCGCAAACCAGGGTTCCCAGCACATTGTTGCGCAGGGCCTCGAAGGCATTGCCCTGTTCCATCAGCGGCACATGTTTGTAAGCCGCCGCATGAAAAACCACACGCGGCCGATGCACCGCCATCAGTTCACCCACACGGCCGGCATCCTTCACATCACCAATCACACAGGCCACCGACAGATCAGGAAAGGACGCCGCAAACTCCTGCTCCATGCGATACAGCGCAAACTCACTTTGTTCCAGCATGACCAGACAACCTGGCCGATAACGCGCGATCTGGCGGCATAGTTCAGAGCCGATCGACCCCCCGGCACCGGTCACCAGCACCGTGCTTCCACCCAGAAACGCATCCAGCCCCGCCGTATCCAGATTGACCGGGCTACGCCCCAGCAAATCCTCAAGTTCGATCGAACGCAACGCCGAAACCGCCACCCGGCCAAACATGATGTCGTCCAGCGACGGCACCGTCAGCAGACGCACTCCAGCATGGGCACAGATTTCGGTGACCTGCCGACGCAGCGCAGGCGACGCGGAAGGCAGGGCGAGAATCACGTCGGCGACGCCTTTTTGTTCCACCCAGACAGTCAAGTCGGCGATACCGCCCACCACGGGCACCCCTTGCAGTTGCCTCCCCTGACTATCCGGACCGTCATCCAGCAAGCCAACCACATGCCAGTTCTGTGACTCGCGCTGCAAATCCCGCAGCAGGTTATCCGCTGCCCTCCCCGCCCCCACCAGCAAAACCGGCCGCGCCGAAAGATCAAGGTTGGTCAGACGGCGCTCACGCCAAGCCCGGTAGGCAAGTCGGTTACCGCCCACAATCAGCAACAGCAAAATGGGGTCCAACAACATGACCGTGCGCGGCACGACGGCCTCGACCCGGAACAGTATCATCACCACCGGCGTAGCCACCGCAGCCACGCCCACTGCCTTCAGGATACGTTTCAGATCAGGCAGGCTGGCAAAACGCCAAATGCCCTGATACAGGCCAAAGCGCCAGAAAATCGCCGCCTGCAACGGCACAACCCACAACAAGTTGGACAGGGCCGCCTGATCGTATTCCTCCGGAATCGACAGATTGAAGCGCAGCCAGTACCCCCCCAACCAGGCCAGTACACAGGCGATCAAATCATGCAGGATGACCAACGCAGTCCGGGAGCTAATGCGCATGGCCAGCCTTCCGCCAGCGTTGATCAATCCGCAACATGACCAACATGTAGAACAACACCCACGCCATACCCATCCCCCAAGCCATCTCCCACTCCATCTCCGGCCAAATCACCCATGCCAAACCCGACAACGCTGCCCCAGCCATCACGACATATTCCATCAACGCCAGTTGACGATGGCTCAAGCCCATGCGAACCAGACGCTGATAATAATGACTGCGGTGCGCCTGCCAAATCGGCTCCCCGCGCCACAAGCGGGCAAGCATGGTAACGCTGGCATCGACGATAAAAGGCGAAAACACCAGCACCGGAAACCAGATAGACCAGAGCCCATCCCGTATGCCCATCCACCCCAGACCCGCCGCAAGAAATCCCAACGGAATCGAACCAGAGTCCCCGAGAAACAAGCGAGCCGGAGGAAAGTTGAAGTGCAGGAAAGCCAGCGCAGCACCGACGATCGCCAAGCACAACAGCGCTACATCCATCCCGCCGCCCATCCAAGCAGCCACCCCATAAGCGCCGAACCCTGCCACCGCCATGCCGCCGGCCAGGCCATCCGACCCATCCATGAAGTTATAGAGATTGGTCATCCACACCATGGCCAGCACGCCCGGCAACCAGACCAGCAGATTGGTTTCACCCGCAAGTGCCAGGAAAACCCCGGCTGCCAGCAAGTGGGCAGGCAATCGCACGCGAACCGACAGGCCGCGCACATCATCCAGCCATGACAAGCCCGCCAGGAACAAGGCCATCGCCAACAGCCACTCCAGACCGGCCGGCCGCAACCAAAGCGTGGCCACCAGCACCCCGGAAGCGATGCCCAGCCCGCCCACGCGCGGCACCGGGCGAACATGCAGGGAACGTTCGTTGGGATGATCCAGCGGCAAATGAACGCACAATCGCACCCCCAAACGCACGAACAAACGCCCACGCAACCGTATCAGTCCCAACAGCACCAGTCCGCAGACCGCGTATCCCAGCAACGGAGCCCACGCCAGCGCCGCCATCCGCGTCAGTCCAGACCCGGGTTCATCAAAGCCCGCCCACCGGCAACGCCAGGATGCGCTCGTCCAGCAGACGCGGCTTCTCGTCATTGTTCACCACCACCCCGAACGGACATGCGTGCACATCAATGAACTCGTTCAGCGAGCGCAAAGCCCGCTTGTCGGTCTGGGAAGCGAGCTTGATTTCCACCGGCAGCAGCCCAAAATCACCCGCCAGCACCAGGTCCACCTCGGCGCCGCCGCGCGTGCGGTAATGAAATGGCTCCACCTGGATGCCGGCATTCTCGAAACCGCGCAGCAAGGTCTCAATCACCATCCCCTCCCAAGAGCGGCCTTGCATCGGATGCAGCCCCAATTGCTCAGCATCGACAACGTGCAGCAAGCGATGCAGTAACCCGCTATCGCGAAGATAACCCTTAGGATGCTTGACCAACTGCTTGGCGGCCGAACGGCTCCAGGCCGGTATGTGGCGCCATAAGTAAGTACCATGGGCGATTTGCAGCCAGTCGCGCACGGTGGGCTCGCTCACGCCCAGGTCGCGGGCCAAATCGGCATTATTAAGAATGCTCCCGGATACATTACCCAACAACTGCGTGAACTGGCGGTATCGATCCCGATTCAGGTTGGGAAACAGGGCGCCGATATCGCGCAGCAAATAGGTGTCCAGATAGTTGCGAAACCACAGCCCGCGAAATTCCGGATCCTTGTTGAGCCAAGGTTCCGGATAGCCGCCCTGGAACCAATACTCGCGCACCTGCCTGGCGGAAAGCCGGGGCGTGGCTTGGGCCAGAATGTCCCCCGGCGACGCGCCTTGCCCTACCAGTTGGTAAAACGGCGCAGCCGGCAATGCCCAGGCCTCGGACAAGGTCAGCGGCCCCATCTCCAGAAGCCCCACGCGCCCGGCCAGCGTCTCCGAAACGTGCCGCGCCAGATCCGGCGAGCTCGATCCGGACAGCACGAAGCGCCCTTTCCGGCCCCGATCCCGGTCGATGGCCACACGCAAAGCGGGAAACAGTTCCGGCGCCAGCTGCGCCTCATCGATAAACACCCTCTCCGAATACAAGCGCAAAAAATGATCTACATCGGTCAGCACCTGCTGGCGATCAGCCACGCTTTCCATATCGAAGCGCTGCCAGCCCGACAACGCCTCCGACAACAGGGTCGTCTTGCCGCACTGACGCACGCCCGTCACCACCACGCAAGGAAAGTGGTTCAGCAAGGTAGCAAGATAGGCTTCAACGTCTCTGTGCAACATATATGTATATTCTAAATACAGTATTCATGAATTACACAATAAAACCCGCTTCGTTAATCCTAAAAAACGCTGTTGTCCGGACTGTAGGTGCGAATTTATTCGCATAATCAAGCGTTTGCGTGCGAATAAATTCGCACCTACATAAGTAACGCAACCGATTGAAATTTCACAACATTCAATCCCAACTGAGGTTTCCAGGTTAATGATCTTGCCACTAAATTCCGGACTCCATCGGCTGATCATTTCGCGGACATTCATTGCTGCTGGCCCGCTAACACGCGTTGCTCGAAGGTCGTTGGGATGACGTCACCCAGAGTCGAGTACAACCCTTAATGGTTGTAGAACGTCAGCCAGTCCATGACTTCATCCATGACCTCGTGCCGGGTTGCAAACTATCTGTTGGTTCGCCTTGTTATAACCTGTCCAACCCCATTTAATTTGTTGGATGGTGGCGCGTTGCCCATGCGGACCAGCGGAAGTCCGGGTTCGGAACTGCATTGGCGGCATTTCATTTGGGAATTTCACCCAAGTGTTGCGCAAGCCGCAGAATCAAACCCGCATTGAAATGAATGCCTTGTTGGCGCATGGCTTGAGCAGCGGCATTGAATGACGGAATGAGCCCGCTTGATTTTGCCTTTGCAAGCACACCCAATGTGCCCGTCACACTCATGCCGACGTATTCGGCAACCCTGCGGCCGAGTCGTTCATCGATGATGACCTTGCCCGCGCCAAGTTTTCGGGCGAGAAGAATGGTTTGCTTTTCTCCCCGGTCCAGTTCGAACAAGAAGGGGAGACCTGCCGACGCTTCGTCTTCAATAGGCACGATCCAATCAAGCGATCGTAAATCCGGAACGAGAATTCGGCCGCCTTCCTCGCACTCTTCGATAACCGATTCCGCGACATGAATCTTGTTGAACAGTTGTGGCAGCAGGTCCAGTTGATTGATGCTGGCAAGGGCGATAAAGGGCGTCGTATTGGAAAAAACGATCACAGCAGGGAAATCTCCCTAAGGTAATCATCGTCGTTGTTTTCAAGCAGATTGGCGCCGCCGGAAAGCATGGCCTTGAAAAGGAATTGGACGCGCGGAACCCCAAGCCAGCTGGCTGCCATGCCAGAGGAAAGTCGGCCCTCGCGAAACAAGGCAATGGCCGTCTCTTCTTTAACCAGAATCGCGAACTGTTCGGCATCCAAGTGAAGTCCAATCAGAATTTCGCTCGGGCATTCAATTTCAATCGTGTTCTGCATTGCGATATTCCTCGTCAAGACCTACGAACTCAGCGGCCAGCCAGTGATGAACTCGGTCGCGATCCGATAGAGTCGTCACTTCCAGTGACCATTCTATCGCCAGCACCGCAGCCAACGCATTTGAACTTGCCCCTAAATTCCGTACTCGACAGGCTGATCATTTTGCGGGCATTCTTTGCTGCTGGCACGTTAACCCGGGTTGCTCGAACGTCATAGGACTGACGTAACCCAGAGCCGAGTGCAATCTTTTATGGTTGTAGAAAGTTAGCCAGTCCATGACTTCATCCATAGCCTCGCGCCGGGTTGCAAACTTCCTGCCGGCACGCCTTGCCGAGGATATCGACTTATGTATTTATTCCCTCGTACCCCAAGCCCTCACCGTCTCAGCCAAGCCTTGATCCAGTGTGTACGGCGGTACCCACCCCAACTCTTCACGAATCGCGCTGCCGTCGATGCGCAGAGAGCCAAGCAACCGTCTCACCTCCGCCCCCCGCCCCAGAACCCGACCACCCAGCTCAAACCATGCAGGTGGCACAGCAAGCAAACGCGCCGGCCGTTCCATCACCCGCGCCAAACGGCGAATCAACTCGGGCGTGGAAACATCCTCACCATCTGAAAGCAGATAAGTCCGCCCCGCCGCCGCCGGATGCACCAAACACAGTTGAATGGCATCCACCAGATTGCCCAGATACAACAGGCTACGTCGATTCACTACCGCCCCAAGCGGCAAGGGCCAGCCCTTGTCCACCGCCGCCAGCAAGCGCTGAAAATTCGCTTTGACACCCTGCCCGTAAACCAGCGGAGGACGCAGAACCACCACCTCCATGCCGGTTTCCTGCTCGATTTGCCGCAACCCCTGCTCGGCTTCCCATTTGGAAATCGCATACGCATCAAGGGGGGACGGCAGATCGGATTCTCGATAGGGTTCATCGCGCCCCTCGCCATTGACCTTGATGCTGGACAGGAACACGAAACGCCGCACGCCGGCCTGCGCGGCTTGGCGGGCCAGATTGAGCGTGCCGCCCACATTGACCTCGCGAAACACCTGTAGCGGATCGATTGCCTCATCGCGCATGACATGCACACGCGCAGCAAGATGGATAACAGTGGAGCAACCCGATAAGGCGGCTGTCCAGTCAGTCGCAACGCCAATGTCTCCGACACGCTGCCGCGTCGCCACCTCGACCGCAACGCCCTCGGCCTCAAGCCCGGCAACGAGTGCACGCCCGACGAATCCGGTGGCACCGGTGACCAGCACTTTCATTTACGAAAATACTCCAGCAACTTGGCCGGATATTTAGAAAGAATTTTCATCGTGTTGGTTTGGATACCATTCTCACGACAGGCGCGAAGTACTTCCCGATTCAACAAAAGGGTATTGTTCCAGCCTTCAGTGCTAATACCGCCAGTACGCATACGCACCAATACTTCCGGGAAATGACGGTAACGCAGGGTTTTTTTAGTAAAGGCACGCGCCACGAACTCGAAATCTCCAGCAATGCGGAAATCCGTCCGGAAAGACCCAGTCCGCTCATAAACTTCCCGTCGCAAGAAAAGCGCCGGATGCGCAGGCATCCAGCCCCAGGCAATGCGTTCCGGACTGAAGCTGCGCGATGAATAGCGCCTGACTGTCTGTTGCGGGCTGCCAGCATGGAAGAAAGCCACGTCACCAAACAAAGCTTCCAAATGCTCCTGTGACATCTGCTCCACTACCCGAGCCAACACATCCGTACCAGCATAGATATCGTCTGCGTTCAAGAAACAGACCACGTCACCGGTAGCTTCAGCAAGCCCCTTGTTCATAGCGTCATAAATACCCTGATCCGGTTCGGAAATCAGCCTCATCGAGCCAGTCTGATGGGCGCGAATCAAGGCCAACGTACCATCGGTCGAGGCGCCATCCACGACAATATGTTCTATGTCAGGGTGGGTCTGGGCCTGCACTGAGCGCAACGCGTCGACGATGCTGTCGACTGCGTTGAAAGCGACAGTGATGACAGAAATCCTGATGATGCGCTCCTGTGCTTCAGTTTCGGGTCAGCCAATGTCGAAGCGATCTAGCTGCAACCAACAAGGCAAGAAATAAACGATCGGCAATCATTTTGCTGAACCTAGCTGTGCTTTTGCTCGCGGCATCAGAAGCGTTGCCGCCATGTCGGCGATAAAGCAGCAGCGGCTCTGCCACGAAACAGGTACCGCCGTGTGCTTCCGCAATCATCCCTAGCCACATGTCATGCATGGGAATGCGATTAGGGAAAGGTAGGGCCATCTGTAACAGCTCACGGCGAAAAGCCATGCAGCAGCCAAGATAGGTATTTTTCCAGAGGTTATGCAGAATCCCTGGGTGCGAACTGCGCAGACGGAAGAATGACGGCGAAAGCGGCTTCAACTCGTTGTCTACCACTACGCAATCGGTCACCACGAGTAGGCAATCGGCCAGCGCCGCCTGGCAACGTTCAACCTTGCCAGGCAACCACACGTCATCCTGGTCGCAGAGAAAAATCGTGTTGCCACGCGACGCCTGCAACGCACGTTCAAAGTTTTTAACCACCCCTAGCTTGCAACCTCCAACCAGTAGCCGCAGCCGAGGATCATTGAAGCGGGCAATGACTGCAAGCGTTTCGTCGGTCGATCCATCGTCGGACACCACCACCTCGTCATTTGCCCGCAGTTGTGAAAGCACCGAGCGCAGCTGCTCACCCACATAGGCGCCGCCGTTGTAGGTGGCCAAGCAAACCGAGATCACACGTCGCCCCAGTCAGCGCTTTCCGAACACATTGCGCTTTAGAAAACGGTATAGCGGATGTAGCAGCAAGATGACTGCCACAGCAACCCGGCTGCGGCGACCGAACATGAGTTCGACCGCCATCCGCTGGTAAAAATGCATCGGCTTGCCCGAAGCACCTGCTTTGTCACAAACCGAAATCGGCTGTTCACAGTAGGTCCAGCGCCGCTTGGCAATCGACAGAAAAAAAACATAATCAGAAATCGTCACGCCCTTGCCGACCACATACAAGCCGAACACATCATGAAGCGACTTACGGTACAGCACCGACTGATGACGAACATTCATGCGCAGTAAATCAGCTTTGGCAAGCGAGTCGTCTTCACGATAAAGCCAGTCCGAATAGACGACATCAATTTCTGGCCCTGTCGCCGCAATGGCAGACGAAAGTGCATCCGCACCAGCAAATTCATCGCCCGAGTTCATGAATAGCATCCACTCACCATCAGCCAGCACCACACCCTTGTTCATTGCATGGTAAATGCCCTCATCCGGCTCGCTGACCCAGATGTCGATCGCAGCCGCGTGCTGGCGAATCGTTTCGAGCGTTCCGTCGGTCGAGCCGCCATCAATCAGGATTACTTGGCGATTTGCGTAGTTCTGGGCTGCCACGCTGACCAGGGTACGCACGAGTCCGCGCGCATCGTTTCTGACAACGGTGATGATTGATAAGCGCGGCAAGGAAGAATCCGGCAGGCGCAAAACTTCAAACCTTTCTCGTGGATCGTGTGATGAAGAAATAGCCGGTTTCAAAGCGAAGGAGTCGCGCAAGCGGGTTTTCCAGAATTCGCGAATGATGAAAACGGTTTGGTAGCAGCGTGTAGCCCAGCCGTTGCTCAATTAGTCTACGCATAGCCCTGCGCGAAAAATAATTCACATGTTGCTCTGGGTCGTAAAACAGGTTGAATTGAGCCGATCGACAGTGTGCCCGCACCCAGTTATTCCTGCCGAGCAAGACTCTCAGCCAGTCCACTGGCGGAATGGCCACCAATGCGATTCCCTGTTCGGCGAGCAGGCTCAATGCCTGTTCCATGAATACCACCGGTTCACTGATGTGCTCAAGCACATTGTCGATCAACAGATAGTCGTAGCCCGCCGGGTTGGCCGCTTGCAGACTGGCTGAAATATCTGGCGAAAAATATCCATGTATCACCCTCCCGTTATGCCGTTTTTGTGAATATTCAGCGAGCGTATTGCCTGGTTCGACCCCCTGTACGTACCAACCACGCTTTGCTGCGACTTCCAGCGAATAGCCCGCGCCAGAGCCAATATCGAGAAACCGCCCGCACTCCATGCCGAAGGCGGCGCCAAGGTAATCGAAAATCAGGTTATGACGCCAAAGGATGTAATCGCGATGCGCTTCGTAATATGTAATGAGGTCTTCGTCATACGTTTCGTAATCGAAGCGTAGGGGGGCAGTGAAATGAGCGCTGCATTGGTGGCAGTGATAGACATTCAGAAAGTGGCCTGGGACACTCCCCTGCACCTGAAATACTGGCCGCGTTACTCGGCTGCAGAGAGGGCAATAGTCAGCGCTTATGATCTTGCTCATGACTTCGGAATTAACTCTAGTCATCATTGGCCATCGTTTGCAGAGGTATGAATGGCACTATGCTGCAAACCGGCCTCGATGGCGAGCCGGTATTCTGCTTGGTACTTGGGGAGAACAATGTAAGCACTCCAGAGACGCTCGGCCCGGCTACGGGCGGCAATCCCAAGAGATTGATGGCGCACCCTATCTGCCGTGACCCAAGATATTCCGCGCGCCAGATCTTCTGGATCATATGGTTCCGCGAGATAGCCGGTGATCCGGTCATCAACTGCGTCAGGCAAACCACAGGTGCGAAACGCCACGACCGGGCAGGCGCACGATTGCGCTTCGGTCGCGGTTTGCGGCAGGTTTTCGACGCGCGAAGGCACCACCATCACATCAGCTGCACTGTAAATCTGCGCCAGTGTTGTTTCGCAATCGATATGCCCCAGCCAGTGAGTTTTTATTGCAGGTATCGGGCCGGAAGCGGGCGCTGTCTGGCCAAACACCACGCATTCAAATTTTCCTGCTTGCGCTTGCACGGCAAGTTTTCCCAATGCCGCGCTGAGCAGGTCATAACCCTTGTTGACATCGGTAGCCGACTGGATGGCGCCAAACAAAACCAGTTTTCTATCCTGTGGCAAACCCAATATTCGCCGACACTCGGCACGGTCATGTGGGCGAAAGCATTCTGTGTCCAGAACATTGGGGATGATCGCCACAGGCTTACCTGCCATCAGCGCACTGCGGCCGACGCAATCGGCCATCCAGCGGCTCGGCACAATGATTCGCATGGGCTGTTGCCATGCGTTCTTTTTTCTTGTCCAGACCCATCGATCGATATCCAGCCCGGTATCTCCAATGCTTCGGTTTTCGCGCAAATAGCCTGGAGCCCAGCGAGAGGCATCTGGCTCGACATGCTCGGCACCACAGAACGCCCACATATCATGAAACGTCCACACAATTGGTCGCCGGATGCGTCCAATGTCCTCGATCGACATGGTCTCGGCACCCAGCCAGTGAAGATTGACGACATCTGGCCCAACCAAGTCGATCCGCCTGGACCAGCGCGATGGCAGGAAATTGCCGGAGCGCGGCGTCCTGAAGCCGGAAGATTGCAAACGCATGAGAGCCCGTCCGGCGTAACAGCGCAGTGGGTTGAGTGTCGCCTCGATGCGAGAGCGTGGTCCGAATACGCCTGGCGCGCCTGAACCAGCGTGTCGCACCAGCATCATTGAATCGACGCCTGCGGCACGCAGCGCCAGATGCAGGCGTTGCGCTGCTCGCGCGGCACCGCCACCAGTATCGGCGGAATTGACGTGCAACACTTCTAGATTCGGCATCATTGTTTGGATGCCCGTCACAGCCCGGCAAAACGCCGCAGCCGGAACAGCAGTTCGTCTGCGGGCCAGTCTCGCACCAGAAAGCGGGGCACCCGAAACGGGTCTGTCGTTCGCCGCACGACACCCGCATGGTTGGCCGCAACGCGTATAAAACCCGCCTTCCGGCACAAATCAACCGTATCCTGCGTGTAATCGCCCCGGTCGCCAAAAGGGTAAGAGAACACGTTCACCGGTCGTTCAATCCAGTCGCACAGTTGCGTGCGCGAGTCCTCGATCTCCGCACCTTGATCGGTGACGCTCAAACTCGACAGAGGCTGATGCGACACAGTATGCGCACCAAGGGTCACCATCGGACTTGACGCCATTTGCGCCAGCTCGTTCACATTCATCACCCGGTACGAAGAACGCGCTTCAGGCGTGCCCGTCATCGCGACGGCAACATCGGCCAGAGCGGATTCGCGTTCTGCTACACCAAGGATTTTCAGTTGCGGGTGAATCGTGTGATACAGCGCTTCGCGCTCGCTTGCCTGTGCGCAGTCATACGCCCGGTCGAGCACGATCGGACCAATCCGGCTCAGCGTCGTGCCCCCCGAACTACAGAGCAGCACGCGTTCGAGCTCGTCCCACCAAAGTTCGCGGCTGCTGCCAACGTAGCCGGTGGTAATGAAGAATGTCGCCGGAATCTCGAGTTCTTCAAGGACCGGCAACGCGTATTCGAGATTGTCGGCGTAGCCGTCATCGAAGGTAATGACAACTGTCGGGCGGTCGAGACCGGCCCAACTTTGGTCGAAGCGCCGGATTTCGAAAGCATCCTTGAGCGCCTGCAATTGCTGGCGAAAGCGCACGGGCCGAACCGCAAGCTGCTGCGGGTCGGTAGGTAGATCAATCACACGGTGATAAATCAACACGACCAGGGGTACGGAAACTTGATTGAGCAGGCATTCCCGAGCCGAGTAGGCCAAGTCGCGCAAGGATTTGAGTCGCTGCTTGATCATCAGGCTTTTCTTGCCACGATCCCAATCAAAACCTGATAGTTCGGGTCATGCTCGTCGAGCACCGAGCAATTAGGCAGGTCTTCAACCGCAAACCCGCGCAATAACGCCACTGCGGCCGTTACATTGCCGTAGGTGGTCACCTTCACTTCAGCAAAATCCCGCGCGAAAAGCCGTTCGCAGGCGGTCGAACTCAGGCGCCAGAAATCACCCCAGCGATCCATGTCGTAGCGGCTGATTTGTGAAACACCACCGACAGTTGCGAGCAGGGTACCTCCGTCGGCGAGAACTTTGGCCGCCCCCTGGATCGCCGCTTCCAACTCATAAATGAAATTGAAGGTTTGGGTGCAAACGAAGCAGTCGAAGCGACTGGTAGGCAAGGTGTCCGATCGAGTTAGGTCACCGACTATGGCATTTGCCCGGGCGTTTGGCGTGGTGTAAAGCTCAAACGGACGCGCGGCAGGGTCGCCAAACCGGCACGTGTATTCGCTGCCAGCGACTTCGAGCACATCGCCCTTGATCCGGTGGCGATGCTGCCCCATGAAGGCCTCAATGTAGTAGCGATCAATTGGCTGGCCGCGCTCAATCCCGAAGAATTCGGAAACCGGCCTAACCGCAGTCAAGTCATTTAGCGGGCCCGCAGGATGCAGGCTGCGTATGAGCCAGTGTCGGAATGTCATACCAGTAATCGGTAGGCGTAAATATTGACCTGGTTGTCGAAAGCACCGTGACGATCTGGCGCAAAAGGGCTGCGTATGCCGTCTGCAGACTGGAGGTGCAAACGAAAACCTGATGTCTTCAATAGCGAGAGCAGGGAGACAATTGACTGCTCCTTGTCCGGCGATGAATGGTATTCGATGAAGATCCGGTCGATCCGGTCGAACATCGGAGCGCAGTGCGGAATGACCAGTGCCTCAGCACCCTCAATGTCAATTTTAAGTAGATCGATATGCTCAAATTTTTGCAGGTAGATGAGCAGGTCCAAGCTGGGTATGTCCCGCGTCAAATGCACATCTGTCGCAGCACTGATCTGGCCGCCATCGGCACCTTCGTGCAAAAAACGGATTGTCCCATTCGACACGTAAGCCGCCGCATTGATGAGATGAATACACGCTTTTGCAGCGTTACGTTGGACGTTGCGCTGAAGTTTGTCGAAGATATCCGGGTCTGCCTCAAAAGCGTGGATTTCCGGTTCAACCAGTGTTTTGCAGAAATACAGCAGCGAGACGCCGACATTTGCACCAACGTCAATGATGACGGGCTTAGGTCCGAGCTTGGGCAACTTGTATTCCTGCTCAACAAAAATGTCTCGGAACTGGTAGGCCACTGAAATGAAGTCACTGACTTCGAGCTCGAAGCCGAAAGCGCGGAAAATGCCGGGTTTGTAACGAGAGCGGAACCTGCTGAATAACCACAGCCAAACCCATTGTCGGTAGGCTGAATCCTTGAAGATTCGGGCAGGATTCATTAGCAATTCCGCACAGGTTGACTCAGGCGGGTGTGCGCCAGCATTGATTCCAGCACCATGCGAAGTTTTACGTACGCGGAGGTACTGCTCCGAAAATAGGCTTTAAGTCTGGCAAGTGCCACCTCGTCGATGGTCGTCGCCTCGCTCCAGCGTTCAACCCGGCTCGGATTCAATATCACGTCAAACATCGTTGACTCACGCATGTGCGTGCCGGAATCATCGTTTCCAATATTTTGCACATACGACTGGCGCGGGTGCAGGCACAATCCCTGCTGCCGGAATACAGACGCGTACCAGAAGATCGCCCAAGTATTCATCGCACCGCGTGCATTCAGCACAACCTGTGTCCAGTAGGGAAAAGACTGATCGAGATTGAACTCGCTGCGCTCGGCCGCCGTGAAGCTGCGCATCAGCTCGTCGGGAGCTTTGCGGAAATGTTTCCATGCGCGCCGCCAAGTCGCCCATCCCCAGCACGAAGCAGGCGGAAGAAAAAACGTCTCTGGCAATCCGGTGGTTTGCATGGGGTAGATGTAGCCCGAAATGTGCATAACACGTTCGTCATTGGCGTAACGATCCAGCGCTTCATTCATATACGTGAGAAAAAACGGCGAGGTAACGATGTCATCTTCTAAAACGATGATGCTTGCGTGTTGGCGCAGTGTTGCACTTACGCCCTCGATGATGTTGCGCGCAAGACCGAAGTTTTCGTGGCGTTCGATGAGGGTCACACTGCGAAAACCGGTAGCGTTGTGGACTAGCTGGCGCACCGCGTTCACCGTAGCAGCATCACGCTCACTGCGTGCGGCGTCAGCGTAGACGATGAGGTCACTCAGATCGGCGAGCGAGTTGGCGGCGAGCGCTTCAAGCGTGCGCCGGGTGTGTTCGGGGCGGGCATAGGTGAAGAGGACTACAGGTGCTGTGTTCATGTCAGATTGACATGCCGGTAAATAACAGTGTTCATCGCTTTTGAGAAAATGGTATAGCCCTGCTCGCCCATAAAACGACTTACTTCACTACTGAGCAGGTCAGGAAACCGGCCATTGAGCACCTCGATTAATACGATTTGGGGGCAATATCGCTTCCAGTTGCTGGACCTGAGGACTTCCATATCCAGCCCTTCCACGTCAATGGACAAAAAATCAATGGACTGACCTTCTGGGAGAAACTCATCAAGGATGGCATCCAGCCGCTTGGTTTTCAGCTTTCTCGTACTGACAATCCTGTATGCATTGGTGGATTGTGCATCTCGTTCCCTGGAGAGCCGGGCATCGAATCCGTTCAGAGCTGGTTCATTGAAAAGGTAATAGGTCAACTCACCTGGGATTTCGCTTACAGCCTGTTCCAGATTGATATCTAGCGGTCTGTAGCGGTCGAACAACTTCATGCTGCCAGGCATTGCATCAATATTGATGCCACGCCATCCGCGCTGATAGAGAAAATAAGTATTCGAAAACCGCGCAGGGTGATGCGCGCCAACATCAACATAGAAGCCACTTGTCCGATTTTCGAACAAATACCACAGAATCATATCCTCGCCTTCCTGTGCATACGATTTGCGGGCATAGCGGTCAAACACCATACGGAGGCGTTCCTGCAAGAACGGTGGGATCAACTTGTGAAACAGAAACTTAAGCATGGTGCGACCGGAAGATATGTTTGAACAAGATTGAGCGACCCATCATCAAATATGCAAGCCGGGTTTCGGCCCGCAACCCCACAGAGAACACCGCGATGCAATACGACAGAACGGTTGCATAGGCCGCCCCGTCTGCACCATATGAAGGGATGAAAATTAAGTTTGCAAATATATTGACGACGGCACCCAGCAGGGTTCTTTGCAATATTGCTTTCTGGTGACCTTCGAGTATCAGCCATTGACTACTTGCCATTCCGAGGAAAACAAAAACACCTGACCAAATATGGATAGACAAGATGCTGCCCGCCCCAGCAAAGGCATCACCGAACAACAGTGCCACAGCTGGTCCAGACAGGAAACTCATGGGAACCGCTACTGAAATAGCCACCAAGAACAAGATGTCGTAGAGTTTTTGCAGCCTAGCAAGATAAATCCCTGGGTCCACTTTTCTAGCTGCGATGATCGCGGGCAGCACGGAAGAAATGATTGCAGTCGGCACAAAATACCAAACCTCGCTGATTCGTACTGCAGCGCTATAAACACCAACAGCTTGATCCCCCAGCATCTGTCCGAGCATGATCTGATCAATGCGCATGTAGATCATCACAGCCAGCCCAGAAAGAATGAGCGGCCAGCTATCTGCGAGCAGTCTTTTGATACGGCTTGCACTGGTGCACCAAGCGGCGAGCCGCCCGCTGCGTCGGGAATAGATGACCAGCAGGCCAACGGCGACCAGCAGCGTCTCGGCAAATGTTACCCAAACAAATGCCATGAGCGGGGCAGCACTAAGCACAAGCGCGATCTTGAATGCGACGAGCACAAGAAACACGCCGTTTTCAACCCAGACCACATAGCGGGATTGCACTTGAGACTCGAACCAGTAACGAACGACATCGCTGGCTTTGAATACAAGTGCAAAGCCCAGCAGCGCGACAATCAGTCTGGCAAGCGAATCATCGGGCCGCAAAAAATAGATGGCGATCACAGACAACCCAAAAGCGACAAACCCGCCCAATATCTGCAGCACGAAGCTGCTGCCCAATGTGTTGTTGGCGGCTTCAGGTTGGTTGAGCAAGTCACGCACGACAATGCCGTTGAGCCCGACGCTTGCGACGGCGCCAAACAGAGCGACAACCGCAACCGCGTAATTCAGGAGCCCGAATTGCTCTGGGCCAAGATAACGGGCGATCCACACACCAACCAGCAGCCCTATACCCATACGCAACACCTTGTCGCCGAATAGCCAGCCTGTGTTGCTGAGCGCCAGCAACAGATTGGGGCGATGCTTGACTTTCTCTCTTAGGGTGGCTGGTAGCAATCTGAACCACAGGGGGGGTGAATTCTCACCCATAGCAATCGTTGAGATCACAACAAACTTCCGTGCTTTTAATAATTAATATGGCATTTTCCGTCAACCTAATATCAACCCAATGCGACATAAAATAATTACCTATGGCATAAACAAAAGAATGCATTGGAAGAAATCTAATGCCCACTATCAGGAGGTAGCACCAACTCCACAATTCTTTGCCCAGTCATGCGGTGCAAATTTCGCTGAACATCACCCCAGTAATTTTGATCAGTATGTACACCTGGGTTGGCTTCCATGGTTCGAATAGCATTTGCCATCTGAACCACCAACGAGGTCAATTCCTTTGAGTATTTTGGTGTGGTTCTGGAGAGGATTGCCGCCGCCAATAGCAGGCGATCACCTAGGAAGAATGAAGCCGCCAAACCTGCACGCCACCACATCAAAGCATCTTCATCGTTTTTTGCCAGAATACCTGCATAGTAGTAGCTGAGTCCGTGGCGTGCATTGCATTCAAGGTTGCTAGTAATGATTGCTTGTCCTTGGGCACGCAATTTCTCGTCGAGAGGAATTGCAGCACTACCCTGAAGGATGACCGCCAGTGCATCATTTGCATACGGCAAGTAACACGGCGCGCGTTGACGACCAGCGGCCATTCGAACGAGAGATTCGTCACGAACGCCATTCTCGGAGAGATTGCCAATTAAGAATCCATCCGACAATTCCAGACCCATAATGTGCGGCGGCGTTGGGTGGAATGGCGCAAGCACTGATATCCAATAAGCCACCTGATAGCGTGGATAGGTATGCGGGGTTGTTGCATCCCATTGCAGCAATACACGTTGAATATAAGATGCCTTGCCGAGCAAGACTTCTACCGCAACCTGCCCCATCAACAGAAATCCTAGAATAAATGCATAGCTGCCAGCGGCAAGTCTAATGGCGCGCTGATTCTTGGAAGGGATTTCCTCCATGAGTGCAGTTTCAAGTTTTGCAATTTCAGTATGGGAAACACGCGCCAGGTAAAGGCCGACCAGCAGACTGACCAGGGCAAAGTAGAAAAGAAAATTGACCAATGCATGTATCAAGATGGCGCCAATACCTGCCAAATACCCCATGCGCAGCAAAGCCTCTTTCCCACCTTGGCGTAAAGTTCTCAAACCTGCCCATAGCACCCAAATGACCAAAGCCAGCAATAGAAAAAACATGGGCAACCCGGCCTCTAACCAGAGTTGCAAATAATCGTTATGAACCCAACCACTTGCTGTGACTGTTTCAGTAGGGAAACGATATTGTGGGTAAAGCAGGCGAAAGGTACCCAAACCGCTGCCAAGCCAGGGATGGTCCGTGATCATTAACCAAGCCGACTGCATCAGCATGATGCGATATGGATCGCCTTCCTGAACGGTAGCGACCAAACGTTGCGCTACCGACAAGCCACCACTGATCGACAACGCACTCAAGTAAGCCACCAATGTCACTGTAGCCAATAACATCAACTTACGTCCGAAATACGGTTGCTCGCGCGCCAGCCATATAAGTAAAGGCAATACCAAGATTAAAGCCAGCATCGCGCCACGCGAAGAAACCAAAAATGCAACAAAAGCCACAGATGCCAATAAGGCTAATTGACCTGTTCGCAACCAGCGTGATGTAAGAACAGGATTGCTTGCCAGATAGTGCGCAAACAACGGCAGGCTTAAAATATTAAGTACTGCCGCATAAGTATTTGGGTCATTGAATGAGCCTTGCGGTTTCAAAGTGAATGTATTCGGGCCTTGCAGCAAACCCCAGAACAACAAGGGCAACAACAAAATAAGTGGCAATGACTTCAATAAGGGTTCAAGCTGATTTCGCGTATAAAGATAGATGCCAGCCAACCAGGCTATGGGCAAGCAAAGCAGAATAGCCGCCTGCGGCAGACTAAGGCCGGGGGACAAACTAAATACAAGCGAGATGGGCAACCACAATAACCAACCAAACAATATCCAGGAGAGATTAGCGCCCCCCACTCTTCCCAACCAGATGACTAACAACGCTGAAGGTACAAGAAATAATGTAGCCAATGTGGAGAATGGCGACATTAGTGCAACTGCCAGTGAAAAACCAACCAAAAGTATACTAACCATATCTGCAGCAAAAAAAAGCGCCGGAATTTTCCGGCGCTTTAAATGGAATGCGTAGGTAAAGGGAAATTGAATCTAATACCATCCCTTTACTTCAGCATCAAGACAAATATTGATAAAAATCAAGAACAGAGACCATTATCGTCACAAGTAGCAGTTCCAGTTGTAAGCGTCCAGTTAATACCACCCGTGACGGAAGTGGGCGTTATTACATAAGTTGAATTAAGGGGGGCTGAACCACTACCTGTAGCGGTAATAACACCATCAGCAACTGCAATTGTCGCGACATATTTGCCAAGCCCGGCAGTTATTGCAGCGGGCATGTTGGAATCACCGCCAGTATCGCAAGTAGTAAATGCACCAGTTGTCTGGAAGCAAAGCTCAACCCCTGTTTTGTAGGTTGCTGTGGCATTAATCACTTCTGAAAACTTGGCTTTATTTGAATAATTCTGGTAACTCGGCACGGCGATCGCCGCCAAAATACCAATAATCGCCACCACAATCAGCAGTTCGATCAACGTAAAACCGGACTGGCCGGGGCGGGTTTGCATTTGTTTCATCATCATGATCTAGCTCCTTTGAGGTTTGTCTGCACCCAACTGGGCGACGTATGACACTGAGCGAATTGTGTGCCAACTCTTGCTTATGCTCCTGTCGCTGCCGTTTACGGCCTGTTGCCGGATTTCTTTAATTTTTGTCTAGCTGCGCTGTGACTGCGATTCCGTTTGTGCGCAGTGGGTGATTTGCATGTTTTCTGCTGCGCGGGCTGATTATTGGCTTCGGTCTGTGGTCGCAGAAAAGTGACAATTTTCGTCACATGGTTGCCGAGAAACGTCGCTGTGAGGGGGCGGACGTTTTTCGTTGACGTGGCGTTGCAGCTGGACCTCGGCATTCGCCGGGGTGACGGTTGGGGGATGTTGCACAGGTTGTCAGCGTCGTCCTGGCCTGCCAGTTCCGGCTCCGCCTGAATCCAAGCCTCTCAAGGCAAGCACCTCAAGGCAATCCCTTCAACATGGAAACCTCGGTTGGGATTGAACCTTGAATGTTGTGAAATTTCAGCCAGAAAACCGCAATCGCAACCCGTGTCGTAGGTTGGGCAGAGGAACGAAGCCCAACATGGCAGCGGTTGTTTGGGCTTCGTTCCTCTGCCCAACCTACATTCGCCGACTGACCCAGTGGACGAACGACATCATGGCCCTTCATGCTTCAAACCACGCGGCTTTCAAGGGTGTCTCAGGGTTTCAACTGCGTTTTACAGGTTCAGTCGCTTGCGTTACTTATCCAGGCGCGAATCCTTCGCGCGCAGCGGTTGGTTGTGCGAATAAATTCGCACCTACAGTCTGGTCAACTGTGCTTTTTTGTTCAAGTTTTGAACCGCCCCACTTCTTCGCTCAGGTTCCGCGCCAGTTGCCGCAGGTTTTGCGCGGTTGTGGCGTTGCCGGCGGCGGCGGCGTTGTTTTCTTCGGCCATTTGGGCGATGTGTTCGACGTTCTGGGCGATCTGGGTGCTGACCGAGGCTTCTTCGCGCAGGGCGACGCTGATTTCCGATACCGCGTCGACCACTTTGCGCGAATGTGCTTGCACCTGGCTGATGGTGTTGCCGGCTTGCCTGGCGTGTTCGACGCCGAGTGCGACGCGTTCGACGCCGCTCTTCATGCTAACCACGGCGTTGGATGTGCCCGACTGGATGGCGCCGATCATCTGGGCGATTTCCTGGGTGGATTTTGTGGTGCGTTCGGCCAGTTTGCGCACTTCGTCGGCGACCACCGCGAAACCGCGGCCCATTTCGCCGGCGCGGGCGGCTTCGATGGCGGCATTCAACGCCAGCAGATTGGTCTGGTCTGCGATGTCCTTGATGGTGCCGACGATCACTGAAATCTGGTCGGATTGCATTCCCAATTCCTCAACTACCCGTGCAGATTGATTGACGGTATTGGCAATGCCTTGAATTTCGTTCACCACACCTTCGACGATGCGGCCGCCATTGGCCGCGACAACGTCGGATTCCCGCGAATAATCCTGCGCTTCCCTTGCGTTCTGGGCGATGTGGTCGATGCCTACGGTCATCTCTTCTACCGATGCCGCCATGCTGGAGGCCGAGTCGCTTTGAGCGCTGGTGCTGCTGGAAATCTGCTGGCTGGACGAGGCCAGTTGATCGACCGCAGCATGTAGTTCGCCAACATCCTGTTTAATTCGCCCAAGCATGTTGCGGAAGGCGGTGGCCATGTTGTTGAAATCCTGGCCGGCGGCGTGCAGTTCATCGGCGCCGTCGGTGGTGAATTCAGCGGTCAGATCGCCTTCGGCCAGGCGGCGCGCGCCGTTGGAGAAAATCTCAACGCTGCCGATCACTGAATAGTAGGTGCCGATGCTGAGGTAAAGCGACAACAGAACAATCACGACCGCCAATCCCAGTTGCGCCAGCAGCATGTTTTGTGCGCTGGCTTTGCGCGCCTTCAGTTGCTGTTCGAATTGCGGTATCAGCGTTTCGAACATCACCTTGTAGCCTTGGTCGATCACCTGCGTGGTGAGCGCGAAATAGTCCTGCGGCGGTGTCTCGAATTTCTCCTCCAGGATATCGCTCTGGATCAGCGCAAAGACTTTTTCCACATCGTCCGAAAATTGGCGGGTAGCGCCACTCAACACTGGCTGCAGATGTGGCGCGAAGCGCATGACCTTTTCCAGGTTGCTGTTTTGCTGACGTAATGTGGCCGTCATCTCCTGGAGCAGACCAATGAATCCACGCTGCATATCGAAGCTCAGCGCTTTTGCCGCCAACACCCCGGTACCTCGGGCCCGGCTGATGCCGAGCGGTTCAAGCATGGCCGGCATCTTGATGACGAGGGTATCCATGAAATAGTAGGTATCAATCACCGGGTCCAACGTCAACGTGGTTTCATCGGCCACATCGACCATCAAAACCAGCACCTTGGCGATCATCGCGGTGTGCCGTTTCAGGTTGTCTGGCGCGGGCCAATTCAGGCCCTCGGTGCTGATTGCGGACCAGTCGGCGCTGATGCTCTTCCAGGTCGCGTTGTCACGCAGAGTGGGCGAGAGTATCGCCTCGGCTTCGGCGAAGACGGTAGAGACTTCCTTTTCCTTGGCGGCCCGTTTTTCCCGCATGGCCTCGTTGCCGTTCAACACGCCGGATGACAGGCCGCGGTGCTGCTGCATGAACTGGGTCATTCGATTCAGCGGCTTCAGCATCTGCAACCCAGCCAGTTCCTGATCTGCCGTATCGATGGCCTGTTGCAGATTGGAATACACCGTAGCCAGCAGCACGACCACAACGATGCCGACAATAGTGCCAAGCAACATGAACTTGCGCTGGTAGCGCAATCGATTCATCAAATGGATGGCAGGAAGGAAAAAGGTTTGCATCGAGCTGAGCTCCAGAATATGGAAGAGGGTGTTATGGCGTTTGTCAGCATTCCCCTCTACGAATTGCGATTGGAGATTAAAGCCCGATGCCGGTCATTGACTCTAGTTAAGTCAGCGCTGAAAAAATTGTCTTTGCCACGAATGCAGGAAGGACAAGATCGTCGATGGACCAAGCGCAGTTGGCCCATCAATCCACCATACAGGCAGCAGCCAGCGACGTTGCGCTGAATGTCTTGCAAGACCAGACAATCTCATCGCCGCCGATCAGGTTGCGGTGCGCTCACCATGACTTCCACATCGCGCAATGCCAGCGGGCCTTCGCTATTCAGGCGATAACGCTTGCCATGCCGCCAGTCGGGTTGATAGGTCAGCCGGACGGCGCGGTTGTCGCGTTGGCGTTCGTTGCCATCGATCAGCAGCAAGCCATCAAAATAAGTCACCAGCAAGCGGGCCCGATAATGCGTATTCTTTTTTTGCTGGCTCACCAGATCGATATACCGGCTCTCGCCGGATGCTAGAGAAAAAGCCATCGGCTCATAGTCACGGTGCTGGCCACCAATGAATATCTGGCCACCCTGCAAGCTGACCCGGATCAGATCGCCGGCTCGTCCTCCCCCTGCGTGGATCTCGCGAATCCGTTCCTCTTGCAAACGTGCAGCTTCTTGCGCCAAAGCGGCTTCACGCGCCTCCACCTCCTGCCGCTGCAAGGCGGCCTGTTGCTGGGCAACCCGCCGCGCCTCGGCAGTACGCAGATTGGCCTCGTTCTGCAAGCGCATGCGCTCGTTGTAACCGCGTATGGTCTCCATCCGCTCCGCCTCGCTCATCTGCTCCCAAGCCTCTTCCGGCACGCCGAAATGGGTCGTGGAACAGGCCGTCAACATGAGAAAACCCAACAAAATCAACCAACGCATGATGTGACCTCAACAATTCGTGAAATGACGAAATTGCAGGAATGATTTACCTGCCTTTTGAAAAACGCAATCCAACCCAGGTTCATGCCCGAATGACACTTACTTAAGCGCAGCCTGCGGTTCCAGGCTGTTGGACGGGTTTGCTTCCCCCTTTGTAAAGGGGGACCGAGGGGGATTTAACGGCGCTGGCCTACCAGGATGTTTCATAAATCCCCCCAGGCCCCCTTTTCCAAAGGGGGAGTAGGTATCGGAATGCTTAAGGTAGTGCCCTTGAGTTCATACCCCATTTTATGCGGCAACCGAACTTCAGATGTCCTGATCCCGGCCACGTTAGAGCGGTGTTCCGGAATTGGGGAGGGCACGAAAGCGGTAGGTTGGGCGGACGCCAGGAAGCCCAACATGAGCGCCCCCCCAAGGCTGTTGGGCTTCCTGGCGTCAGCCCAACCTACGCAACCGACCTCAGAACGGCCAAACCAATGGCGCAATCAACACAGTCAGCACTCCGGTCAGGAAGGTCAGCGGCACCCCCAGGCGCAGATAGTCAGCAAAGGTGTAACCGCCCGGCCCCATCACCATCAGATTGGTCTGATAACCAATCGGCGTCGCGTAGCTGGCCGAAGCGGCTTTCATGATCACGATGGCGAACGGGATGACGCTGACATCAAGCCGCGCGGCGACCGCCAGCGCGATGGGAAACATCAGCACGGCGGCAGCGTTGTTGGTGATCAGATTGGTGAACAACGAAGTCGCCAGGAACAACAACGCCAACGCCGCCCAGGGACTATCGCCGGCGAGGTTGACCAGGCCGCTGGCGACCATGCCGGCGGCGCCGGATTTCTCCAGCGCAATGCCGATGCCGAAAGCGGCGGCAATCACCAGCAGCACTTGCCAATCCACCGACCGCCGCGCAGCTCCCGCCGTGGTGCAATGGCCGAGCAGCATCAGGCCGGCAGCCAGCATCGCCGCCTGCAACATGCTCAACCAACCCGTCGCGGCCAGCACCACCATGCCCGCCATGATCGCCACCGCCAAACCGGCGCGTTCGTGACGTGGCGGGGTTGAATTGTCGAGTCGGCTGATCAGCAGAAAGTCGCGCGTGTTGCGGTAGCGTTCCAGAAAACTTGGGTGCGTTTCCATCAGCAATGTGTCACCCGGACGCGGCACGATGTCTCCGATCTTGCGCTGGATGCGCTCGCCATTGCGCGCCACGGCGATGATCGCGGCCTGATACAAGGTGCGGAAACGTCCCTCGCGGATACTCTTGCCAAGCAGCGGAAAGCTCTCCGACACCACGGCTTCCACCAGACAGCGTTGGTGGCGCGGCGATTGCAGCTTGAACAC